>NZ_CP077800.1:603444-905167 GCF_019112525.1 Modestobacter sp. L9-4
CCGCCCGCCCGCCCGCGGCGGGCCCCCGGCCACCTGCTGCAGGATGACCGCGAGGGGACCCCGTCCCCCGCGCGGCACCGGAGAGGAGCAGTCGGATGAGGGACGTCCTCGAGGACCTCCTCGCCTGGTGGCGGGCCGGGGAGACCGTGGGGGTGGGCACCGTCGTGGATACGTGGCGCTCGGCCCCCCGGCCCGCCGGGGCCGCGATGCTGGTCGGTCCGGGCGGGACCGCGGTGGGCAGCGTGTCCGGCGGCTGCGTCGAGGGCGCGGTCTACGAGCAGGCGACCGACGTCGTCGGCACCGGGACGCCGGTCCTGCAGCGCTACGGCGTGAGCGACGACGACGCGTTCGCCGTGGGCCTGACCTGCGGCGGCGTCCTGGACGTGTTCGTGGAGGCCGTGTCGCAGGAGACCTTCCCCGAGCTCGGGGACGTGGCGGCCTCGGTCGCCGCGCACGAGCCGGTCGCCGTCGTCACCTGCGTCCGCGGCCCGGCCGGCCGGCTGGGCCGGCGGATGGTGCTGTGGCCCGACCGCCGCGCCGGCGGCTTCGGCGAGCAGCACCTGGACGACGCCGTCGCCGACGACGCGCGGGGCATGCTGGCCGCCGGCCGCACCGCCACGTTGGCCTACGGCGTCGACGGCGAGCGGCGCGGGGACGAGCTGACGCTGTTCGTCGCCTCCTACGCCCCGCCGGCCCGGATGGTCGTCTTCGGGGCCATCGACTTCGCCGCGGCCGTCGCCCGGGTGGGGTCCTTCCTCGGCCACCGGGTCACCGTGTGCGACGCCCGCCCGGTGTTCGCCACCACCCGCCGCTTCCCCGACGCCGACGAGGTGGTCGTGGACTGGCCGCACCGGTACCTGCAGGCCGAGGCCGACGCCGGGCGCATCGACGAGCGCACCGTGCTCTGCGTGCTCACCCACGACCCGAAGTTCGACGTCCCGCTGCTGGAGGTCGCACTGCGGCTGCCGGTGGCCTACGTCGGCGCGATGGGCTCCCGGCGGACGTCGGACGAGCGGCTGGAGCGGCTGCGGGAGGCGGGGCTGACCGAGACCGAGCTGTCCCGGCTGTCCTCACCGATCGGCCTGGACCTCGGCGCCCGCACACCGGAGGAGACGGCGGTCTCCATCGCCGCGGAGATCGTCGCCGCCCGCTGGGGCGGGTCCGGGGACCGGCTGACCGGCGGTGCCGGGCCCGTCCACCGCACCGCCGACAGGTGACGGGCGCCACGACAAGTAGTTCACTGCTAAGGGAATCGGGGCTAGGGTCTCGACGAGGTCGCCTGCGGCGGGAGCACCGCGGCCGGCGCCCCACGACGACGCACCACGACGACGCACCACGACGACGCACCACGACGACGCACCACGACGACGCCACCGCGTCGTCGGCGACCGCAGCCCGATCGATCCACCTCACCCCCTGGAGATCGCCATGCCCGCACCGATCGAGGTCCGCAAGGTCCCCCTGCACAACGTCAGCGACGCCTCCGAGCTCGCCGCGCTGATCGACACCGGCGTCATGGAGGCCGACCGGGTGGTCGCCGTCATCGGCAAGACCGAGGGCAACGGCGGCGTCAACGACTACACGCGGATCATCGCCGACCGCGCGTTCCGCGAGGTGCTGCTGGCCAAGGGCAGCCGCTCGGCCGAGGAGGTCGGCCAGATCCCGATCGTGTGGTCCGGTGGCACGGACGGCGTGATCAGCCCGCACGCCACGATCTTCGCCACCCTGCCCGAGGACTCGGTCGAGAAGACCGACGAGCCGCGGCTGACCGTGGGCTTCGCGATGAGCGAGACGCTGCTGCCCGAGGACATCGGCCGGCTCACCATGGTCGAGAAGGTCGCCGAGGGCGTGCGGCGGGCGATGGCCGAGGCCGGCATCACCGACCCGGCCGACGTCCACTACGTGCAGACCAAGACGCCGCTGCTGACCATCGAGACCATCCGGGACGCGCACGCCCGCGGCCAGGAGACCTACTACGACGAGCCGCACGGCTCGATGGACCTCTCCAACGGGACGACGGCACTGGGCATCGCCCTCGCCCTCGGGGAGATCGAGATGCCGGAGCAGAAGCAGGTGATGCGCGACTTCTCCCTCTTCAGCGCGGTCGCCTCCTGCTCCTCCGGCGTGGAGCTGGACCGGGCGCAGATCATCGTCGTCGGCAACGCCCGCGGGCACGGCGGCGCCTACCGGATCGGCCACTCGGTCATGACCGACGCGCTGGACTCCGACGGCATCTGGACCGCCATCCGCAACGCGGGGCTGGACCTGCCCGAGCGGCCGCACACCAGCGACCTGGGCGACCGGCTGGTCAACGTCTTCCTCAAGTGCGAGGCCGACCCGACCGGCTACGTGCGCGGCCGGCGCAACGCGATGCTGGACGACTCCGACGTCTTCTGGCACCGGCAGATCAAGGCCACCGTGGGCGGGGTGGCCGCGGCGGTCACCGGCGACCCGGCCGTGTTCGTGTCCGTGGCCGCGGTGCACCAGGGCCCCTCCGGTGGCGGCCCGGTCGCCGCGATCATCACGGCCTGACCCCTCCGCACGTCCGGCACCGGACCCGCCCGCACGGCTCAGCCGCGCGGGCGGGTCCCGGCCGTCCCCACCCCGCCGGCCGGGGTCGCGCGGCACGTCCCGGCCCGCGTGTCCGGGACGTGTCCCCGCGGACGCACGCCGCCGGAAAAAGCGAGAAGATTTAGCACTGAGGTACTTCCGTCGTAACGTGAGCTGTGACACCTTCCGGGTGCGGCGATCGACGCCCCCGGAACGCGCCCAGGACCTGCCTGCAGCGAGCTCCGGGACCCCAGGTGTCGAGTCCGGTGTCGCACCTGTCGAGGAGGACCTTGTGGCGTTGGGACTGGGCTGGAAGCTCTACGAGGGCGGCAAGACCCCGCCGGTGGACGGGGCGGTCGCGCCGGACGAGCGGCTGTCGTGGCCGCGCACCATCGGCATCGGCGCCCAGCACGTCGTGTCGATGTTCGGCGCGACGTTCGTCTTCCCGCTGATCATGGGCCTGGACGCGAACCTGGCGATCATGATGAGCGGGATCGCCACGATCATCTTCCTGCTGGTCGTGCAGGGCAGGGTGCCCAGCTACCTGGGCACCAGCGCCGCCTTCGTCGGCGGCGTCGTGGCCATCCGGGCCAGCGGGGGCGACTCCGGCGACGTGCTGGGCGCGATCCTGGTCTCGGGCATCGTCCTGGCCCTGGTCGGCGTGCTGATCAGCGCGCTCGGGCCGCGGATGGTCAACGCCGTGCTCCCCCCGGCGGTCACCGGCGCCGTCGTCCTGATCATCGGCTTCAACCTCGCCCCGGTGGTGGCCAACACCTACTGGCCCCAGGACCAGTGGGTCGGTCTGGCCACGATGGCCTTCGTCATCGTCGCCTCGCTGCTGCTGCGCGGCTTCTGGGCCCGCATCTCGATCCTGCTCGGGCTGGTCTTCGGGTACCTGCTGTCCGCGCTGCTGGACGCCACGGCCGGGCCGATCACCTCGGTCCTCGGCGGTGCCACGGAGGCCACCACGCACGACCGGCTGGACCTCTCCGGGGTCGGCACCGCGGACTGGATCGGCCTGCCGACCTTCACCGCGCCCTCGTTCTCGGTGAACTTCAGCCTGCTGGTGCTGCCGGCCGTCATCGCCCTGGTCGCGGAGAACGCCGGCCACGTGAAGGCGGTCGCGGCGATGACCAAGCGGGACCTGGACCCGGTGATGGGCCGGGCGGTCTTCGCCGACGGTCTCGCCACCGTCGTCGCCACCTCGGTCGGCGGCTCCCCGACGACCACGTACGCGGAGAACATCGGCGTCATGGCCGCCACCCGGATCTACTCGACCGCGGCCTACTACGTCGCCGCCGTCGTCGCGCTGCTGCTCGGCCTGTGCCCGAAGTTCGGCGCCCTGGTCAACGCCGTGCCCGGCGGCGTCCTCGGCGGGATCACCGTGATCCTCTACGGGATGATCGGCCTGCTCGGCGTGAAGATCTGGAAGGAGAACCGGGTCGACTTCGCCAACCCGATCAACCTGGTGCCGCTGGCCGCCGGGATCATCATCGGCATCGGCAACGTCCAGCTGGTGTTCAGCGAGAACTACTCGCTCGGCGGCATCTCGCTCGGGTCGATCGTGGCGGTCGCCGGCTGGCACCTGGCCCGCGTCCTGGCCCCGGCCGAGATGCGCACCGCGCTGCTGGCCGAGGCCGGGCCCTACGGCAGCAGCGAGCCGCTGGCCGACCAGTTCGGCCGGCACGGAAGTCCCGACCCCTCCTCGATGGACCAGGTGGGCCGTCGGGGGACGACCGGAGAGGGCACGGTCGGCAGGTGAAGCCGGCCCCCTTCAGCTACGCCGACCCGCGCAGCCTCGACGAGGCGCTCGCGGTCCTGTCGGAGGAGGGAGAGGGCGCCAAGGTGCTGGCCGGAGGCCAGTCGCTGCTGCCGCTGCTGAACATGCGGCTCGCCGCACCGACCACCCTGGTCGACATCAACCGGGTCCCCGGCCTCGACCGCATCGAGGCCGGGGAGGACGGGGTCCGGGTGGGCGCCCTGGTGCGGCACGCCGAGCTGCTCAGGTCGGCCGAGGCGAGCGCCGTCCAGCCGCTGCTGGCCCGGGCGACGGCCAACGTCGCGCACCCGGCCATCCGCAACCGCGGGACGACGGTCGGCTCCATCGCCCACGCCGACCCCTCCGGGGAGATGACCGCCGTGCTGGCGCTCACCGGCGGCTCGGTGACCGTGGCCATGCCCGACGGCTCGTCGTCGGTGGACTGGGCGGAGTTCTTCCTCGGCCCGCTGGAGACCTCGGTGCACGGCCCGGCCGTGGTCACCTCGGCCTTCTTCCCCGCGCTGGCGCCCCGGTCGGGCACCGCGTTCGCCGAGGTGTCCCGCCGCAAGGGCGACTACGCCGTCTGCGGGGCCGGCGTCGTGGTGACCCTGGACGAGGACCGGCGGGTGACCTCGGCCCGGGCCGCCTACATATCCGTCGGGCTGGTGCCCGAGGTGCACGACCTGACCGACGCCGTGGCCGGCCGACCGGTCGACACGGCCGACTGGACCGCCGCCGGCGCGATGGCCCAGGGGCTGGTCGACCCGGACGGCGACCTGCACGCCAGCGCCGACTACCGCCGGCTGCTGGTCGGCGCCCTCACCGCACGCACCCTGGCCTCGGCGGCGGCCGAGGCGCTGGAGCGGTCGGCGTGACACCCGCGCCGCGCCGGGCACGGCCCGCACTCCCCACCGCACCACCCGACCAGCCAGGAGGCCGGCCATGAGCACCAGCACCGGACGGAGCACCAGCACCGAACGGACCGTCACGGTCACGGTGAACGGCGTCCCGCAGCAGGTCACCGTCCCGGTCCGGCGACTGCTGTCGGACGCCCTGCGCCACGACCTCGGCCTGACCGGCACCCACTCCGGCTGCGAGCACGGCGTCTGCGGCTCCTGCACCGTGCTGGTCGACGGCGCGCCGGTGCGGTCCTGCCTGGTGCTCGCCGTCCAGGTCGACGGCGCCGCGGTCACCACGGTCGAGGGGCTGAGCCGGTCCGACCACCAGGGCGGGCAGGTGCTCCACCCGGTCCAGGAGGCGTTCCGGGAGTGCCACGCCCTGCAGTGCGGCTACTGCACGCCGGGCTTCCTCACCACCATCGCCGCCGGCCTGGACGCCCGGGACCCCGCGGTCCCGATCACCGAGGACGAGGTCGACGAGCTGGTCGGCGGCAACCTCTGCCGCTGCACCGGCTACGCCAACATCAAGAAGGCCTGCCGGCACGCCGCCGAGCAGATGCGCACCGCCGCGGAGGCGACCCGGTGACCACGAAGCTGTTCGGCGAGCCGGTCCGCCGGCGGGAGGACGCCCGGCTGATCGTGGGCCAGGGCCGCTACCTCGACGACATCGGCTCCGGCGCCTATGCCGCGGCCTTCGTCCGCAGCCCGTACGCCCACGCCCGGGTGGTCGACATCGACGTCACGGCGGCCCTCGAGGTGGACGGGCTGCTGGCGGTCTACACCTACGAGGACCTCACGGGCCCGATGGCCGAGCCGCTGCCGGTGCTCATCCCGCACCCGCAGCTCACCCACGCCCGCACCGGGTACACCCTCGTCCGCGACGTCGCCCACCACGTCGGCGAGGCCGTGGTCATGGTGGTGGCCGTCGACCGGTACGTCGCCGAGGACGCCGCTGCGCTGATCGAGGTCACGTACGAGGAGCTGCCCGTGGTGGTCGGCGTCGACGCCGCCGAGGCCGCGGTGCACGCCGTCCACCCCGACGTCCCGGACAACGTGGCCGCCCGGCACCACCAGGAACGCGGCGACGTCGAGGCCGCCCTGGCGGCGTCGGTGCACACGCTGAGCTTCACCCAGTACTTCGAGCGCAGCGCGTCCATGCCGATGGAGGGCAAGGGCGTGCACGCCCGCTGGGACGCCGACGACTCCGCGCTGCGGGTGCACTCCAGCACCCAGGCCTCCACCTCGGTGCGCGCGGCGATCGCGGCGAAGCTGGAGCTGTCGCTGGAGAAGGTCGAGGTCATCGCCCCCGACGTCGGCGGCGGGTTCGGCGTCAAGATCATGCACCCGTGGCCGGAGGAGCTGCTGGTGCCGATGGCGGCCATCAAGCTCGGTCACGAGGTGAAGTGGGTCGAGGACCGCCGCGAGCACTTCATCTCCAGCGCCCACGAGCGGCAGCAGCGCCAGGAGGTGTCCGTCGGCTACGACGACGACGGCCGCATCACCGCCCTCGACGTCCTGGTCTGGCACGACAACGGCGCGTACACGAACTACGGGATCATCGTCCCGATCAACACCGCGACCCAGCTGTGCGGGCCCTATGACATCCCGGTCTACCGGGCACGGGTCAACAGCGTCTACACGAACACCGTGCTGGTCACCCCGTACCGCGGGGCCGGGCGTCCGCAGGGCACCTTCGTCATGGAACGCACCATGGACCGGATCGCCCAGGAGCGCGGGCTCGACCGGCTGGAGGTGCGGCGGCGCAACCTGATCCAGAACGACCAGTTCCCCTACGACTGGGGCATGACCTTCCAGGACGGCCGGCCGCTGGTCTACGACTCCGGCAACTACCCCGGCCTGGTCGACAAGCTCGAGGCGCTGGTCGACTGGCCCGGCGTCGAGGCGCGGCGGGCCGAGGCCGCCACCCGGGGCAAGCTGCTGGGCGCCGGGATGGCGATGTACGTCGAGGGCACCGGCCCGGGGCCGTACGAGGGCGCGCACGTCGAGGTGCTCGGCAGCGGCAAGGTGCTGGTCTCCACCGGGCTGACGTCGCAGGGCCAGGGCCACGAGACGGTGTTCGCCCAGCTGGCGGCGTCCGAGCTCGGCGTGCCCCTGGAGGACGTCGAGGTGACCACCGGTGACACCCGGCGCTTCGGCTACGCGGTGGGCACGTTCGCCTCCCGGGCCGCGGTGGTCAGCGGCAACGCGGTCGCGCTGGCGGCCAAGGGGGTGCGGGAGAAGGCGCTGCGCATCGCCGCGGAGCTGCTGGAGGCCGACCCCGGCGACCTGGAGATCGACGAGGGCCTGGTCCAGGTCAAGGGGACGCCGGGCGCCTCGATCCCGCTGCGCACGGTCGCCGTGCTGTCCAACCCGCTGCGGTACGCCTTCGACGAGGCGGCCCGGCAGGCCACCCAGTTCGCCGGGCCGGGCGACGACTCCAAGCCGCCGATCGCGGTCGGGGACTCCCCCGGCCTGGAGTACACCGACTACTACTCCCCGCTGCGCTCGACGTTCGCCGCCGGCGCCCACGCGGCCGTCGTCGAGATCGACCCGGCGACCTGGGAGATCGACGTCGTGCAGTACGCCGTGGTGCACGACTGCGGCAACGTGGTCAACCCGATGATCGTCGAGGGCCAGGTGCAGGGCGGGGTGGCCCAGGGCGTGGGCGGGGCGCTGTACGAGCGGATGGCCTACGACCGCGACGGGCAGCTGCAGAACGCCTCGTTCATGGACTTCCTCATGCCCTACGCCAGCGAGGTCCCCGACGTGGACATCGACCACCAGGAGACGCCCTCACCGCTGAACCCGCTGGGGATCAAGGGCGCCGGCGAGGCCGGGGTGATCCCCGGCTCGGCCGCCATCGCCTCGGCCATCGAGGACGCCGTGGGCCGACGGATCGCCGCGATGCCGATCAGCCCCACCGAGCTCTACGACCTGATGCGCTCCGACGGCGAACAGGTGCCCCGCCTCCCCACTGCGACAGGAGTCCCCGCGTGAACCTCGACGGCAGTGCGGTGCTCAGTGCCCCACCCGAGGACGTGTGGTCGGTGATCACCGACCCGGCCGTGCTGGCCCGCACCATCCCCGGCTGCCTCTCCCTGGACCAGGTGGGCGAGGACAGCTACACGATGTCCGTCTCGGCCGGGGTGGGCGCCATCCGCGGCACCTACGCCGGTGAGGTCCGGCTCGCGGACATGAACCGGCCCTCCTCCTACGTCATGCACGCCAGCGGGTCCGGCGGCCCGGGATCGGTGCGGGCGACGGTGCAGATCGGGCTGGCCCCCTCCGGCGAGGGCACCGAGCTGACCTGGTCGGCGGACGCCGTCGTCGGCGGTGCGGTCGCCGGGGTCGGCCAGCGGATGATCTCCGGCGTCGCCAAGCGGATGGCCGGGCAGTTCTTCTCCGCGATCGACGGGGAGCTCACGAACCCGGGTCGGTCGGACGACGCCGAGGCACCGTCGGCGGTGGCGAGCGCAGCAGCGGTGTCCTCGACCGGCGCCGAGGGGCAGTCGGCCTCCCAGGCCCCGTCGTCCCCGTCCGCTCCCCCGGCCCGGCGGTCGCCGTCGGCCCGGCCGGTGGCGGCCTCGGGCGGGTGGGTGCCCGGCGAGGCACGGCCGCTGCTGGTCGGCGTGGCCGGCGGTGGCCTGCTGACCCTGCTCGGTGTCTGGGTCGGGTCCCGCCTCGGTCGCGGCCGCTGACGCCCGGTCCGGTGCGGCCGCCCCGGCGCCGCACCGGACCGGCGTCCTCCCGGACCCTTCCGCCCACACCATCTCAACGCTGAGGTAAATTGCATGGGGACACCAGCCCGCGCCCGCCAGATCCGCATCGGCATCGACACCGGCGGGACGTTCACCGACGTCGTCGCCGTGGACGAGGAGACCGGCCGCACGGCCACGACCAAGACGCCCTCGACCCCGGCCGACCCGGCCGAGGGGTTCCTCACCGGGGTCCGCAAGGTGCTGGACCTGTTGGGGCTGGACGGCTCGAGCGTCACCGCGGTGAGCCACGGGACGACGGTCGCGACCAACCAGCTGCTGGAGGGCAAGCTCGACCGGATCGGCTTCATCACCACCGAGGGCTACGAGTCGGTGCTGGAGATCGCCCGCCAGTCGGTGCCCGACGGCTACGGCAACAGCTACTTCTGGGTCAAGCCGCCGCGGATCGTGCCGGCGGACCTGGTGCGCACGGTGCGCGGCCGGCTCGACGTCTCCGGCGCCGAGGTGCGCCCGTTCTCCCGCGAGGACGCCGTCGCCGCCGCCCGGTTCTTCCGCGACGCCGGCATCACGACCATCGGCGTCTGCTTCCTGCACTCCTACGCCGACGACGCCCACGAGCGCGCCATGCTCGAGGTCCTGCGCGAGGAGTGCCCGGACGCGGTCGTGTCCATCTCCAGCGAGGTGCTGCGCGAGTACCGCGAGTACGAGCGCTCGGTGACCACGCTGGTCGACGCCGCGGTGAAGCCGCGGGTCGGCGCCTACGTGCGCAACATCCGGCACCGGCTCGACGAGCTCGCGCCGGGGGTGCCGTTCTACGTGATGAAGAGCAACGGGGGCGTGCTGTCGGCCGCCGAGGTGGTGCACCAGCCGATCACCACGATGCTGTCCGGGCCGGCCGCCGGGGCGCTGGGCGCGGCCCTGATCGCCGGGGTCGCCGGGTTCGACCGGGTGCTCACCTGCGACGGCGGGGGCACCTCCACCGACGTCACGGTGGTCGTCGACGGCCAGCCCACGCTCACCACCGAGGGCTCGGTCGGCGACTACCCCAGCAAGATCCCGATGATCGACGTCGTCACCGTCGGGGCCGGTGGCGGGTCGATCGCCTGGCTGTCGCCGGAGGGCACGCTCAAGGTCGGACCGAAGTCCGCGGGCGCCGACCCCGGCCCGATCTGCTACGCCAACGGGGGCGAGGAGCCCACCGTCACCGACGCCCACGTCGTCCTCGGCCGGATCCCGCCACACCTGCTCGGCGGGGAGATCCCGCTGTCGGTCGACGCCGCCCGCACCGGGCTCGAGGCGCTCGGCACCACGCTCGGGCTCACGGTCGAGCAGGCCGCGACCGGCATCCTGGAGATCTCGGCGTGGAACCAGGCCAACGCGCTGCGGCAGGTCACCGTGGCCCGGGGCCTCGACGTCCGCGACTTCACGCTCACCACGTTCGGCGGCTCGGGCTCGCTGCTGGCCTGCCGGCTGATGGACGTCCTGGGCCTGCCGCGCACGCTGGTCCCCCCGAACCCGGGCAACGTCAGCGCGTTCGGGCTGCTCACCGTCGACGTCCGCAACGACTACGTGCAGACGATGGTCTCCCGGCACACCGACCTGGACCTGGACCGGCTGCGGGCCGGCTACGTCGACCTCGAGGCCCAGGCGGCTGCGGCGCTCGAGGGCGAGGGCTTCGGCCCGGCCGCCCAGCGGATGCAGCGCAACGCCGACCTGCGCTACGTCGGTCAGGCGTTCGAGGTGCGGGTGCCGGTCCCCGACGGCGAGCTGGACGAGGAGGCGACGGAGCAGACGGCGCAGGCCTTCCACGCCGCGCACCGCCAGCTCTACGGCTACGACTTCTCCGACGACCCGCGCCAGGCGGTGGAGTGGGTGAACCTGCGGGTCACCGGCATCGGCCCGATCCGCCGCCCCGACGTCGTGGAGCTGCCCGCCGGGGACGGCGGTCCCGACCGCGCGGTCACCGGACGGCGCCGGGTCTTCTTCGACGACTGGGTCGACACCCCGACCTACGACCGGACGGCGCTGACCCCCGGCGACGTGGTCCCCGGCCCGGCGATCGTCGAGGAGTTCGGCTCGACCGTGCCGGTGCACCCCGGCTTCTCCGCCGCGGTCGACGCCCACGGCAACCTGCTGCTCACCAAGGAGGCCCAGCGATGAGCAAGCCCCAGGCCGACCCGGTGCTCGTCGAGATCGTCGCGGGCACGCTGGCGGCGATCGAGAAGGAGGTGGAGACGTCGATCGGGCGCACCTCCCGCTCGCCGATGATCCGGGACGCCCACGACTTCCGGGCCGGCATCCACGACCGGCAGATGCGCAAGCTCACCGGGCGCTCGTACTCCGCGCTCGTGCAACCGGTGGTGCGCGACTACCCGATCGCGACCATGGCCCCGGGCGACGTGTACTTCCACAACGACGTCTACCTCTCCGAGGGCGGGATCGGCCACCTGCCCGACCTCTGCGTCACGGTCCCGGTGTTCGCCGACGTCGACGGCGCGCCCACCGTCGTGGCGTTCGTGCAGGCCTTCGGGCACCACGACGACATCGGCGGCGCGGTGCCGGGCTCCATGCCGTCGGCGGCGACCAGCGTGTTCGAGGAGGGGCTGATGGTCCCTCCGATCAAGCTGTGGGACCGCGGAGTGCCCAACGAGAGCGCCCTGAAGATCATGACCCGCAACTCGCGGATGCCGGACTCGCTGGCCGCGGACCTGGACGCGGAGTGCTCGGCCTGCCTGGCCGGCGCCCGGCGGCTCGGCGAGCTGTTCGACCGCTACGGCGTCGAGGCGATCGAGGCCTGCTTCGAGGCCACCCTGACCAGCTCGACCGAGGTGTACCGGCGGGAGGTGCTGTCCCAGATCCCCGACGGCACCTACGTGTGGGAGGACTACGCCGAGCACGACGGCGTCGACGAGCCGCAGCTGCACCGGCAGCGGATCACGCTGACCATGGACTCGACCGCCGACGTCCCGCTGGTCATCGACTTCACCGGCACCGGCCCGCAGGCCAAGGGCCCGATCAACCACTGCGGCGACTACGCCGACGGCAACTTCCTCAAGAAGTGGCTGGCGCCGGTCCTGCGCAACCTCGCCGCGACGCCGGAGCGGATGGCGCAGCTCGACGTCAACGAGGGCGTCGTCCCGCTCATCGAGATGCGCTTCCCGGAGAAGGGCACGCTGCTCACGCCGGTCTTCCCCGCACCCACCAACGCGCGGACCTTCGTCATCCTGCGCCTGCTCGGGGTGCTCGCCGGCGTCCTGGCCAAGGCCACCGGCGGCCGGATGCCCGCCGACCAGGAGACCATCCGCTACACCGGGGTCTACGGCACCGACGCCGACGGCGAGCCCTACCTGATGCGCGAGGTGCTGGGCGGTGGGTCCGGCGGGCGCTACTACGCCGACGGGGAGGACACGATCCACGTCGTCCCGGACTCCCGGAACCTGCCGACGGAGTTCACCGAGTCCCGGTTCCCGCTGCGGATCGAGCGGCTCGCGCTGGCGCAGGACTCCGGCGGACCGGGCCGGTACCGCGGGGGCTGCGGCTACGAGAAGGACATCCGGGTGCTGCGCGACGCCCACTTCATGTCCATCGCCGACCGCTCGATCCTGTCCTGCTGGGGCGTCAAGGGCGGCAAGGCGGGCCGGCCGTTCTCCATCACCGTCGACCCCGGCGGGCCCGACGAGCACGAGGTCGACGCCCTCGCCGACGCCGAGCCGCTCAGGGCCGGCACCGTCGTCCGGGTGCGGACGACGGGCGGCGGCGGCTGGGGCGACCCGCTGGAGCGCCCGGTCGACGAGGTGCTCCAGGACATCGCCTGGCGCAAGGTGAGCGTCGACGGCGCCCGCCGCGACTACGGCGTGGTGGTGCGCGAGGACGGCTCGGTCGACGCCGACGCCACCGACCGGCTGCGTGCCGAGGTCCGGGGAGCCCGACCCGACGTCGAGCCGTTCTTCGACCGCGGTCCCGGCTACGCGCTGCTGTCCGGTGGCGCCTCGGCCAACGAGTTCGACTTCCTCTGAGCCGATGATCGTCGTCACCGCCGCCGGGGGGCGCACGGGGCTGGCCGTGGTCGGGGCGCTGCGCACCCGCGGCTGCACCGTGCGCGCCCTGGTGTCGTCCCCGCGCGCCTCGGCGGCGCTGACGGCGCTCGGGGCGGAGGTCGTGCAGGCCGACCTGACGGACGTCGACCGGCTGCCGTCGTGGCTGGCGGGGGCGCAGGCGGTCCACCTGATCTGGCCGAACTTCGACCCGCAGGAGGAGTCGGGCTCCCTCGCGGTGCTCGCGGCCGCCCAACGGGCCGGCGTGGGCCGGGTCGTCCACCAGTCCGTGCTGCACCCGCAGGTGCGGGCCATGCCGCACCACGCCGCCAAGGAGCGGGTCGAGGAGGCGGTGGTGGCCGGCGGCGTGCCCTGGCGGGTCCTGCGTCCCTGCGCCTACGCCGACAACCTCGACGCGGGGCTGGCCGACGTCGCCGCGACCGGGCGGTTCCCGAGCCCGTGGGGGCTCACCCGCGGGCAGTCGCTGGTCGACCTGCGGGACGTGGCCGAGGTGGCGGCCGTGCTGCTCACCGAGGACGGCCTGGACGGCGGCACGTTCGAGGTGGCCGGCCCCGAGCCGCTCACCGCACCGGCGATCGCCGGGCTGCTCGCCCGGCGGCTGGACCGCGAGGTCACCGCGGTGGACGTCGTCCCCGACACACCTGTGCCCCCGGTCGCGGAGTACGCCGCGCACTGCCGCCGGCTGATGTTCGACTGGTACCGGGAGCACGGGTTCACCGGCACGCCCTGGGCGCTCGAGGCGCTGCTGGGCCGGCCGGCCCGCACCCTGGCCCAGCACCTCGCGGACCTGCAGGTCAGCCGGTGACCGCCTCCGCTGAGCGGGCGGGACCCGGGCGCCGCGTCGCTACCATGACCGCCATGGCGCAGGCGGACGCGGACGCGGTGGACCTGATCCTGCAGCAGTGGGAGCGGGAGCGCCCGGACCTGGACTGCTCGCCCATGGGCGTCATCGCCCGGGTCACCCAGGCCCAGCGCGAGGTCTTCCTCGCCCAGCGGGAGACCTTCGCCCGGCACGGTCTCGACGCGGCCGCCTTCGACGTCCTGGCGGCGCTGCGCCGCGCGGGCCGGCCCTACCAGCTGACCCCGACGGCGCTGATGCGCACGGCGCTGGTCACCTCCGGCGCGATCACCCAGCGGCTGGACCGGCTGGAGGAGAAGGGCCTGATCTCCCGCGAGCCCAGCGAGGACGACGGCCGCGCGGTGCTGGTCACGCTCACCGAGCTCGGCGGGCAGGCCCTGGACGCCGCGCTCCCCGACCACCTGGAGACCGAGCGCCGGCTGCTGTCCGGCCTGAGCACCGACGACCAGCAGCAGCTCGCCGGCCTGCTGCGGCGGCTGCTCATCACCCTGGGGCGCACGCCCGCCGCACCGTGAACCGACGGTCGCCCCGGCAGGTACCTCAGCGCTAAGGTGTCCTGGCGAGCCACTCCGGGCCCGGCACTGCCGACCGACCAGGGATGCCGACGATGACCGCAGTCCACGACGACCTGTGCACCCGACCGGCGACCGAGCTGGCCGCCCTCCTCCGCGACCGGCAGGTGTCCGCGCGTGAGCTGCTGGACGCCCACCTGGAGCGGATCGAGCAGCTCAACCCCGGGCTCAACGCGATCGTGACGCTGGACGCCGCCGGCGCCCGGGCGGCAGCCGACGCTGCGGACGCCGCCCTGGCCGCCGGCGAGGCCGTCGGCCCGCTGCACGGCCTGCCGGTGGCGCACAAGGACACCCACCTCACCGGCGGGATGCGCACGACGTTCGGCTCGCCGTTGCACGCCGACACCGTGCCCGCCCACGACGAGCTCGTGGTCGCCCGGCTCAAGGCCGCCGGCGCGATCCGGGTCGGGAAGACCAACACCCCTGAGTTCGCGGCGGGCTCGCACACCTTCAACACCGTCTTCGGCGTGACCCACAACCCCTGGCGCCACGGCCTGTCCGCCGGCGGCTCCTCCGGTGGGGCGGCGGCCTCGCTGGCCGCGGGCCTGGTGCCCCTGGCCGAGGGCGGGGACATGGGCGGCTCGCTGCGCAACCCGGCGGCCTTCAACAACGTCGTCGGTCTGCGGCCCACGCCGGGACGGGTGCCCTCCCACCCCCAGCCGATCGGCTGGTCGCAGATGCAGGTGCAGGGCCCGCTCGGCCGCACCGTCGCCGACGTGGCGCTGCAGCTGTCCGTCCTGGCCGGCCCCGACCCGCGGGTGCCGATCGCGCTGACCGACGACGGCGCCCCCTTCGCGGCACCGCTGCCCGAGCGCCTGGACGGCCTGCGGATCGGCTGGGCGCCCGACCTCGGCGGCCGCATCCCGGTCGACCCGGCCATCCTGGAGGTCCTGGGGGCCTCGGTCCGGGTGTTCGAGGACCTCGGCGCCCGGGTGGACGAGGCGTGCCCGGACCTCACCGACGCCCAGCAGGTGTTCGAGGTGCTGCGCAGCTGGCAGTTCGAGGCGACCTTCGGGGAGCGGGTGCGCCGCACGCCGGAGTCGTTCAAGGAGTCGATCCGCTGGAACGTCGAGGTCGGGGCGAAGCTGACCGGCGCCGACGTGGGCCGCGCCGAGCTCGCCCACACCAGGCTGTACGAGCGCGTCGTGGCCTGGTTCGACTCCTACGACGTGCTGCTCGCCCCCACCACGCAGGTGCTGCCGTTCCCGGTCGAGGTCGAGTACCCGACCGAGATCGCCGGTGAGCACCAGGCGGACTACCTGGGGTGGATGCGGTCCTGCACGATCATCACCCCGACCGGCTGCCCGGCGCTGTCGGTGCCCGGCGGCTTCACCCCCGACGGCCTGCCCGTGGGCCTGCAGGTCATCGGCCCGCCGCGGGGTGACCGGCGGGTGCTGGAGGTCGGGCACGCGTTCGAGCAGGCCACCGGCTTCGGACGGCGCCGCCCCCCGCTGGGGTGAGCGCCGCCCCGCTGGTCACCCTCGACCTGTTCAGCGCGCTGATCGACTCGCGCACCGGTGGCTCGGCCGCCCTCGGGCGGCTCGCCGCCGACCGCGGCTGGCCCGTCTCCGGTGAGCAGCTCTACGACGACTGGGACGCCCGGAACAAGGCCTCCCAACGGGAGCTCGCCGACTGGGTCCCCTTCGCCGAGCACTGCCGGCGGGCGCTGGCCGGCACCTGCGCCGCACTCGGGCTGGACGGCGACCCCGACGCCGACACCGGGGAGCTGCTCGGCTCGCTCGGGGACTGGCCGCTGTGGCCCGACGTCCCCGACGGGCTGGCCACGCTCGCCCGCTCGCACCGGGTGGGCGTGCTGTCCAACGTCGACGACGACCTGTTCGCCCGGACCCGGGTGGCCGGCCTGGTCGCCGACGACGGCGTGCTGACGTCGCAGCGGCTGGGCGCCTACAAGCCCGACCCGCTGCTCTACCGGCGGGCGCAGGAGCGGGCCGGCGGCGAGCTGGTGCACGTGGCCACCTCCGCGCGGGACGTCCGCGGGGCGCTGGAGGCCGGCGTCCCGGTGGTCCGGCTGCGCCGGCCCGGGCACCGGCTGGACCCCGCCGGCCCGGCACCCCGGCGGGAGGCCGACGACCTCGCCGGCGTGGCCGCGCTGCTCGGGACCCGGCCCCGCTGACCGGTGGTCAGCGCGCGGTCCACCCGCCGTCGACCACGAGGACGGTCCCGGTGACCAGCCGGGAGGCCGGCGCGGACAGGTAGACCACCGCGCCGGCGACGTCGGCGGGCGTGCCCAGCACCCCCAGCGGGATCCGGGCGAGCACCTCGTCCCGCAGCCCCGGGCCGTCGAGCAGCGGTGCGGTGCCGGGCGTGCGCACGAACGTCGGCGCGACCGTGTTGACGGTGATGCCGTGCTCGGCCCACTCCAGCGCCAGCACCTTGCCCAGCTGGTGGAGGCCGCCCTTGCTGGCGCAGTAGACCGCGGCGTCGGGCAGCCCGACCAGGCCGCCCTGCGAGCCGATCATCACGATCCGGCCGCCGCCGCGCGGGACCATGACCCGGGCGACCGCCTGGCTGACGAAGAAGGCGCCCCGCAGGTTCACCGCCATCATCTCGTCGAAGTCGTCCTCGGTGACGTCGAGCGCGCGGTGGGCGGTGCCGAGCCCGGCGTTGTTGACCAGCACGTCGATCCGGCCGTGCCGGGCGACGACCTCGGCCACGGCCGCACCGATCGAGGCGACGTCCCGCACGTCGAGCAGCACCGAGGTGACCGGCAGGCCGCGGTCGGCGGCCTCGGCCTCGATCGCGGCGACGTCCTCTCGCGTCCGCGCCGTCGCCACGACCTCTCCCCCGGCCTCCGCGAGGTGGAAGGCCAGTTCGCGGCCGATGCCGCGGGTGGCGCCGGTGACCAGCACGACCCGTCCGCCGAGGTCGAACCAGCTGCCCACCGGTGCCGGCGTGCTCACGCGGCCGGACCGGCGCCGACGGCGGCGTTCACGCGGGTGGGCTCGAAGAGGTGCTCCAGCGCCAGGTGCGCCCCGCCGATGACGCCGGCCAGCGGCCCGGCGCGGGTCACGGTGACCTGCAGGGCGTCGGTGGCCAGCGGGAGGCACCGCTCGTAGACGACCGCGCGCAGGCCGGAGACCCACGGCTCGGCCTGGCTCAGCCGGCCGCCGAGCACCAGGGTGTCGGGGTTGAAGAAGTTCAGCACGTTCGCCAGCACCTCGCCGGTGGCCCGCCCGGCGGAGCGGAGCAGCTGGGCGGACACCGGCTCGCCGTCGGCGGCCAGCCGCAGCACGTCGGCGGTGTCGGTGACCGGCAGGCCGGCCGCGGCCAGGTCGCGGGCGAGGGCGGCGCCGCTGGCCACGGCGTCCAGGCAGCCGATCCGGCCGCAGGAGCACGGGACGTCGGAGTGCGTGCCGACCGAGGCGTGGCTGATGTCGCCGGCGGCGCCGCGCGCCCCCCGGTGCAGGTGCCCGTCGATGACCACCCCGCAGCCGATGCCCGACCCGGCCTTGAGGAACACCAGGTGGCGCCCCGGCTCCGGGGTCGCGGCGTACTCCCCCACCGCCATCAGGTTGGCGTCGTTCTCCACCAGCACCGGGACGTCGACCAGCCGCCCCAGCAGCGCGCGCACGTCGACGCCGTTCCAGCCGGGCATCCGGGCCGGGGTGACCACCCGGCCGGCCTGGGCGTCCACCGGACCGGGCACCCCCACCGTCACCGCGTGCAGCGGCGCGGGCCCGTCCAGGCCCGCGAGCATCTCCACCAGCTGACCGTGCACCCAGCCCAGCACCGACTCCGGGCCGTCCTGCACCCGGATCGACGCCGAGCGCTCGGCCAGCAGCCGGCCCCCGAGGTCGAACAGCGCCAGCGCGGCGTGCGAGCCACCGAGGTCGGCGGCGGCGACCACCCCGCCGGCGCTGCGCAGCCGCACCTGGCGGGGACGGCGCCCGCCGTGGGACACGCCCTCCCCGGCCTCCTCGAGGTAGCCGTGGTCGAGCAGCGCCTGGACGCGGGTGGCCGCGGTCGTGGCGGAGATGCCGGTCAGCCGGGCGATCTCCGAGCGGGAGGAGACGTGCCCGGTGCGGACGAGCTGGAGCACCGCCCCGGGCGAGTCGGGCGCCACCAGTCCGCTCGGCGCCCAGGAGGGGCCGTCGGGCGTCCAGGAGGAGACGGTGGCCACAGCGGACTTTGTACCAGCTCTGTGAACTTTGCCCGGTGTTGCGTTGACATGCTCCAGAAATTGGACTTATGTCTGCCTCGTCCGAGCGAGACCGGTGAGGAGCGACACACGATGCCAGCGATGATCACGGTCTCCGGGGTCAACAAGCACTTCGGCGACCTGCACGTGCTGCGCGACATCGACCTGGAGGTCGCGCCCCGCGAGGTCGTGGTGGTGGTCGGCCCCTCGGGCTCGGGCAAGTCGACCCTGTGCCGCACCCTCAACCGGCTGGAGACGATCGACTCCGGCCGGATCGAGATCGACGGCCGCCCCCTGCCCGAGGAGGGCAGCGAGCTGGCCCGGCTGCGCTCCGAGGTGGGCATGGTCTTCCAGTCCTTCAACCTCTTCGGACACCGCACCGTGCTGGACAACCTCATGCTCGCGCCGGTCGCCGTCCGCAAGCTGTCCAAGCAGGTCGCCCGCGACCGGGCCCTGGAGCTGCTGGACCGGGTGGGGCTGGCCGGCAAGGCCGACGCGCTGCCCGCGCAGCTGTCCGGTGGGCAGCAGCAGCGCGCCGCCATCGCCCGAGCCCTGGCCATGGAGCCGAAGGTGATGCTCTTCGACGAGCCCACCTCGGCCCTGGACCCGGAGCTGGTCAGCGGCGTCCTCGACGTGATGGCCGGCCTCGCCGCCGAGGGCATGACCATGGTCGTGGTCACCCACGAGATGGGCTTCGCCCGCCGGGTCGCCGACCGGGTCGTCTTCATGGACGCCGGGGAGATCGTCGAGCAGTCGACGCCCGCGGAGTTCTTCGCCGGCGCCCGCACCGAACGCGCCCGCTCCTTCCTGTCCAAGGTGCTCGCCCACTGAGCCCGAGGTGCCCAGGCACCGGGTCCGCACCGCCCGGGGGCGCACCCGCACCCCGGCAGCACCCCGCACCACCCCACGACCCCCACAGGACCCACGACCCCGCGCAGGCGGGACAGGAGGAACCCCATGTCGACGACCCGTTCCCGGCTGCGCCCCCGTGCGCTGGTGGGACCCACCATCGGCGCGACCGTGCTCGCCCTGGCACTCACCGGGTGCGGTGGCAGCTCGGAGTCGGCCTCCTCCGCGGTGCCCGGCGCTGCGC
This sequence comes from Modestobacter sp. L9-4, assembly GCF_019112525.1. NCBI lineage: Bacteria > Bacillati > Actinomycetota > Actinomycetes > Geodermatophilales > Geodermatophilaceae > Modestobacter > Modestobacter sp. L9-4. Next base: position 623,107 of record NZ_CP077800.1, read on the forward strand.
CGTCCTCGGCCGCCGCTGCGGCCCAGGACGTGCTCGCCGGCGCCCCTGTCGCCGACGTCGCCGCGATCCTGCCGGGCTCGACCATGGAGCGGATCAAGCAGCGCGGCGAGCTGGTCGTGGCCGAGGCGCTCGACGCCCCCCTGCTGAGCCAGCAGGACCCGGCGAACCCCGACCAGGTCACCGGCTTCGACGCCGACATGGCCAAGGCGCTGGCCACCTACATCCTCGGTGAGCCGAAGGTGAAGATCGTGCCGCCGGCGACCGAGACGCGCGAGGCGCTGCTGGCCAACGGCACCGTCGACGTCGTCTTCAACACCTACACGATCACCCCGGAGCGGGCCGAGCAGGTCGACTTCGCCGGACCGTACTTCTCCTCCGGGCTGTCCATCGCGGTCAAGACCGGCAACACCGACATCAAGACCGTGGACGACCTCGACGGCAAGAAGGTCATCGTCGGGGCCAACACCCCGGCCGTCACCGCCGTGCCGGAGAAGGCCCCCAACGCCGAGATCATCACCTTCGGCACCGACCCGCAGGCGGTGCAGGCGCTGACCCAGGGCCGCGGCGACGCCTACGTCCAGGACGTCACGCTGCTGGCCAGCGACGCGGTGAGCAACAAGGACATCACCGTGGTGGGCAGCCCCTTCACCTCCGAGCCCTACGGCATCGGCCTCAAGCACGACGACGCGCAGATGAAGCAGTTCGTCAACGACTGGCTCGAGCAGATCTACGCCGACGGCACCTGGACCAAGATCTGGCAGAACTCCCTCGGCACCGTCGTCCAGGGCGAGGCCCCGACGCCGCCGGAGATCGGTTCCGTCCCCGGGTCCTGACCCCCGCACGCCCCGGCCCGGTCGACGACCGGGCCGGGGCCGTGTCCCCCACCGGACCCGCTGCCCCCTGAGGGAGACCGCCCGTGGAAGCCCTGCTCGACAACGCCGGCCCGCTGCTGCAGGGCCTGCTGACCACGCTGTGGATCGCCGCCGTCGCCGGCGTCGGCGCCCTGGTGCTCGGCGTGCTCGTCGCCGCCGCCCGGGTCAGCCCGGTGCCCGTGCTGCGCGGCGTCGCCTTCGGCTACGTCCAGCTGTTCCTCAACGTCCCGCTCCTGGCGCTGCTGGTGCTCTTCGTCTTCGCGCTGCCCGACGTCGGCCTGCTGATGCCGCTGGCCACCACCGTCGTGGTCGTGCTGGTGGTCTACGAGGCCGCCTACGTCGCCGAGGCGGTGCGCAGCGGGGTCAACACCGTCTCCCTCGGCCAGGCCGAGGCCGCCCGCGCCCTGGGCCTGACCTTCGTGCAGAGCCTGCGGCTGGTGGTGCTGCCGCAGGCCGTGCGCGCCGTCGTCCAGCCGCTGGGCAACGTGCTGATCGCGCTGGTGATGAACACGGCGCTGGCCGCGGCGGTCGGCGTCGTGGAACTGACCTCGGCCACGAACAAGGTGAACCTGGTGGAAGCGCAGCCCATCCCGATCTTCGCCGGCGCCGGCGTGCTCTACATGCTGGTCGCACTCACCATCGGGCTGCTCAGCGGCGTGGTGGAGCGCCGGGTGGCGATCGCCCGATGAGCGCCCGCCGCCCCCGCCGGGCCTCCACGGCCAGCGTCCTGTACGACGCACCCGGCCCCCGCACCCGCCGCCGGATCGCCCTCGCCTCCGGCGTCACCGTCGTGGTGGTCGTCGCCGCGCTGGTCCTCGCGCTGCGCGAGTTCGCCTCGCACGGGCAGCTCGACGCCGACCGCTGGGCGCCCTTCGCCAGCTGGCCGATCTGGTCCTACCTGCTCGTCGGGCTCCGCGGCACGCTCCTGGCGGCCGCGCTGACCGCCGTCCTGTCGGCCGCGGCCGGGGTGCTGCTGGCCCTGGGCCGGCTCAGCCGGGTGCGGCTGGTGCGCTGGCCGGCCACCGCCTACATCGAGGTGGCCCGCGCGCTGCCGGTGCTGCTGCTCATCTACGTCACGCTCTTCGGCCTGCCCCGCTACGGCATCGACCTGCCGCTGCTGTGGAAGCTCGTCGTCCCGCTGACCGTGGCCAACTCCGCGGCGTTCGCGGAGATCTTCCGCGCCGGCATCCTCAGCCTGCCCCGCGGACAGGACGAGGCGGCCCGCAGCCTCGGCATGAGCGGCGCGCAGTCGATGCGGCTGGTCGTGCTGCCGCAGGCGGTCCGCCGGGTGACCCCCTCGGTGGTCACGCAGCTGGTCAGCCTGCTCAAGGACACCTCGCTGGGCTACGTCGTCGCCTTCACCGAGCTGCTGTTCCGGGCGCAGGTGCTGGCCTCCTACAACCGCCTGCTGGTGCAGACCTTCCTGGTCGTCACCGCCATGTACCTCGTCGTCAACGGGCTGCTGTCGGCCCTGGCCAGCCGGCTGCAGGACGCCAGCCGCCGGCGCACACCGAGCACCCCCGACGTCCCGCTGCTCGCCGCCGAGGAGATCCATGCCTGAGTTCCCGTACGCCGAGCTCGCCGTCCTGGAGCGCAACGGCTTCCCCGAGAGCCGGCACCTGGGCACCCTGGTCGGCCTCGCCGCCGACGGCACCGTTGCGCTGCGCCTGGGCGACGCGGACACCGCCGTGCTGCCGCGCTCGTCGACCAAGCCGTGGCAGGCGCTCGCCGTCCGGCGGTCGGGGCTGCACCTGGGCACCGAGGCGACCGCGCTGTCGGCCGGCAGCCACACCGGGGAGGACCGGCACGTCGCCGTCGTCCGCGAGGTGCTGGCCGCCGCCGGGCTGGACGAGTCCGCGCTCGGCTGCCCGGTCGACTGGCCCGAGGACGAGCCCACCCGCGAGCGGCTGATCGCCGCCGGCGAGCAGCGCAGCCGGGTGCGGATGAACTGCTCGGGCAAGCACGCCGCGATGCTGGCCGCCAGCGCGCACAACGGCTGGGACGTCGCCGGCTACCTCGACCCCGCGCACCCGCTGCAGCAGCTGGTGGCCGAGACGGTCGCCGAGGCCAGCGGCGGACCGGTGACGGCCACCGCGGTCGACGGGTGCGGCGCCCCGCTGTTCGGCACCACCGTGCTCGGCCTGGCCGGCGCCGTCCGGTCGATGGTCCTCAGCCCCGAGGGCAGCGACGCCCGCGCGGTCGCCGACGCGATGCGCGCGGCCCCGGAGTTCGTCGGCGGCACCGGGCACGTCAACACCCGGGTCATGCAGCTGCTGCCGGGGGTGCTCGCCAAGGGCGGCGCCGAGGGCGTGCTGGTGGCCGCCGCGGCCACCGGCCAGGCGGTGGCGATGAAGGTCGTCGACGGCTCGCCCCGGGCCACGACGGTGCTCGCGCTGGCGGCGCTGCGCGCCCTGGGCGTGGACACCGCGCCGGCCGCGGACCTCACCGAGGTCCCGGTGCTCGGCGGTGGCCGCCCGGTCGGCCGGCTGGTCCTGGGCGCCGACCTGGCGGCCGCGCTCGCGGACGCGTCGGCGTGACCCTGGTCGAGATCTGCGTCGACGACGTCGCCGGGGCCCGCACCGCCGAGGCCGCCGGTGCCGACCGGGTGGAGCTGTGCGCCGACCTGCTCGAGGGCGGCACCACGCCCAGCCCCGGCATGCTCGACCGCACCCTGGCCACGCTCACCCGGGTCGGCCTGCAGGTGCTGGTCCGCCCCCGCGGCGGCGACTTCGTCTACGACGCCGACGAGGTCGCGGTCATGCGCGCCGACGTCCGCGCCGTTCGCGCGCTGGCCGCCGGCGCCCCCGTGCCGGTGGGCTTCGTGCTCAGCGGGCTGACCCCCGACGGCCGGGTCGACCGGGCCGTGCTCGCGGCACTGCTCGAGGAGTGCGGCGACGCACCGACCACGTTCAGCAGGGCCTTCGACGAGGTGGCCGACCGGCGGACGGCGATGGACGAGCTCGCCGCGCTCGGCGTGCACCGGGTGCTCACCTCCGGCGGGGCCGCCACCGCCGCGGCCGGGGCCGACGAGCTGCGGGAGCTGGCCACCGACGGGCGGGTGACCGTGCTCGCCGCCGGGTCCGTGCGGTCGGGCAACGTGGGCGAGCTGCTGACCCGCACCGGCGTGCCCGAGGTGCACCTGCGCGCCCCCGGGCCCACCGGCGGCCGCCCCCGCACCTCCCCCGAGGAGGTCGCCGCGGTCCTCGCCGCCGTCCGGGCCCACCGGGACGCCGCGTGACCGGCAGCACGACGCCGGACACCGCGGCACCGGACACCGCGCCGGCGGACACGACGGCGGCGGACATGGCGGCGCTCGCGGTCGACGTGGGCGGGACGACGGTCAAGGGCGCCCTGGTCGACGCCGCCGGCCGGCCGCTGCACGAGGTCGCCGCACCCACCTCGCCCGCCGACGGGACCCCGGTCGCCGACGTGCTCACCGCGGTGCTGGCCGAGCTGGCCGGCCGGGCCGAGGCGGCGGGACTGCGCGTGGTCGGCGCCGGCGTCGTCACCCCGGGCACCGTCGACGAGACCACCGGCCGGGTCGGGTTCGCCGCCAACCTGGGTTGGCGGGACTTCGACCTGCGCGCCCACCTGGAGCAGCGGGTCGCCGTCCCGGTGGCCGTCGGCCACGACGTGCGGGCCGCGGGTGCGGCCGAGGCGCTGCTGGGCGCCGGTCGCGGCGCGCGCGACCTGGCCTTCATCGCCCTCGGCACCGGGATCGCGGCGGCGCTGGTCACCGGCGGCGCCGTGGTGACCGGGGCGACCCGCGCGGCCGGGGAGATCGGGCACATGCCCGTGCACCCCGGCGGACGCCGGTGCACCTGCGGCCAGGTCGGCTGTCTGGAGGCCTACGCCTCCGGCGCCGCCGTGGCGCGCCGCTACACCGAGCTCGGCGGCGCCCCCGGCAGCACGGCCGGGGACGTCGCGGGCGCCCTGGGCACCGACCCGGCCGCCGACCAGGCGTGGCAGGAGGCGGTGCAGGCGCTGGCGCTGGCCGCCAGCACGCTCACCATGGCGCTGGACCCCGCGCTGCTCGTCATCGGCGGCGGGCTGGGCCGGGCCGGGGAACGGCTGCTCGCCCCACTGCGCCGCGAGCTGGCCGGGCTGCTCGCCTGGCGGCCCGCGCCCCGACTCGCCGCCGCCGAGCTCGGTCAGGACGCCGGCCGGGTGGGGGCGGCCATGCTGGCCTACCGCGCCGCCGGGCACGGCGCCGTGGTGGAGCGCTGGACCCCCGCCGACGTCCTGGGCCCCCGGGACGCGGCCGTGGAGCCGGCCGGGTGACCGGCTCGCCCGAGCTGCTGCTGCGCGGCCGGCTGGTCAGCGGCGGGCAGGTCGTCGCCGACGGCCTGGTCGCCGTCACCGGCGGGACCGTCACGTGGGCCGGGCCGACCACCGGCTGGACCGGCCCGGCCGCGCTGCCCCCACCGGCACCGGACCGGCTGCTGCTGCCCGGCCTGGTCGACGTGCACTGCCACGGCGGCGGTGGGGCCGGCTTCCCCGACGACGACCTCGCCGGCGTGCACGCCGCGGTGGCCGCCCACCGCAGCCGGGGCACCACCAGCCTGGTCGCCAGCCTGGTCTCGGCCCCACCCGCGGTGCTGCGCGAGCGGATCGCCCTGCTGGCGCCGCTGGTCACCGCCGGTGAGCTGGCCGGCCTGCACCTGGAGGGCCCGTTCCTCAGCGCCGCCCGCTGCGGCGCCCAGGACCCCGCCGCCCTGCTGGCCGGCGACCCGGAGCTGCTGGCCGACCTGCTGGCGGTGGCCCCGGGCGCGGTCGTGTCGATGACGCTGGCCCCGGAGACCGCGCGGGCCGGGCAGCTGGTCGAGGTGCTGCGCGCGCACGGCGTGCTGCCCAGCTTCGGGCACACCGACGCCGACGCCGCCACGACCACCACCGCGGTCCGGTCCGCCGCGGCCACCGGCCGGGTCTCGGTGACCCACCTGTTCAACGCGATGGCACCGCTGGCGTCCCGGGCGCCGGGCCCGGTCGCCGCGTACCTGGCCGCGGCCGCCCGCGGCGAGCTGGTGGTCGAGCTGGTCGGCGACGGCGTGCACCTGGCGCCGGAGACCGTGGCCGCGGTGTTCGACCTCGTCGGCCCCGGCCAGGTCGCGCTGGTGACCGACGCGATGGCCGCCGCGGGCATGCCCGACGGCCGCTACCGGCTGGGCGCGCTCCCGGTGCAGGTGAGCGGCGGGACGGCCCGCCTGGCCACCGACGACGGCACCCCGGGCGCCATCGCCGGCGGCACCGCGCGGCTGGTCGACGTCGTGGCGCGCACCGTGGCCGCCGGCGTGCCCCTCGCGGCCGCGGTCACCGCCGCCACCGCCACCCCCGCCGGCCTGCTGGGGCTCTCCCCGCGGGTGGGCGACCTCGTCGCCGGCGCCCGTGCCGACGTGCTCGTGACCGACCCCGACCTGGAACCCGTCGCCGTCCTCCGGGCCGGCCGCTGGGTCCGAGAGGAGAGCTGACCGTGGAGGTCGTCCTGCTGCCCACCCCCGAGGACTGCGGGCGGGTGGTCGCCGACGCCCTGGAGGGGGCGCTGACCGGCGCCCGCGACCGGGGCGCCCCGGTGGTGCTGGGCCTGGCCACCGGGTCCTCCCCGCTGCTGGCGTACCGGGAGCTCATCCGCCGGCACACCGAGGACGGGACGTCCTACGACGACGTCACGGCCGTCCTGCTCGACGAGTACGTGGGGCTGCCCGCCGGGCACCCGGAGTCCTACCGCGAGGTCATCCGCCGCGAGCTCACCGACGCCCTCGGCATCGACCCCGCCCGGGTGCACGGCCCCGACGGCGCCGGCCCCGACCCGCTGGCCGCGGCGCTGGACTACGAGGCGCTGCTGGAGGCGACCGGGCCCGTCGCGGTGCAGCTGCTCGGCATCGGCACGAACGGGCACATCGGCTTCAACGAGCCCGGGTCGTCGCTGGCCAGCCGGACCCGGGTCAAGACGCTCACCGAGCAGACCCGCGCCGACAACGCCCGGTTCTTCGGGGACGACGCCGAGGCGGTGCCCCGGCACGTGCTCACCCAGGGGCTGGGCACCATCCTGCGCGCCGGGCACCTGGTGCTCGTGGCCACCGGCGAGCACAAGGCCGCCCCCGTCGCCGCCGCCGTGGAGGGGCCGCTCACCGCGTCGGTGCCCGGCTCGGTGCTCCAGCTGCACCCGCACGTCACCGTCGTGGTGGACGAGGCGGCCGGCAGCCGGCTCCAGCTGGCCGACCACCACCGCTACGTGCTCGAGCACAAGCTGGCCGCCCAGGGCTGGTGACCCCGACCGTCCCCCGACCGGGCCCAGGCCGGGCCCGGCGGGGGCTCAGGCCGGGGCGGGCACGTGCAGGAGCAGCGCGTCGCCCTGGCCACCGCCGCCGCACAGCGCCGCGGCGCCGACTCCCCCACCGCGGCGGCGGAGCTCCAGCACCAGGTCCAGCACGATCCGGGCACCGCTCATCCCGACCGGGTGGCCGAGGGCGATGGCCCCGCCGTTGGGGTTGACCTTCGCCGGGTCGATGCCCAGCTCGCGGGTGGAGACGATGGCGACCGCGGCGAAGGCCTCGTTGAACTCGACCAGGTCCAGGTCGACCGGGTCGATGCCCTCCCGCTCGCAGGCCCGCTGCACCGCCCGCGAGGGCTGGGTCTGCAGGGTGGCGTCGGGGCCGGCGACCACGCCGTGCGCGCCGATCTCGGCCAGCACGGTGCACCCCAGCTCGGCCGCCCTCTCCGCCGACATCACCACGACCGCGCACGCGCCGTCGGAGATCTGGGACGCCGACGCCGCGGTGATCGCGCCGTCGGGGGCGAAGGCCGGCTTCAGCCTCGCCAGGCTCTCCACGGTGGTGTCGGGGCGGATGCCCTCGTCGTGCCGGACCTCGACCGGGTCGCCCTTCCGCTGCGGGACGAGGACGGGGGTGATCTCGGCGTCGAAGGTGCCGTCGGCCGCCGCGCGGGCGGCCTTGCGGTGGCTGTCGGCGGCGTAGGCGTCCTGCTCCGCACGCGTCAGCCCGTACCGGCCGTTGGACCGCTCGGTGAGCTCGCCCATCGCGACCTGGTCGAAGGTGTCGGTGAGCCCGTCGTGGGCCATCGCGTCGACCAGCGTCGCGTCGCCGAACCTGGTGCCGGTGCGCGAGCCGGCCAGCAGGTGCGGCGCCTGGGACATCGACTCCATGCCACCGGCGACGACGACGTCGAACTCCCCGGCCCGGATCAGCTGGTCGGCCAGCGCGATCGCGTCCAGCCCGGACAGGCACACCTTGTTCAGCGTGAACGAGGGCACCGACATCGGGATGCCCCCGGCCACCGCGGCCGGGCGCGCGGGGTTCTGGCCGGCGCCGGCCTGGATGACCTGGCCCATGATCACGTAGTCGACCTGGTCGCCGGCGATCCCGGCGCGCTCGAGCGCGGCCCCGATCGCGATGCCGCCGAGGTCGGCGGCGGAGAGGTGCGCCAGCGACCCGAGCAGGCGGCCCATCGGCGTACGGGCACCCCCGACGATCACGGACCGGGGACGGGTGGGCTGGCTCATCGGGACTCCGAGGGTGTCGTGGACCGGGTGTTCCGGTCCGAGGGTCGGTCACACTGCGGCGCCCGCGCCACCGGCGGGCCGCTCAGCCGGCGGGCTGCTCGGCTCCCGGCTCGTCGGCGCGGACGATGAGCCGGCGGGCGAGCAGGGCACCGGCGAGCGCCGTGACCGCGGCCAGGGCGAGCATCGTCAGGGTGGTCGCGAGCGGGCTCGCCGGCACCAGGGCCGTCCGGGCCAGCGCGACCGCGGTCCCGGTGCCGACGGCGGTGAAGGCCCACCGCTGCGCCCGGAGGCCGGCGGGCGCGGCGAGCCGGACGGCGAGCAGCCCGGCGGTCGCGGCCAGCGCGCCGGTCACGGCGCCGAGGAACAGCCCACCCAGACCACCGAGGAACAGCGCGGCGGACAGCTCGAGGTCGGTCAGCTGCAGCGGTCCGAGCACCGCGCCGACCAGACCGGCGACGGCGACGCTGCCGGTGAACAGGCGCCCGGCCGACACGACGGGTCGCACGGGGACCTCCGCTCGGGCCGGGGTGGACGGTCATCCCAGCAGACCACGGACGAGGCGCTCAGCACCCACTGGCGCGCACGGTCGGCGCAGGTCGCCGCGAACAGGACCCGCGTCCCGGTCAGGGGGCGGGCGCGTCCCCGTCACCGGGCGCCGGGTCCGGGAGCCCGAGGGCGACCATGCTGGCCGTCAGGCCGTCCCAGGTCCGCGGGTCCCAGCCGGTGAGCTGCTCCCAGCGGTCCAGGCGGTACTTCACCGTGTTCGCGTGCACGTTCAGCTGCCGCCCGGCCGCGCTCCAGGACGACCCGTTCGCGGCGAACGCCCGCACGGTCTCGCCCAGCAGGGGCTGCGCCGCGGCCACTGCCCGGGCCCGCGCGAGGACCGGCGTCAGCCGGGCCGACCGCGGGGCGAGCGTGGCCAGGAGCCAGTCGCGGCCGAACCCGGCGACCACCCCCTCGCCGGGGGCCACGGCCAGTGCCTCGGCGGCGTCGAGCAGGGTGTCGGCCGCACCCGGGAGACCGCGGCGCACCAGCCCGACGCCGATCGCGCCGGCCGGCACCGTCTCGGTGAGGACCCGGACCACGGCGTCGGCGTCGGTGCCCTGCCCGAGCAGGACCAGCTGGTCGCCCCGGATCACGCCGCGCACCTCGCCCCGGCCACCCCGCAGGCGCGTGCGCACGGTGTCGAGCAGGTCGTCGTCCCAGGAGTCGGCGGGCGCGCAGACCGCCTGGAAGGGCCCGGCCGGGTCGAAGCCCAGCGCCCGGGCCAGCCGCGTCTCCTCCTCCCAGCCCGGCGAGGGGTGGTGCAGGGCGGAGAGGAACCGGTAGGTCACCCCGATGACCGCCGCGTCGTCGGAGCGCACCTGTTCCTGGTGGCCGGCCGCGGCGGTGCTGCTGACCACCTGGATCCACGACCACACCGTGCCGACCGCGGGCAGCAGGTCCTCGGCGAAGGGCGCCCCCGCACCGCCGGACCGGACGAGCAGCTCGTTCCACACCTGCCGGTAGCCGACGTGGTGCGCGTTGATCATCGCCTGCGCCGGCAGCCCCTGCCGCGCCCGCACCCGCCCGAGGTCACCGGCCACGGCCCGGTCCCGCTCGGTCGGCGGGCGGCCGTCGGCGAGCCCGCCCACCAGTCCGCGGAACTGGGCCACCACCCCCGTGGTCAGCTCCGCCGTGGTCAGCCGCTCGTACTCCGGCAGCTCCCGCCGGATGAGCTCGACGATGTCGCCCACGACCGCGTCCTCGTCGCGCAGCAGTCCGGCGCACAGCGCCGCCAGCCGGCTGTGACCCTCGGGGACCGTCTCGCTGCGCACATCAGCTCCTTGGTGCTTCTCACAGGGTCTTGCCATGGTCGCCGGGCCCGGGATCAGGATACCGGCAGGTGACACGGACGCCTCAGGCGTCTGCCGGGTCACATCACGCCCCAACCGACCTGCGCTCCTGCGGATTCCACAGGACCGGGCCCTCTGACTTCTCGGTTCTGGACCTGGCGGTCCACCTCCCCGGCGGCCAGGCTCGGTGCAGGGCCCGGACGTGCCGGCCGGGCCGGGACCGACCCTGCCGGCGGCCCTCGTCCCACCGGCGACCCACCCCTGGAGGTGCTCCGTGACCGTCCTCCTCCCGATCGACTCCCCTCCCGGCCCCGCGCCGGCCCCCGCCGCCCTGCCGGCGCCGTCCGACGTACCGGCCGAGCGGCGCGCACTGGTGGGCGACCTGGTCGAACGGGCCGCCCGACCCGGCACGCGCACCCTGCTGGTGGGCGAGCCCGGCATCGGCCGGACCACCGTCCTGGACCTCGTGGTCCGCCAGGCACGGGCCCGCGGCGTCCAGGTCCTGCACGCACGCGCCTCGGCCGACCGGGACCAGCCCTTCCACGGGCTCATCGACCTGCTGCGCGGCGTCCCGCGGTGCGACGTGGAAGGGCTCCCCCCGCTGCAGCGCACCGCCGTCGACGTCGCCCTCGCCCGCCGCGCCGCCGACCCGGCGCTGCCCGCAGCGGCACTGCCGGCCGGGGTGACGACGCTGCTGGCGACCCTGGTGGACCGCGGGCCGGTCTGCCTGGCCGTCGACGACTGGCCGCTGCTGGACCCCGAGACCGCCGAGCTGCTGCGGCACGTCCTCCGGCGCCCCGGCCCGGGCGGCCGGCTGCCCTCGCTGATGGCCACCCAGCGCCTGGCCGGCGTGCTGTCCGGGTCGCGGGACACCGTCGAGCACGCGCTGTTCTCCCCCGCCGACGTGCTGCCGGTGCCGTCGCTGACGGTCGGCTCGCTCGACGCGCTGGTCACCGCCCGCACCGGCCGCCGCCGCAGTGCCGCCGTGCTCGGCGAGCTGTACCGGCTCACCGGCGGCAACCCGCTGTGGTCCGCCGAGCTCAGCCACCCGCAGCTGGGCCGTCCCGGCTCCGACGCCGTCGGCCTGCCCGGCTCGGTCACCCCGATGCTCGCCGCCCGGATCCGCGCGCTGAGCCCGGGCGCCCGGCGCGCGCTGGCCACGGTCGCGGCGCTGGGCAGCGCCACCCCCGCCACGGTGCTGGTCCTGGGGCCCGACCTGCGCAGCGGTCTCGCCGCCGCCGCGGACGCGGAGGTCCTGCGCCTCACCGACCGGGGCTGGGAGCCCACCCACCCGCTGCTGGGGGCCGCCGTGCTGGAGTCGCTGGGCGCTCGCGGGCGCCGGACGCTGCACACCCGGGTGGCCCTCGTCGTCCCCACCGCCGCCGAGCGGGCCCACCACCAGGACCTGGCCACGGTGCCCGGGCCGGCCGAGGACGTCGCGGCCGCCTTCGACGCGGCGGCGGCGGAGTCCCGGGCCCGCGGGGCCACCGCGACCGCACTCGACCAGGCCGGACGCGCGCTGGCCCGCAGCGAGCCGGACACCCCGGGCTGGCTGCGCCGCACGGTCACCGCGGCCGAGCTCGCCCTCGCCGTCGGCGACCTCGACCTGGTCGTGGAGCCCCTGCGCCGGCTGACCCGGGCACCGCTGCCGACCGCCCTGCTGGACCGGGCGCTGCCGGTGCTGCTCGACGCGCTCGTGCTCACCTCCGGCGAGGCGGCTGCGGCAGCCGAGCTCGACGAGCTGGCCGGCACGCTGCCGACGACCCCGCTCACCGACGCCGTGCTCGACGCCCACCGCGCCGCGGACCGGACCCGCCCGGTCGCCGACCGCCGGGCCTCCGCCGAACGGGCCGTCGCCGCCCTCGCCGGGGGCCGGTCGGCACCGCACACCCTGCACCGCGCGCTCACCACCCTGCTGGACATCGGCCTCGACGAGGGCGAGGGCCTGTCCGAGGAGCTGCTGGACCAGGCAGCCACGGCCGAGGAGGCGGGCCCACCGACGAGCGCGCGGGACCGCGTCCAGGTCCTGCGGGCGGCGGCCGCGGTCCAGCGGGAGGACCTCCCCGCCGCCCGGGCGGAGCTCGAGCAGCTCCTCGCGCAGTCGCGGACAGCGGGCGAGCAGGCGGTGGCCGCGGCCGCCGCCGTCCAGCTCGCCGCCGTCGTCCTGCTGGGGGGCGAGCCCGGCGCCGCCGCCGCGCTCCTGACCGACGCGGAGCAGTGGTCACCGGTGCCGGTGCCGCCGGAGCCCCTGCGGCAGGCCCGCGGGCTGCTCGCCCTCGCCCGCGGGGACGAGCAGGCCCCCGACACCGACGGTGGCTGGACCTCCCCCGCGCTCCGGGGCATCGCGGCGGCCCGCGCCGGCGACTGGGCCGCGGCGCTGCCGCTGCTGAGCACGGCGCACACCCGGGCCGAGGCGGCCGGGGTCCGCGACCCCGCCCGGCGGCTGTGGCTGGACGCCGAGCTGGGCCAGACGCTGTGTGCGCTGGACCGCCCCGACGAGGCACGGGTGCTGGCCGACCGGCTCGCCGCGCTGGACGGGCGTGCGGCCCGGCCGCTGCTGCGCGGGCAGGAGCGACGGCTGCGTGCGCTCGTCGCCGCGGCGGAGGGCGACCTCGCGGCGGCGGAGGAGCTGCTGGGCGGGTCCGTCGACGTCCTGGCCGGGAGCGGGTTCCCTGCCGAGCACGGGCGCAGCCTGCTCGAACTGGGCCGGCTGCTCCGCCGGCGCCGGGCGCGGGCCCGGGCGCGGCAGGTCCTGGAGCAGGCCCGCGACATCGCCCTGCGCGCCGGTGACGTCCCGCTCCAGCGCCGGCTGACCCGGGAGCTCGCCGGCCCGGGGAGCCCGGCGGGGACGGACGGCCCGGGCCGGCTCACCGCCGCCGAGCAGCGGGTCGCCGACGCGGTGGCCACCGGCGCCAGCAACCGGGAGATCGCGGCGGCCCAGTTCATCAGCGTGCGCACCGTGGAGAGCCACCTGGCGTCGGTCTACCGCAAGCTCGGTGTGCACGGGCGCGCCCGGCTGACCAGGCTGCTGGCCCACCCCGACGAGCAGCCCACGGCCGGGGTGCTGCTCCCACGACCGCGCTGACCCGCGCAGGGCGACCCTCCGGCAGGGGCGCCCCGCGCGGGATCAGGCCGCCGGCGCGGGCGCGGCCAGCTGCGGCACCCGCAGGTGCCAGTCGGTGCGCTGCTGGAACGCGTCGCCGGCGCGCAGCACCAGCGACTCCTCGAACGGGCGGCCGACGACCTGCAGGCCCAGCGGCAGCCCGGCGTCGGTGAACCCCATGGGCACCGACAGCGCGGGGTTGCCGGTGGTGTTCCAGTAGCCGGCGCGCACCGTGGTGCCGCCGTCGTCCAGCCGGGTCCAGCCCGTCTGCACCAGCGGCGGGGCGCCCGCCGTCACGGTCGGGGTGACCACCAGGTCGACCTGGCCGAACAGCTCCGCGACCCGTCGCATCCCGACGCGGCGGACCCGCTGGGCCTGCACGAAGTCGGTCGCGCTGTAGTACAGCCCCGCGGCGATCCGGCCGCGGGTCAGCTTCCCGTACCGCGACCACTGCCGTTCGAAGTCCGGCTGGTGGTAGGTGGCGGCCTCGATGAACATGGTCATGACGTTGACCAGGTTCAGCTCCGCCCACAGCGGCAGCCGGACGTCCACGACCTCGGCCCCCGCGGCGCGCAGCACCTCGACCGCGGCCGCGAGCACGCCCGGCACCGCGGGGTCGTCCCCGGGCACCGGGGCCGCCGACATGTCGTCGACCCCGATACGCAGCCCGGTCAGGTCCCCGGTCAGCGCGGCCGGGTGGTCGTCCACCGGCTCGCGGGCCGAGGTGGGGTCGGAGTCGTCGTGACCGGCGAGCACCGACAGCAGCAGCGCGCAGTCCGCGGCGCTGCGGGCCATCGGGCCGATGCGGTCCATGCTGTAGGCCAGCGGCACGCAGCCGGACTTGGGCACCCGGCCGTAGGTGGGCATCAGCCCGGTGACGCCGCAGAACGCGGCCGGGATGCGGATGCTGCCGCCGGTGTCGGTGCCCAGCCCGGCGAGGAACTGCCCCGTCGCCACCCCGCTGCCGGTCCCGGAGCTCGACCCGCCGGGGTGGTGGCCGGGGTGCCACGGGTTGCGCAGCTCGGGGAAGGGGCTGCCCTCGTCGGCCTCCCCGATGGCGAACTCGGCGGTGGTCGTCTTGCCCATCACGATCCCGCCGGCGCGGCGCAGCCGGGCCACGGCGACGGCGTCGCGGCGGCCGTTCCACTCTGGGTCGTGCACCAGGCTCATCGCCGTGGTCGGGCCCTCGGACGTGGTGATCAGGTCCTTGACGCCCAGCGGGACGCCGGTGAGCGGCCCCACCGGGTCCCCGGAGGCGAGCAGGGCGTCGGCGGTGGCCGCCGCGGCGCGGGCCTGGTCGACGTAGCGGTCGAGGAACGTGCCCAGCCGGGCGTCCAGCCGGTCGGCCGCGGCGATCGCCTGCTCCACCAGCTCGGCGCTGGACACCTCCCCGGCGCGGAGCGCGGCAGCAGCGGCGGTGACGGTGAGCGGTGCGTCCACGTCCGGTCTCAGGCGCGGGCGCGGAACAGCACGGCGGGCTCGTCGTAGCGGGCCTCGGGGACGGCGTAGAGCAGCCGCACCGCCGTGCGGGCGGCGCGGAACCCCTGGACGAGGCCGGCCACCTCGTCCTCGGCCGGGGTCAGGTGGGCCATCGCCAGCAGCGCGCGGACGGCGGTCTCGGGGTCGGGACCGGGCTGGGCGGGCAGGTCCGCGGCCAGCTCGGCGGCGAGCTCGACGGTCGCCGTCGCGTACATCTGGGTCACTCGGACCTCCGGTGCTGAGGTGGGGGACGCGACGCCCGGCGGGCACGGCGGGCACGGCGGGGCGAGGGTAACCACGCCCGCGCCGCGGGACCGGTCACCTGCCCGTGTCGCCCCCGCGCGCCGCCGGGACCCGCCGCGCGAGCAGCTGGCTGGCCCCGTTGGCGACCACGATCGCGACGATCCCCGCCCAGGCGTCCCAGCCGAGCCCCTCGCCCAGCACGACCAGCCCCACGACGGCGGCCAGCACCGGGTTGATGCTCATGAAGACCCCGTAGGCGCCGGTGGCCACCCGGCGCAGCGCCTTGAGGTCGACGAACAGCGGCACGGCCGAGGCGAGCAGCCCGGCGGTGACCGCGCAGGCCACCGTGGCCGTCGACAGCGGGTGCCGGCCCAGCACGACGACCCCCACCGGCAGGAAGACCAGCGCGGAGATGCCGGCCGCCGTGGCCGGACCGGCACCGCCCGGCACCCGGGCGCCGATCTGCCGGTTGACCAGGATGTAGGCCGCCCAGCACCCGCCGGCCACCAGACCGAGCCCGATGCCCAGGTAGTCGGTGGTGGGCTGCGGCCGGGTGAGGACGACGACGCCGCCGGCCGCGACCAGCGCGCACAGCAGCGGGCCCCGCCCCCGGGCGCCGAGCAGCGCCAGGGTCAGCGGGCCGAGGAACTCCAACGTCACCGCCAGGCCCAGGCCGACCCGGTCGACGGCGCTGTAGAGGGAGAGGTTCATCGTGGCGAAGACGACGACCAGCAGCAGCACCGGCCGCCACTGCGCCGCTGTGAACCGCCAGGGCCGCGGCCGGGCCACGGTCACCAGCACCACACCGGCCACCCACTGCCGCACCGCGACCACGCCGACCGCGCCGATCGCCGGGAAGGCCAGTGCGCCCACCGCCGCGCCGACCTGGTTGGACAGCGCGCTGACCACCATCATCACCACCCCGACCCAGGCGCCGCCCGGTCCCGGGGTCGCCGGTCCGACCGGCCGCTCGGCCAGCTGCTGCACGTCGTCCGCCGGCGCCTGCTGAGTCCGCACACCGGGACTGTGCTCGCCCGCGAGCGATGCGCACAATGCAATCGACGCGTCGGCCATACGCTGGACGCATGGCCGTCGAGCTGCGTCACCTGCGCTGCCTGGTCGCCGTCGTCGACGCCGGCACGTTCACCGACGCGGCGATCGCACTGGGCCTGTCGCAGGCGGCGGTGTCGCGCACGCTGGCCGCCCTGGAGACCGAGCTCGGCGTGCGGCTGCTGCACCGCACGGCCCGGCAGACGACGCCCACGGCGGCCGGGGCCCGGGTGCTGCCGCGGGCCCGGCGGCTGCTGGAGGACGCCGACGCACTGGTGGCCGACGCCACCGGGGGCGCCTCCCGGCTGCGCATCGGGCACGCCTGGTCGGCGATGGGCCGGCACACCCGGGACTTCCAGCGCCGGTGGGCCGCCGCGCACCCGGCGGTCGAGCTGCACCTGGTGCGCACCAACTCCCCCACCGCCGGCCTGGCCGAGGGCGCCTGCGACCTGGCCGTGCTGCGCACCGCACCCGACGCCCGGCGCTTCGACAGCGTCCTGGTCGGCCTGGAGCGGCGGCTGTGCGCGGTCGCCGCCGACGACCCGTGGGCACGGCGGCGGTCGCTGACGATGGCCGAGATCGCCGGGCGCACCCTGCTCGTCGACCGCCGTACCGGCACCACGACCCCGCAGATGTGGCCGGAGGGCGCCCGCCCGGCGGTCGAGCACACCAACGACGTCGACGACTGGCTGACCGCGATCGCCACCGGGCGCTGCGTCGGCGTGACCGCCGAGGGCACCGCGGCCCAGTACCGCCGTCCCGAGGTGGTCTACCGGCCGATCCGGGACGCCGAGCCCATCGCCGTCCGGCTGGCCTGGGAGCGCAGCGACCCGCACCCCGCGGCACCGGCCGCGGTCGCCCTGCTGACCGAGCTGTACGGCCGCGGCTGACCTCGCGGCTCACCCTCCCGGGTGACCGCGGCCCGCACAGGCGCCTCCCAGGCTCGCCTCGCGGGCACCCGGTGTCGTTGAGGACCCGTCGGGTCCGGGAGAGGGAGGAGTGCGGGCGATGCGGGTGGCCATCGTGGTGTACGGCGTGCTCTACGTCGTCATCGAGGTCGTGGGGTACCAGCTGGAGCAGGTCAGCTGGCCGGCGATCACCGCGCTGGACGTCGCGACCGCGCTCACCAACGCCCTCCTCACCGTCGTGGTCCTGGTCGCCGTGCTCGTGGCGGTCGACGTCCTCGGTCACCGCTGGCGCCGCCGCCGGCTGCTGCAGCGGGTGGCGGAGGCCCGGGCGGCCACCGCCGAGTGGGCCGACCCCGGCACGCTGGGTGTGTCGTCCTGGCGGGCGGAGCCTCGGGCCCCCCAGCTGGCCCTCCCCGCCGCGACCGGCCGGCGGCGCCGCCGCAGCCGCGGTGAGGACCGCTACGCCGAGAACGCCTACTCCCGGCCCATGGGCCCACCCGGCCGGCTGCTCTGAGCCCGACGGACCGGCGATTTCCGGATCCGCTGAAGTCTTTCGCGCCCCGACCACCCACTGGGGGCCCCGAGCAGCTAGGGTCGTCCACGTCGGGAAGGCCCTGCGCACTGGCAGGACCCCGACGATCAGCCTCAGCTAGGAGCGCGCAATGCCCGAAGGAACAGTGAAGTGGTTCAACGCCGAGAAGGGGTTCGGCTTCGCCACCCCTGATGGTGGCGGCCCGGACGTCTTCGTCCACTACTCGGCCATCCAGACCAGCGGTTACCGCTCGCTCGACGAGGGCCAGCGCATCTCGTTCGACATCGAGCAGGGCCAGAAGGGCCCGCAGGCCGCGAACGTCAACCCGGTCTGATCCTGGACCGGGCTGCGGATGCAGCCCTCTGAACCACCGACAGTGCCCTCGCCCGGGAGACCGGGCGGGGGCACTGTCGCGTTCAGCGGGCCCGCGGCACGTACCCACCGATGAGCGCGGACATCAGCAGGGCCCCGGCGTCCGGGCCGACCGCGGCCGCGGCGTCGGCGAAGGCCCGCCAGCGCTCCCGCTCCAGCTCCGACATCGCGCCGGTGGCCCGCGCCTCGGCCTGCTCCAGCAGCCGCTCCCACTCCGTCTGCGGCGTGGGCCAGAGCCCGGTGAGCCGACGGGCCTCCCCCGAGATCGTGGTGAACCGGACGATCTCCCCGGCGTGGTTGGTCAGCGCCTCGACATAGCCGGCGGTGACCAGCGCGTTGGCGGCACCGACGACGTCCGGCTTGGGCAGGCCGCTGGCCGGCACGACGGCGCCGAGGTAGGGCGCGCTGCCGTGCGGCGGGGCGTCGATCAGGCGCGCGATCGCCCGGAGCACGGGCAGGTCGCGGGTGAACCAGGTGTCGGCCAGGGGCAGCGGGGTGGTCATGGGTCCTCACGGAGACGGCGGCACCACCGGACGCGGCGCCGTGTCCACGGTACGAGCACCCCGCCACCGGGCCGACGGCCACACGTGACCACCCTCGGCGACGGGCCGACGACCCGGCGCTGACCTGCGCCGATGGCCCTCCCTCCGCCCTGGGGACGGGGCGGCGCGGGTGGCGGGGTGCTCGTACGGTGGGGGCATGACCACTTCCGCCCACCAGCCCCAGGTCGTGAAGAGCGACGAGCAGTGGCGCGCCGAGCTGTCGCCGGAGGAGTACGCCGTCCTCCGGCAGGCCGGCACCGAGCGCCCCTACACCGGTGAGTACGTCGACACGAAGACCGTCGGCACGTACTCGTGCCGGGCGTGCGGTGCCGAGCTGTTCCGCTCGGAGACCAAGTTCGACTCCCACTGCGGCTGGCCCTCGTTCTACGAGCCCTCGGCGTCGGACAACGTCGTCCTCCGCGACGACACCCAGTACGGGATGCTGCGCACCGAGGTCCTCTGCGGCAGCTGCCACAGCCACCTCGGCCACGTCTTCGCCGACGCCCCGCAGACCCCGACCGGCGACCGCTACTGCATCAACTCGGTGAGCATCAGGCTCTCCGAGGCCTGACCCGCTGAACGCCCGTGGCCTGAGGACCCGCCGGGTCCTCAGGCCACGGGCGTCCACGGCCTCAGGGGAGGTCGGCGACCAGCTCGCTGATCTCCTTGCGGGTGCCGGTGTAGAACGGCACCTCCTCGCGCACGTGCCGGCGGGCCCGGCTGGCCCGCAGGTCGCGCATCAGGTCGACGATGCGGTACAGCTCGTCGGCCTCGAAGGCGAGCATCCACTCATAGTCGCCCAGGCCGAACGAGGCGACCGTGTTCGCGCGCACGTCGGGGTAGGGCCGGGCCTGCATGCCGTGCTCCTTGAGCATGTCCCGCCGCTCCTCGTCGGGCAGCAGGTACCACTCGTAGGAGCGCACGAACGGGTAGACGCAGACGAAGCGGCGCGGCTCCTCCTCGGCCAGGAAGGCCGGGATGTGGCTGCGGTTGAACTCGGCCGGGCGGTGCAGGGCCATCTGCGACCACACCGGGTCCAGCCGGCGGCCGAGCTCGGTGCGGCGGAAGCGGCCGTAGGCCTCCTGCAGCGCCTCGGGCGCCTCGGCGTGCCACCAGATCATGACGTCGGCGTCAGCGCGCAGCCCGGCGACGTCGTAGACCCCGCGGATGACGACGTCCTTGCCGGCCAGCTCGCCGAACAGGGCACCGACCTCCTCGGCGGCGGCCGGGCGCTGCTCGTCGGCGAGGGGGCGCGCCATCTTGAAGACCGACCACATCGTGTAGCGGATCCGGGCGTTCAGCTCGTTGGCCCGCTTGCCGATGCTGCGCTCTTCGGTCTGCTCGCTCATGCCCCCATTGTCGCGCGTCCCCGCGGGCGGGGGGCGGCGGGCCAGGGGGTCTGGGTCACAGCGGGCAGTACATGACGTGCAGGCCGACCCGGCCCGCCGTCGCGTGCTCATAGGCGCCCGGTACCGTGCCGACGATGCCGAAGCCGAGCCGCTCGTAGACGACGACGGCACCCCGGTTCGTCTCCACGACGGCGTTGAACTGCATGCCGGCGTACCCGCGCTCCCGCGCCCGGTCGAGCACGTACCGGCACAGCGCCGTCCCGACGCCCTGCCCGCGGGCGTCGGCGGCGACCAGGAAGCTGGCCGTGGCCACGTGCGACCCCGGGCCGGGCCGGTTCGGGCCGGTCCGCGCGCTGCCGAGCAGCCGGTCACCGTCGACGGCGACGAACGTCTCCCACGGCTCGGGCGCCACCCACGCCGCGTGGCCCTGCTCGGCGGTCATGTCCGGCTCGTAGGCGTAGGTCTCCTGCGCCCGCGCGACCTCGGCCATGACCGGCCACAGCTGCGCCCAGTCGGACTCCACGTACCGCCTGATCTCCACGGGGCACCGTAACCAGTCGCGGCGGGCCGTCGCGCCCGAGGACACTGCGCCGGTGCCCCGCCGCCGTCGCCGTCCACCGCTCTGGGACGACGGCACGCCCCGTCGGCCCACCGTCGTCGTGCTCATGGCCGAGCACGGCGGGGGCCCATTGTGGAACCGCTCGCCGCGGGACCAGCGCGGCCCGGACGACTACCTGGTCGACCCGGGCGCGCTCGGGGTGTCCGCGGAGCTGATCGCGGCGATGACCGGGTGGAACGACGAGTACGGGTCACTCAGCGGCCTCGACCCGGAGGTGGAGGACGGACCCGCGGCGGCGGGCTGGCTGCGTCGCGGCCTGACCCTGGCGTGCCGGCTGCAGCAGGAGCTCGGGGACGACATCGAGGTGAGGTACCACGACGACGTCGACGAGCGGCCCGTCCTCGGCCGCCGCGGTCCCTGACCTACGCGGCCAGGGCCTGCACGGCGGCGCGCGCGTCGCGGATGCAGGACGGGACGCCGACCCCGCCGTAGGCGGCGCCGGCGACGGCGAGCCCCGGGACGGCGGCGACCGCGGAGCGGATGGCGGCGACCCGCTGCGGGTGCCCGACCAGGTACTGCGGCAGGCCGTCGACCCAGCGCACCAGCCGGGTCTGCACCGGCTCCGGTCGCTCGAGGTCCAGCAGGTCGGCCACGTCGGCGACCACGGCGGCGGTGAGGTCGTCGTCGGTGCGCCGCAGGGCGGCGTCGTCACCGAAGCGGCCGACCGAGGAGCGCACCCGCAGCAGGCCGTCGCCGGACAGGTGCGGCCACTTCGACGACGAGACGGTCACGCCCTTCACCAGCCGGCCGGTCACCGGTGGCACGAGCAGCCCGGACCCGGCGGCGACCGGCTGGCCGGGGAAGGCCATCGCGACCACGGCCATCGAGGCGTACGGGATCCCGCGCAGCGGCTCGACGGCGTCCGGCACCAGGTCGGCGAGCAGGTCGGCAGTCGGGCCGGCCGGAGTGGCCAACAGGACGGCGTACGCGGTGAGCGTGCCGCCGTCGGCGACGTCGAGCTCGAAGCCGACCGCGGTGCGGCGCAGCGCGGTGACCCGGGTGCGCAGCCGCACGTCGGCCCCTGAGGCCTGCACCAGCGCTGCGGGCAGCGAGCCGATGCCGCCGCGCACGGTGACGAAGACCGGGCCGTCGACGTCGCCGCGGCTGCGGGCGCCGGCGTCCCGGGCGGCGATGGCCGCACCCAGCACCGTGGTGGCCGTGGGCAGCTGGGCCGCCAGCGCAGGCATGGTGGCGGCGAGGGACAGGTCGTCGGGCCGGCCGGCGTAGACCCCGCCGAGCAGCGGCTCGACCAGCCGGTCGACCACCTCGTCGCCGAGCCGTTCGCGCAGCAGCCCGCCGACGGAGACGTCGCCGTCCAGGTGCAGCGGGAGCAGGTCGACCTCGGCGCGCACCCGGTCGATGCCGGCGGGGGTGAGCACCCCGGCCAGCCCGTCGGCCGTCGTCGGCACGCCCTGCAGGGTGCCGGCGGGCAGCGGGTGGCGCCCGTCGGGCAGCACGATCGAGGCCTGCGTGGTGGCCGGCGCGACCAGCTCGTGTGCCAGGCCCAGCTGCTCGACCAGCTGCACGGCCTCGGGCACCCGGGCCAGCATCGCCTCCGGGCCGGTGTCGTAGGCCAGGCCGGCCAGGTCGACGCGGTCCAGCTTGCCGCCGATCCGGTCGCCGGCCTCCAGGACGACGACCTCGCCGTCCGGGTGGCTGCGGCGCCACTCGAAGGCGGCGGTGAGCCCGGTGAGGCCGGCGCCCACCACGACGAGGCGCATCAGGCGGTGGTGAGCTCGTGCACCAGGTCCACGACGTGGGTCAGCGCGCCGGGGTCGGTCTCGGGGAGGACGCCGTGACCGAGGTTGAACACGTGCCCGCGGGCCGCCCTGCCCTGCTCGACGATGCGGCGCACCTCGCGGTCGATGGTCTCCCGGTCCGACAGCAGGACCGCCGGGTCGAGGTTGCCCTGCAGCGAGTAGCCCGGGCCCACCCGGCGGGCGGCCTCATCCAGCGGCACCCGCCAGTCGACGCCGACCATGTCCGCGCCGGCGTCGCCGATCAGCGGCAGCAGCTCGCCGGTGCCCACCCCGAAGTGGGTGCGCGGGACGTCGCGGTCGCCGAGCCCGTCGAACACCGCGCGCGAGTGCGGCAGCACCCGCTCGGCGTAGTCGGCGGCCGAGAGCACCCCGGCCCAGGAGTCGAACAGCTGGACGGCGCTGGCGCCGGCGTCGACCTGGGCGCGCAGGAACACCGCGGCCGAGATGGCCAGGTGGTCCAGCAGCCGGTGCCAGGCCTCGGGCTCGGCGTACATGAAGGCCTTGGTGCGGGCGTGCTCCTTGGAGGGGCCGCCCTCGATGAGGTAGGTCGCCAGGGTGAACGGCGCCCCGGCGAAGCCGATCAGCGGCGTCGCGCCCAGCTCGGCGACCAGCCGGCGCACCGCGGTGGACAGGAAGTCCAGCCGGTCGGGCTCCAGCGGGGGCAGCGCGTCGACGTCGGCGACGCTGCGGATCGGGCTGGCGATCACCGGCCCGACGCCGGCCTTGATCTCGATGTCGACGCCGGCGACCACCAGGGGCAGCACGATGTCGGAGAAGAGGATCGCCGCGTCCACCCCGTGCCGGCGGACCGGCTGCATGGTGATCTCGGTGACCAGGTCGGGGTCTTGGCAGGCCTGCAGCATCGCCGTCCCCTGGCGGAGCGCGCGGTACTCCGGCAGCGAGCGGCCGGCCTGGCGCATGAACCAGACCGGGGTGCGCGAGACGGGCAGACCGCGGGCGGCGCGCACGAGGTCGGAGTCGGCGGCCGGTCCTGCAGCTGTCACCACGTGCCGATCCTCCCAGACGCCCCCGCGGACGGGCCGGGGACCGCCCGGTCCTGGGTGTCGGCTGTGCACCGGCCCGGGCCCGGCGGCGCGTCGGGCGCGACCGACCCGTGGTGGGCGACCTACCCTGCGGTCGTGGTGCAGCAGCGGACGGGACCCGAGGACGGGACCGCCCTGCCCCCGCCGGAGTTCCAGGCCGTGCTCGAGGCGCTGGCCACCGTGCGGCCGCGCGCCGAGGTCGTCGTCGAGCCCATCCCGGCGCCCAAGCGGCTCGCGCCGTTCTCCCACGCCCTCGGCGTGAGCATCCCCGACCCGGCCGACGACGACGAGGAGCTGGCCAGCGGCCGCTTCATCGTGCTGTTCGACCCCGCGGGGCACGAGGCCTGGGAGGGCACCACCCGCTGCGTCGGCTACGTGTCGGCCGCCACCGACTCCGAGATGGTCGACGACAGCATGTTCTCCGAGGTCGCCTGGAGCTGGCTGACCGAGGCCCTGCTCTCCTCCGGCGCCGCCCACCACGCGGTCGGCGGGACCGTCACCCGCACCGCGTCCACCCGCTTCGGCTCCATCGCCGCGCCGGAGCACTCGGTCGAGGTGGAGATCCGCGCGTCGTGGACGGCGGAGGGCACCGACCTGGACCGGCACCTCACCGCGTTCCTGGAGGTGCTGACGAACGCCGCCGGCCTCCCACCGGCGGGGATCCACCTGCTGGGCGCGAGCGCGCAGACCGCGGACAGCGGCGCATAGACTCCCGCCGTACTCCACTCGGCCCAACACCCGTTGGGCCGGGTGCGCGGACACGCCGGTCGACTCGGCGGGCGGTCAGCTGCTGACCACCCCGCCCGTCAGGCCGGTCCGACGACGGGAGAGCCGGTGCCGCTGGGCAGGCTGTGGTCGGACGGCGTCCTGTTCGGCCCGCACGCCGGCGCCCTCGTCGTCGACCCCTCCCCCCTGCTGCGCGAGGCGCTGGCCGGCCGGCTGCGCACGATGGGCGCCCGCGACGTCGAGGAGGCGGCCTCCCTGGAGGAGGCCCGGGTGCGGGCGCACGTGTCCGGCCCGCGCGCGCTGTGCGTCCTGGAGGTCGACCTGCCCGAGGCCGGCCCGGAGAGCGCCGGCCGCGGTGGGGACCCCGGCCGCGGCCTGGAGCTGCTGCCCACGCTGCGCACCGAGGGCTGGCCGGTGACCGTCGTGCTGACCGCGGTGACCGACCCGGCGGTGGTGCGCTCGGCGTTCCTGACCGGGGTGCAGGGGTACCTGCTCAAGAGCAGCCCGCTGGCCACCCTCACCGAGGGGCTGCGCACCGCGCTCTCCGGGGAGGTCTACGCCGACCCGGGCATCGCCAGCAGCCTGGCCCAGGGCCTCACCCAGACCGGGGTGGAGGAGGCTGTCGGCGAGCTGTCGGCACGCGAGCGCGACATCCTGCGGCTGGTGGCCGACGGGTACACGAACAAGGAGATCGGCGAGAAGGTGGACCTGTCCGCACTGACCGTGAAGAGCCACCTGGCGCGGATCGCGCGCAAGCTGGGCACCGGCGACCGGGCGCACATGGTGGCGCTGGGCATCCGTTCAGGGGTCATCAACTGAGCACCGACCCGAGCACCGAGGTGGACACCACGAGCGAGAGCCCCGCAGACCCGAACACCCCCACCGAGCCGGAGTCCACCGCGGTCCCGCTGCTCGCGCCCCGGGACGGGCTGACCCCGACCATCGAGACCTCGACCGCGCTGGTCGCCTACGCCGACGCGCTGGCCGCGGGCAGCGGCCCGGTCGCCGTCGACGCCGAGCGCGCCTCCGGCTACCGCTACGGGCAGAGCGCCTACCTGGTGCAGATGCGCCGCGCCGGTGCCGGCACCGGGCTGATCGACCCGGTGCCGCTGCCGGACCTGTCGGTCGTGCAGACCGCGATCGCCGACGAGGAGTGGGTGCTGCACGCGGCCAACCAGGACCTGCCGTGCCTGGCCGAGATCGGCCTGCTCCCGACCCGGCTCTTCGACACCGAGCTCGCCGCCCGGCTGGCCGGCCTGCCCCGCGTGGGCCTGGGCGCGGTCGTCGAGTCGCTGCTGGGGCTCTCGCTGCAGAAGGGCCACTCCGCCGCCGACTGGAGCACCCGCCCGCTGCCGGAGGACTGGCTGGTCTACGCCGCCCTCGACGTCGAGGTGCTGGTCGAGCTGCGCGACGAGCTGGCCCGCATCCTCGCCGAGCAGGGCAAGACCGAGTGGGCGCGGCAGGAGTTCGAGGCGATCCTGGCCGCGGGCCCGCCGGCGGCGAAGGTCGACCCGTGGCGCAAGACCTCGGGGATGCACGGGCTGCGCAGCCGCCGTCAGCTGGGCATGCTGCGTTCACTGTGGCAGGCCCGCGACGACCTGGCCCGCCGCCGCGACATCGCCCCCGGCCGGGTGCTGCCCGATGCCGCGATGGTGTCCGCGGTGCAGGCCGACCCGAAGACCGAGGGCGCGCTGCTGGACCTGCCGGTGTTCCGCGGCCGGGC
Source organism: Modestobacter sp. L9-4 (assembly GCF_019112525.1). Lineage (NCBI taxonomy): Bacteria > Bacillati > Actinomycetota > Actinomycetes > Geodermatophilales > Geodermatophilaceae > Modestobacter > Modestobacter sp. L9-4. The sequence continues at coordinate 648,782 of NZ_CP077800.1, forward strand.
CAACCGCAAGCTGGTCGCCACCTGGTTCGGCGCGCTGACCCGCGGCCGGGAGCTGGAGGAGACCGAGCTGCCGCTGCACAGCCGCCCCGGTGACGGCCCTCCCCCGGTCAACCGCTGGGCCGACCGCGACCCGGCGGCCGCCGCCCGGCTCAAGGCCGCCCGCGCCGGGCTGGCCGAGGTCTCCGAGCGGTGGGCGGTGCCGGTGGAGAACCTGCTGTCCCCGGACCTCGTGCGCCGCCTGATGTGGAGCCCGCCGCGGCCCGCGGACGCCGCGACCGTGGCCGAGGTGCTGCGGGCCGGCGGCGCCCGGGCGTGGCAGGTCGAGCTGACCGGCGAGCTGCTCACCGAGGCGATCACCGCGAGCTGACCGTCACCTGCCGTCCCCTGGTCGACCACCGGGGCTGCGGGCGACGGCCCGGGGCACTGCAGCGGGTCGGTCCGGTGGGTGCTGCGGGCACGGCACCGTGTCCGGGGTCAGCGCAGCGGGGCTGCCCGCGCCCGGAGCTCGCGGACCGCACCCCGGGCGTCGTCGGCGAAGAAGGTCACCTGCCCGGCCGGGACCGGGCAGCCGTCGACCAGCACGGTCGCCGCCGGGTGCAGCCGGAGGCGGACGCTGCTCTCCCCCAGCACGCTCAGCGACACCGCACCGTCGGCCAGCTCCAGCACGCGGCGGTGGTCGACGGTCGTGCCGGCCCGGGCGTCGGCGATGTCGGCGGCCCGGACGACGACCTCCCGCAGGTGACCGAAGCGCAGCACCAGGACGTCCGCGCCCAGGACGTGCGGTCGCTGCTGGAGGGCCAGGGTGAACCCGAGCAGCCACACCAGCGAGACGACGCTGACCACGAGCACGACCAGCCGCACCGGCTCCCAGGGCAGCAGCAGGTGGACCACGACGATCTCCAGCGGGCTGAGCAGGACGGTCACCCACAGCATCACCCCGATGCGCGAGGTGTAGGACAGCGGCAGCTCCTCCGGTGCGACCGCCCGGCGGCGCCGCACGGCCCACCACAGCGACCGCCACGTGCCGGCCTCGGCGCGCGCCGCCCGCACCACGGGAGCCGGGGCGGCCGCGGTGAACCCGGCGAGCGCCGCGGCCCGGCGGTCCCCGCCCTGCGCCCGGGCACTGCGCCAGCCCTCCCGGAACAGCGCCCACTCCGTGAACGCGACCGGGACGAGGAGGACCTCACCGACGACGGCGACCACCACCCCGACCGCCGGCGGGAGCACCCCGCTGACCACCAGGACGACGTCGAGCAGCGGCAGGACCAGCACGGCCCAGGGCGCGATCGTGCGCAGTGCCGTGCGGTGCCGTGCCATCCGCGCCCCGTCCGCCGTCCGGAGCCGCACCGTAGCGGCTCGGGACCGTCCGGATCCAGAGGTGGGCACACGGCAGCACCGGCGCCCCGGGGTCGGGCCCGCGCCCGGCCCGTCCGGACGGCACCAGCACGGACGACGACGGGGCGGCCCCCCGGCGACGTTGCCGGAGGACCGCCCCGTCAGGAGCGTGCCGTGTGCTGGTGCGTCAGCGCCCCGTGGCCGCCGACCGACGGCGGGCGAGGGCGTCGACGCTGGCGGCCAGCAGCAGCACCGCACCGGTGATGATGAAGTTCAGGTACGCCGCCACCCCCAGCAGACCCAGGCCGTTGGCGATGATCGCGATCACCAGACCACCGAGCACGGCGTCCCGGACGCGACCGCGACCACCGAAGAGGCTGGTACCACCGATGACCGCAGCACCCACGGCGTAGAGCAGCGTGTTGCCGCCACCCGCGCCGGGGTCCACCGAGCTGAGCCGGGAGGCCGCGGCGATGCCGCTGATCGCGGCCAGCGTCGAGGACAGCACGAACACCAGCACCCGGATCCGGGTGACGCTGATGCCGGCCCGGCGCGCGGCCTCCGCGTTGCCGCCCACCGCGTAGACGTGCCGCCCGAAGGAGGTCTTGCCCAGCAGGAAGGTCAGCAGCAGGAGCAGCACGACCACCAGCGGGACGGCGTAGGGCACGCCGGCCAGGGTGATCAGGTTCGGGTTCAGCGCCCGGTTGGTGTTGAACACCGCGGTCACGGCCAGCGCGATGACCGCGATGAGGACGATCCGGCCGCCCACGACGATCAGCGGCTGGGACGCCAGGCCCCGGGAGCGCTGCACCCGCCAGCGGTTGAGCTGCAGCGCGGCGAAGACGACCACCACGACGACGGCGAGGATCCAGCCCCACATGACCGACATGCTGTTGTTCGTCAGGCCGACGATCTTCTCGTCGCGGACCGGGACGACACCGCCCTGCCCGATGATCTTCAGCGTGACGCCCTGGTAGCCCAGGAAGAGCGCCAGCGTCACGACGAAGGACGGGATCCGGATCACGCTGACCAGCAGGCCGGTGACCAGGCCGATCACGGCGCCGACGACGGCCGCCGCGAGCACGGCCACCGGCCAGGACACGCCGTGCCGGGCCAGCAGGGCCGCCATGACGGCGGCACAGACGCCGCTGACCACACCGGCGGACAGGTCGATCTCACCCAGCAGCAGGATGAAGACCAGGCCCATCGCCAGCAGGCTGATCGGCACCGCCTGGACGAACAGGTTGGTGATGTTCAGCGGGGTCGGGAACGTGTCCGGCCGCAGGATGGAGAACAGGATCGTCAGGGCGATGATGCCGGCGACGGCGGGCAGTGCACCCAGGTCGCCACCGCGCACCTTGTTGACGTACCCACGGATGACGCCGCCGACGGAGTTGTCGACGACGTCGCCCTCGAAGCCGCTCTGGGGCGCCGGGGTCTCCGGGACGTCCACGGCGGCGGGTTGGAAACTGCTGGACATCCTGCTCAGACCCCTGCCTCGGCGATGGCCGCCGGCTCGATGCCCAGGTCGCCGGAGCGCCCGGAGGTGATCAGCTCGACGACCCGGGTGCGGTCGACCTCGGAGATCGCGACGTCCGCGGCGACGTGGCCCAGGTAGAGGGCCGCCACGCGGTCGGAGACCTCGAAGACGTCGACCATGTTGTGGGTGATGAAGACGACGGCGTGCCCGGTGTCGGCCAGCCGGCGCACCAGGTCGAGCACCTGACGCGTCTGCGCGACACCGAGGGCGGCGGTCGGCTCGTCGAGGATGACGACCTTGGACTCCCAGAGCACCGCCTTGGCGATGGCGATCGTCTGCCGCTGCCCACCGGAGAGGCTGGACACCTGCTGCCGGACCGACTTCAGCGTGCGCACCGAGAGCCGGGCGAGGGTGTCGCGGGCCGACTGCTCCATGGAGACCTCGTCGAGCAGCACGCCGTTGTGGCGCTCGCGGCCCAGGAACATGTTCTGGACGACGTCGAGGTTGTCGCACAGCGCGAGGTCCTGGTACACGACCTCGATGCCGAGGTCGGCGGCGTCGCGCGGACCGCTCACGGTGACCGGCCGGCCCTCGAAGAGGACCTCGCCGCTGTCGATCGGGTGGATGCCGGCGATCGCCTTGATCAGCGTGCTCTTGCCGGCACCGTTGTCACCGACGAGCGCGGTGACCTGGCCCTTGTAGGCCTTGAGCTGCACGTCGTGCAGCACCTGGATCGCACCGAAGCTCTTGTTGACGCCGCGGAGCTCGAGTGTGGGTGTGCCGTCATCGGGACGGACCGTCGGAGCGGACACGTCCCTCCTTCCGTCCGTTGGGATCGAGCAGGGCTGTGATGGGTGGACGTGAGGCACGTCGCGTGCGTGTTCGTCGCGTGCATGTTCTACGCCACATGACTGTGGCCAGGACAGCCCGCCGGGGCGCCCCATCGACTGGGACGCCCCGACGGTGGAGCAGGTGTTACTTGATGCCCTTCTCGGTGCACATCGCGGCGAACTCGCCGGTGCACACGTCGGACGCCGCCTGGGCGCCCTTGCTGATCGCGTCGGCCAGGCCGTCCTGGTCCACCGCGATCGGGTCGAGCAGGATCGCCGGGACGTCGCGGCCGCCGGTGGCGTCGTTGACGGTGCCGGTGGTGTCGGCCTCCTCGCCCTTCGAGAGGGCGATGGCGGTCTCGGCGAGGGCCTTGGCCTCACCGTCGGCCGGCTTCCACACCGTCATGCACTGCTTGCCGGAGAGGATGTTCTGCAGGCCCTGGACGCTGGCGTCCTGACCGGTGACCGGGACCGTGACGTTGTTGCGGTCCAGGGTGCCGATCGCGGCGTTGGCCAGCGTGTCGTTGGCTGCGTAGACGCCGTCGATCTTGCCGCCGGCCTGGGTGTACAGCTGGTCGAAGATGGTGGCGGCCTGGGTCGCGTCCCACTTCGGCACGGCCTGCTCGGCGACCTTGGTGTAGCTGCTGACCTTGTCCAGGACGCTGTGCGCACCCTCGGAGAACAGGGTCGCGTTGTTGTCGTCGGGCGAGCCGTTGAGGTAGGCGATGTTCGCCGGCTTGTCGCCCAGGCAGTCAGCCAGGCCCTGGCCCTGCAGCTGCCCGACCTTGCTGTTGTCGTAGGAGATGTAGTAGTCGGCCGAGCCACCGAGGGTGAGGCGGTCGTAGTCGATGGTCTTGATGCCCTGCTGCTTGGCCTTGGCCTCGATGGCCGCACCCGAGGCGCTGTCCAGGTTGACGATCGCCAGCACGGTCACGCCGCTGGACATCATCTGGTCGGCGATGGTCTGCATGCGCTGCGCATCGGCCTGGGCGTTGTCGATCGTGTACTCGACCCCGGCGGCCTTGAAGGCGGCCTCGAGCTGGGGGCGGTCCGCGCTCTCCCAACGGGGGGAGGAGACCGTGTCGGGGAGGATGACCCCGATCTTGCCGGCGGCGGCCGCGCCGCCGCCGCTGCTGCCACTGGCGCCGCTGGCGGTGTTGCCAGCGGCCGTGCCGCCGCCGCTGGTGCTGTCGTCGCCGCCGCACGCGGCGACGGAGAGGAGGAGCGAGCCAGCGAGCACTGCGGTGGTCATGATGCGCCGTCGCGCCATGAGGGTCCTGCCGTTTCATAGGAGTGATCGGTGATTGCCGGGTGATGTTGCGCCCGACACAGTGTGGGGGCAACCACATGTGAGAGCCGTTACAAGGACGTGACCATGATCGGGTGACGTCCACAGGGGTTGGACAGGCCCCTACCGGTGGGTAACTTGATCGCGTCGCCCCCTCCCGGGCAGCACCGGAACTCACTGCGGAGGTCCCATGTCCCGCTCGTTGCGTGAGGTCGTCTTCGTCGACGGCGTGCGCACCCCGTTCGGCAAGGCCGGCCCCACCGGCCTGTACGCCGAGACCCGAGCGGACGACCTCGTGGTCCGCTGCATCCGGGAGCTGCTGCGCCGCAACCCGACGCTGCCGCCCGGGCGCGTCGACGAGGTCGCCATCGCCGCCACCACCCAGATCGGCGACCAGGGCCTGACCATCGGCCGCACCGCCGCGCTGCTGGCCGGCCTGCCGAAGAGCGTGCCCGGCTTCGCGATCGACCGGATGTGCGCGGGCGCGATGACCGCCGTGACCACCACCGCCTCGGGCATCGCCTTCGGCGCCTACGACGTGGCCATCGCCGGCGGCGTCGAGCACATGGGCCACCACCCGATGGGCGAGGGCGTCGACCCGAACCCCCGCTTCGTCAGCGAGCGCATCGTCGAGGGCTCGGCGCTGGTGATGGGCTCGACCGCGGAGAACCTGCACGACCGGTTCCCGCACCTGACCAAGGAGCGTGCCGACGCGTTCGCCGTGGGCAGCCAGCAGAAGTACGCCGCCGCCGTCGCCGCGGGGCAGATCGGGCCCGAGCTGGTGCCGGTGGCGACCCGCTCGGCCGAGGCCGGCTGGGGCCTGGCCACCGTCGACGAGCCGCCCCGCCCGGGCACCACGCTCGAGGCGCTGGCGACGCTGCGCACGCCGTTCCGCCCGCACGGGCACGTCACCGCCGGCAACGCCGCGGGGCTCAACGACGGGGCCACCGGCTGCCTGCTGGCCGCCGAGGAGGTCGCCGAGGAGCTGGGCCTGGACGTGGGCATGCGGCTGGTGGGCTTCGGCTTCGCCGGCGTGGAGCCCGAGGTGATGGGCGTGGGCCCCATCCCCTCGACGGAGAAGGCGCTGGCCCGCACCGGCCTGACGATCGAGGACATCGGGCTCTTCGAGCTCAACGAGGCCTTCGCCGTGCAGGTGCTGGCGTTCCTGGACCACTTCGGCATCGCCGACGACGACGACCGGGTCAACCCCTGGGGCGGTGCGATCGCCGTGGGGCACCCGCTGGCGTCCTCCGGCGTCCGGCTGATGACCCAGCTGTCCCGGCAGTTCGCGCAGCGCCCCGACGTCCGCTACGGGCTGACCGCGATGTGCATCGGCATCGGCATGGGCGGCACCGTGATCTGGGAGAACCCGAACTGGGACGGAGCGCAGGCATGAGCAACGAGGTCGTCACGCGGTCCCTGGTGCGGTACCTGTCGGTGCCCGGGCTGAGCGGTGAGCTCGCGCTCATCACCCTCGACAACGGGCACGACCACACCCGGCCCTCGACCTTCGGCCCCGGCGGGCTGGCCTCGCTGGACGCCGCGCTGGACGAGGTCGCCGCCCACTCCCCCACCCCCGCGGCCATCGCCGTCACCGGCAAGCCGTTCGTCTTCGCCGTCGGCGCCGACCTCTCCGGCATCCCGGCGATCACCTCGCCCGCCGACGCCCGGCAGATCGCCGAGACCGGGCACCGGGTGTTCCGCCGGCTCAAGGACTCCGCCGTCCCGACGTTCGCCTTCGTCAACGGCGCCGCGCTGGGTGGCGGGCTGGAGCTGGCGCTGCACTGCCAGCACCGGACGATCTCCAGCACCGCCGTCGTCGCCTTCCCGGAGGTCTTCCTCGGGCTGGTGCCCGGCTGGGGCGGCACCCAGCTGCTGCCGGCGCTCACCGGCATCGACGCCGCGGTGACCGTGATCGTGGAGAACGCGCTCGCCCAGAACAAGATGACGCCGGGGCCGAAGGCGGCCCAGCTGGGCATCGCCGACGCGGTCTTCGAGCCGGCCGACTTCCTGGAGCGGTCGCTGGAGTGGGCGGCCGGCGTGGTCACCGGTCAGGTCACCGTCGCCCGCCGCGAGCCCGACACCACCGGCTGGGACGACGCGATCGCCCGGGCCCGGGGCATCGTGGCCGCCCGCACCCGCGGGGCCTCCCCCGGCGCCCTGCGGGCCGTCGAGCTGCTGGACCTCGCCCGTGCCGGCGACGCCGGGTTCACCGCCGGGACGGCGGCCGAGGACGACGCCCTGACCGACCTGCTGATGAGCGACGAGCTGCGGGCCGGCCTGTACTCCTTCGACCTGGTCAACAAGCGCGCCAAGCGACCGGCCGGCGCCCCGGACAGGGCGCTGGCACGGAAGGTCACCAAGGTCGGCGTCGTGGGTGCCGGGCTGATGGCCTCCCAGCTGGCGCTGCTGTTCGCCCGCCGGCTCGAGGTCCCCGTCGTGCTCACCGACGTCGACCAGGCGCGGGTCGACAAGGGCGTGGGCTGGGTGCATGCCGAGCTCGCGAAGCTCACCGAGCGGGGCCGGCTGTCGCCCGACGCCCGCAACCGGCTCACCGGCCTGGTCACCGGCTCGCTGAGCAAGGACGCGTTCGCCGACGCCGACCTGGTGATCGAGGCGGTGTTCGAGGAGCTGTCGGTGAAGCAGCAGGTGTTCGCCGAGGTGGAGGCGGTGGTGTCGGCGGAGTGCGTGCTGGCCACCAACACCTCCGCGCTGTCGGTGACCGAGATGGCCGCCGGGCTGCAGCACCCCGAGCGGGTCGTCGGCCTGCACTTCTTCAACCCGGTCGCCGTCCTGCCGCTGCTGGAGGTGGTGCGCGCCGAGCGCACCGACGACGCCACGCTGGCCACCGCCTTCGCCGTCGGCAAGGCCCTGAAGAAGTCCTGCGTGCTGGTCGCCGACGCCCCGGCGTTCGTGGTCAACCGGCTGCTCACCCGCTTCCTCGGCGAGGTCACCGCCGCCGTGGACGCCGGCACCCCGGTCGCCGTCGCCGAGCGGGCCCTGGAGCCGCTGGGGCTGCCCATGACGCCCTTCGAGCTGCTCTCCCTGGTCGGCCCCGCGGTGGCGCTGCACGTGGCCGAGCGGATGCACGAGGCGTTCCCGGAGCGCTACGGCGTCAGCACCGGGCTGCAGCGGATGGTCGCGCTGGGCCGGCCGAGCGTGTACTCCGAGCCCGGCGTGGTCGACCCGGAGCTCGGCCTGGAGGGCGGCGACACCCCGCTGACCGCCGAGGAACTGCGCGACCGGGCCGAGCGGGCACTGGCGGAGGAGATCGGGCTGATGCTCGACGAGGGCGTCGTCCGGGGCGTGCAGGACATCGACCTGTGCATGCTGCTCGGCGCCGGCTGGCCGTTCTGGCTGGGCGGCATCTCCGCGTACCTGGACCGCACCGGCGTCTCCGAGGCCGTCACCGGGTCGCGGTTCCTCCCCCGCGGGGTGGCGTCCCTGCCGGCCTGACCTGCCCGGTGTGGGGGTCCTCGGCGCGGTGGACCGCGCCGGGGACCCCCACACCGAGCGGCTGCGTCAGCGGGACTCGTGCGTCAGCGAACCGCGCGGCTGCGTCAGCGGAACTTGTGCGTCAGCGAGTCCATCGTGCGGCCCACCGTGGCGATCTTGACGTGCGAGATCCCGCTGGTGGCGCCCGCGGCGATCATCGCCTCGTGCGCCGCCCGCAGGGTCGCCCAGACCGCGTCGTCCTCGCCCTCCAGCGTGGTGCCGAGCGCGCCGACCTCCGACCGCAGCCCCGAGCCCTTGATCACGGCGATGGCCGCCTCGACGAAGGCGTGCGGGTCCTCCGCCGTCCCCGCCGGCGACGGCGCCACCTGGATCTCGGCGATGATCATCGGTCCCCCGTCCCGTCGGTGCCCTGCGGCCCCCGTGCAGGGTCCCGCCGCGAGCTCGCTCGTGGTGAGGGGCACGGGGGTCCTGCTGCTACTGCTGGCCCTCGACGCGAGCGGTCTCGTGCGCGCCCGCGGCGCGGTCGGCGATGCGGGCGGCCCACTCGACGATGCGGCGGGCGACGTCCTGCTCGGTGAGCCCGACGTCGGCCAGCACCTGACCGCGGCTGCCGTGGTCGAAGAACTGCTGCGGCAGGCCCAGCGTGCGCACCGGGACGTCGGAGTCGACGTCCTGCAGGGCCTGGCTGAGCAGCGTGCCGACGCCCCCGGCGCGGCCGCCGTCCTCGACGGTGACCACGAGTCGGTGCTGGGTGGCCAGGGTGCGCAGCTCGTCGGCCACGGGCACGACCCACCGCGGGTCGACGACGGTGACGTCGATGCCGTGGTCGGCGGCGCGCTCGGCGACGGCCAGGCACATCGGCACCAGCGAGCCGCAGGCCACCAGCAGCACCTCCGGGGTGGCGCCGCGGCGCAGCACGTCGACCGGGCCGAGGCGCTCCAGCGCGGGCACCTCCACCGGCAGCGCGCCCTTGGGGAAGCGCACCACGGTCGGACCGTCGGTGACCGCGACCGACTCGCGCAGCGCCTCCCGCAGGGTGGGCTCGTCGCGCGGTGCCGCCAGTCGCAGGCCAGGGATGACCGAGCAGATCGAGATGTCCCACATGCCGTTGTGCGAGGCGCCGTCGGAGCCGGTGACCCCGGCGCGGTCGAGGACGACGGTGACCGGCTGGCGGTGCAGCGCGACGTCCATCAGCAGCTGGTCGAAGGCCCGGTTGAGGAAAGTCGAGTAGATGGCGACGACGGGGTGCAGGCCGCCCATCGCCATGCCCGCGGCCGAGGTGAGCGCGTGCTGCTCGGCGATGCCCACGTCGTAGGTGCGCTCGGGGAAGCGCTCGGCGAAGCCGCTGAGACCGGTGGGGTGCAGCATCGCGGCGGTGACGGCCACGACGTCGGAGCGCTCGGCGCCGATGCGCACCAGTTCGTCGGCGAACACGTCGGTCCACTCCGGGCCCTTGGCGGCCGAGGACAGCCCGCTGTCGGGCTCGAAGACGCCGGTGGAGTGCCAGGCGTCGACGGTGTCGGTCTCGGCCGGCGGGTAGCCGAAGCCCTTGGTGGTGACGGCGTGCACGATGACCGGCCCGCCGAAGTCCCGGGCCCGGCGGAGCGCGGACTCCATCATCTCGATGTCGTGGCCGTCGACCGGGCCGACGTACTTCATGCCGAGGTCCTCGAACATGCCCTGCGGGGCCAGGACGTCCTTGAGGCCCTTCTTGATCGCGTGCAGTGCGTCGTAGAGCGCGGTGCCGACGACGGGGGCGCGGTGCAGGGCCTGCCGGACGGCGGTGAGCGCGTCCTCGTAGCCCGGCCGCAGCCGCAGGGTGGCCAGCGCGTCGGCCACCCCGCCGATCGTCGGCGAGTACGAGCGGCCGTTGTCGTTGACCACGATGACGACCGGGCGCTCGGCGGCGGCGATGTTGTTCAGCGCCTCCCACGGCATCCCACCGGTCAGCGCGCCGTCGCCGATGACCGCCACGACCGGGCGGTTCTCCCCGCGCACGGCGAAGGCCTTGGCCAGCCCGTCGGCGTAGGACAGCGAGGTGGAGGCGTGGCTGTTCTCGACCCAGTCGTGCTCGCTCTCCGCGCGGCTGGGGTAGCCGGAGAGGCCACCGCGCTGGCGGAGCTGGGCGAAGCCCTCCAGCCGGCCGGTGAGCAGCTTGTGCACGTAGGCCTGGTGGCCGGTGTCGAAGACGATCGGCTCGCGCGGGGACTCGAAGACCCGGTGGACGGCGATCGTCAGCTCGACCGCGCCCAGGTTCGGCCCCAGGTGCCCGCCGGTCTTGGAGACGGCGGCGACCAGCGCGTCCCGGATCTCCGCGGCGAGCTCCGGGAGCTGGTCGGGACGCAGCGCCCGGAGGTCGGCGGGCCCGGTCAACGAGCTGAGCAGCGACACGACGGGGCAGGGTCCTCTCGACGTCGGCCACGTCCGGAGGGCGCGACCGGTGGGCTCCCACTGTAACTGCGAACCGCAGGACCGCCGTCTGGACGACGGCGGCTAGAGCCGGGGCACCCAGCGCTCCCCCCGCAGCGCCCCGGCGACCACCTCGACGCCGCGCGCCGCCCGGGTGAGCCGGGCGCCCTCGCGCTCGTAGGCGCGGATGGCCGCCTCCATCGCGTCGGGGGGCAGCTGGTCGGCCAGCTCGACCCGGACGGTGCGCCAGCCGGCGCGGGCGGCCTCCAGCCCGGCGGCGACGTGGTCACCGGCGAAGCGGGCCAGCAGCACCGGGTAGCGGCGCAGCACCTCGTGGGAGCGGTAGTCCGGCGGCACCAGGTCGTAGAGCCAGGCCACGGCGCTCTGCTCCCAGTCGGGGGCACCGGGGGGCCGCACCTCGTCCGGCCAGCCCGGCGGCAGTGCGGCGTCCACCCGGTCAGTGTGCGACCCGGCCGCCCGGCACCGGACACCGGCTCGCACGTGTGTTCGAAGCGTGACCCGTCGGTGGCCGGCCGCGACGGCTGGGTGCATCCGCCCGGCCGGCTCGGGGCGAACGACCCGTGTGGGACAGCTCGCACGCACGCAGGTGCGCTGGGTCGTGGAACCGCTGCTGGCCGCCGGCCTGACGGTCGGGGAGGTGGAGGCCCTGGTGTTCCGGCTGGGCTTCGAGGCCGTCGTCGGCAGCGACCGGGGCACGGTGGCGGGCGTGCACGCCCTGGTCGCCGGGGAACCGCCCGCCGTGCGGACGGCCTGGGCGGTCGCCGTCGGCCGGATGATCGAGCTCGAACCCCCGTCCTGACCCAGGTCACCCCGCCCCGGCGACGGCCAGCTCGGCGGTCGGCCCGGACGGCGGCGGCACGGGCCGGGGCTGCGGGGCCGCCGGGCGGGTCCGCCGGGCGGCCAGCAGCGTGCGGCCCAGCCGCAGGGCCTGCCCCGGCGACAGGTGCGGCAGGTAGGCCCGGGACACCGCGCCGGCGATCCGCGGCAGGTCGGCGGTGTCCAGGTGCACCAGCCACAGCGGCCGGTACCGCGGCTGGAACTTCGCCTTGAACGACAGCAGCGAGCGGAAGCCGTAGACCGGCTCCATGAGGCGGCCGGTGGTCTGCAGCAGCCGGGCCAGCACGTCGTCGGCGGCGTCGTCCCCGGGCAGCGCCAGCGGCGCCCCGGACAGGCTGACGAACTCCGCGCCCTCGTCCTGGAAGGTCAGTGCCGCGGTGCCCACGAGGAACTCCATCGTGCCCGGCGGGCAGCCCGGGCTGCGCCGCATCAGGTCCAGCGTCCAGCCCACCCGCACCCCGTCCCGGGACGCCGGCAGCCAGCTGGTCACCCCGTGCACCCGCCCGCCGGGGCCCACGGCCAGCAGGCAGCGGACGGCGGGGTCGGTCAGCTCGTCGAGGCCGCCGAGGGTGAAGCCCATCTCCGGCAGCCCCTTGCCGGCCAGCCACTCCTCCGAGGAGCGCGCCACCTGCTCCCGCAGCGCCAGCGGCGCGTCGGCCCACCGTGTCCAGACCGCCTGCACGCCGTCGCGGGCGGCGCGGTTCATCGCCGTCCGGACGTCCTGCCAGCGCCTGCCCACGAACGCCAGCTCCCCGAGCGGGAGCCAGGTCTCGCTGGCCACCTGCACCCGGCGGGCACCGGGCAGCGCCGCGACCACCGCGTCGGTGACGGAGTACCAGCACGGCGTCCAGCCGCGGGACAGGCACCAGGCGGTGAACTCCGGCACCGCCCGCTCCCTCGCCTCCGGCGTCCCGACCGGGTCGCCGGTGGTCAGCGCGACCCCGCCGACGACCCGGAAGGCGACGACGGCCTGCCCGTCGCCGCTGAACCACCAGCGGTTGCCCACCCAGGTGGTCATGAACGACAGCGGGCCCTCGCCGTGCCGGGCCACCAGCTCCCGCGCCCGGACGGCGTCCCCGCGGGGCACGGCCGGCCGGACGACCGCCCACGCCGTCCCGGCCAGGACCGCCCAGCAGGCCACCCCGGTCCAGTCGGCCAGCACCCGGGCGGCGCCGTGCAGCGGGGACAGCCGGGGCAGCACCTCACCGAGGTAGCCGGGCGGGAGCAGCCGGGCGGGGAGGTCCAGCAGCAGCCGGGCCACGGTCGGGCGCTGCGCCCAGTCACCGCGCAGCAGGACGCCGGTGGCGACGTAGGCGAGCACGACCAGCGCCAGTCCCCCGGCCGCGAGCGCCGCCCAGCGCCGGGCGGTCCCGGGCGCGGCCGGCACCGCGAACCGGCTGCGGGTGGCCAGCAGCAGCACCAGCACGGTCGCGGGGGCGAGCAGCGGTGCCCACAGCGCGAAGGTCGGCAGCCCGGCCCGCGGGGTGTCCAGCAGGGCCAGCGCCTCGGCCGGACGGTGGAGCACCGCGGCCACGACGACGCTCCCGACGACGGTGAGCACGCCGGTGAGGAGCACCGCACCGGTCCAGGCGGCCCGCCGCCCCCGCCGCAGCCCCTCGGCGAGCACCAGCTGCACGAGCACCGGCAGCACCGACAGCAGCGCGGTGCCGGGGCCGCGCAGCCGCGACCGCGCCGTCAGCACCCGGCAGTCGGAGGGGTCGCCGGCCGCGCACACCTGGTGAAGCAGGCCCGCGCCGGGGCGGGCGGACACGAACAGGTGCGACACCACGGCCCAGGGGCCCTCCGGGTCGCGGGAGAAGGCCGCGACGAGCGGTCCGACGGCAGCTGCGGCGACCACGAGGGCGACCAGCGCACGGGACTCCCGCCGGCTCACCGGCCCGTGGTCCCGGCCGCGGCCGCGCGCCCGGGCGGCCACCGCGCCGGCCAGCAGGCCCACGCCCCACCCGGCCAGCCGGTGCACGTCGCCCGCCGTGCCGGCGTAGAGCACCAGCATGACCAGCACCACCCCGGCGACGACCCGGACCCGGCGCCGCACCAGCGGGGTCGCCGACGCCGACGCGGCGGCCACGGCGGCCAGCACGCCCGGCAGCGGCCCGACGACGACGGCGGCGGACAGCAGGCGACCCCACCGGTCACCGGTCGCCTCCAGCAGCGCCCCGACCCCGCTGGCCAGCGCACCGGCGGCCAGCTGACCGCCCAGGAGCGCGACCGCGGTGCGGGCGCTGCCCCAGCGGTGCTCGACGGGGCCGAGCAGCGCCGCGACGAGCAGCACCGTGACGACGACGCCCGTGGGGCCGGCCGCGGTGAGCCCGGCGGTGAGCAGCGTCCACCAGCGGCCGGCCGCGAGCGGACCGACGCCGGTGCCCAGCGCGGACGGCGAGGCGCCCCCCGCACCGGCGACCAGCACGAGGACGAGGGCGGCGGTCACCGGCACCCGCCGCAGCAGGCGGCCGGCGCCGCGGACCAGGTCGGCCGGGGTCACGACGGAAGCCCGGTGTGGTCGGTCAGCCAGGGCAGGGCGCCCTGCAGTGCCGGGCCCCACACCTCCCACGAGTGGCCGCCGGGCAGCACGGCGGTGGTCACCGACACCCCCGCGGCACCCAGCGCGGCGGCGACCTGCTCGGCCTGCGGCCGGTACTCGTCGTCGTCCTGCCCGACCGCGACGTAGGCCGACAGCTGCGGGTAGCGCCGGGCCGCCAGCTCGTGCAGCGGGTCGACCGCGTCGAAGGCGGCCTGGTTGCCGCCGAAGGTCGCCTGCACGGTGTCCGTGGGGTCGCCGAGGGTCGGGCCGCGCTGGCCGGAGACGTCGAAGAAGGTCGGGAACAGGTCGGGGTGGGCGACGGAGAGCTGCAGCGCGCAGGTCCCGCCGTAGGACAGTCCCCCGACCGCCCAGTGCGCGTGGTCGGGGTCGACCTGCAGCGCGGACCCGATCCAGGCCGGCACGTCGACCGACAGGTAGGTCGCCGACCGGCCCAGGGCGGAGTCCAGGCACAGCGGGTTGTCGGTCTCCCCGCCGAGGGCGTCGGGCATGACGACCACCGGGGCCAGCCCGTGGTGCGCGGCCGCCCAGTCGTCGAGCCGGTGCGCCAGCTGACCGCCGTCGATCCAGTCACGGGTGCCGCCCGGCTGCCCGCTGAGCAGCACCCACACCGGCAGCAGCGGCCGGTCGGCGGTCCGGTAGGCAGGCGGCACGTACACCCAGGCCGGGCGGGCCCCGAAGCCGGAGGTGGTGGCCGGGATCGTCACCTGCGCGAGCGCCCCGGTCTCGGGCATGCCCCGCGGCGGGGTCCAGTCGGCCGGGGCGGCCGGCGCGTCGGGGCCCGGGGTCGTCACCCGGGAGATCGGGACCTGGTCGTAGGGCGGCAGCTGCAGGGCCGAGGCCACCGTCGGGAAGGAGCGGTAGACGGCGTCCACCCCGTCGGCCGCGCCCAGCACCACGGCCAGCGCCGCCAGGACGGCGATGCCGCGCCGCCACCACCGCAGCCCCGCCCAGCCGGCCACCGCCAGCGCGAGCCCGGCCAGCCCGAGCCCGACGAACAGCGGCACCAGCCACGGCAGCCCGTCGGGGAAGGGCCGGGTCAGGACCAGCAGCAGCTGCGCGACGCCCAGCAGCACGGCCGCGGCGAGCAGGGCCAGCGGCACCCGGCGCCGCGCCCAGCGCCGGTCGCGGTGGGCCAGCAGCAGCACGACGAGCCCGACCACCAGCCCGGTGACCAGGGCGACGTGCAGGTGCCCCTGGACCAGGCTGAGCCCGGTGGCCCACCGCCACGCGTGCGAGAACACGACCCCACCTCTCCCCTGACCGGACGAGGAGAGGTTCTGCCGTCCGGCTGTGGGCGCCCTGGGAACCGGCGGGGAGGTGGCTGCACATCGCCGGGACAGCGGTCCCTGCGGCGGGGCACAGCCTGCGGAGCTAGTCCTGCACGAGCAGCGCGACGCACTCCACGTGGGCGGTCATCGGGAAGCAGTCGAAGGCACGCAGGTCGGCCAGCCGGTAGCCGGCGGTGGCGAAGGCGGCCACGTCGCGGGCCAGGGACGCCGGGTCGCAGGCCACGTAGACCACCGCGCGCGGCCCCGCACCGGCGATGACCCGGCTGACGTCCTTCCCGGCCCCGGCCCGCGGCGGGTCGAGGACGACGACGTCCGGGTGGCCCAGGTCGACCAGCAGCTCGGTGAGCCCGGGGGCGTCGACGTCGCCCTGCCAGACCTCGGCCTGCGCCAGGTCGGCGAGGTTGGCGTCGGCGGCGGCGCAGGCCGCGGCGTCGGACTCCACGCACACCACCCGGCCCGCCGCACCCACGCCCGGGGCGAGGGCCCCACCGAACAGGCCGGCGCCGGCGTAGAGGTCCAGCACGGTCTCCCCCGGCCGCACCGCGGCGAAGGCCGACACGGCCTGGACCAGGGCGTCGGCGGCGGCCGGGTGCACCTGCCAGAAGCCGGTGCCCTCGACCTCCCAGTCACGGCCGCCCGCGGAGCGCTGGGCCCGGCCGGCGGGCTCCTCCGGGACGTCGGCGCCCGGGCGCAGCACCTGCACGTCCTGGGTGCGGCCCCGGCGGTCGAGGGTGGAGGTGGTCACCACCCCGGCGGAGTCGACGGCGACGTCGACCGCACCGGCGTCCAGCCAGCGCCGTCCGAGCACGGCCTGCGCGGCCGGCTCGACGGTGATCGGGCAGTCGTCGAGCGGGACGACGTCGTGCGAGCGGTGCCGGCGCAGGCCGGGGTCACCGGCCCGGTCGACGGCGAACCGGGCCCGCGAGCGCCAGCGCAGCGGCCCGCCGGGCAGCGCCTCGACCGTGACCGGGACGTCGAGCCCGGCCAGCCGGGACAGCTGCTCGCGGACCACGGCGGCCTTGAGCGTCAGCTGCCCGGCGTGGCCGACGTGCTGCCAGTCGCAGCCGCCGCACTTCCCGGGGCCGCTGTACGGGCAGGGCCGCTCGACCCGGTCGGGGGACGCCTCGAGCACCTCGACGGCGTCGGCGCGGCAGAAGCCGGCGTGCCGGTCCTCGGTCACCTCGACCACGACCCGCTCGCCGGGCAGCGTGTGCCGGACGAACACGACCCGACCCTCGTGCCTGGCCACGCAGTGCCCGCCGTGCGCCACCGGGCCCACGGTCACCTCGAAGCGGCGCCCCTCCCAGCCACCACCGGCCTGGGCGGAGACCCGAGGCCGGCGTGCCGGGGAGCGCTGGGAGCGGCGGCGGTCCTCAGCCATACGGCGTCTGCTCCACGTCGTCGGTGAGGCCGCGGCGGAGGTCGCCGGGGGCCGGGGTGCCGTCGCGGGGGTCGCGGTCCAGCGAGCTCTCCAGCTGCCACGGCACGCTGGTGATCATCACGCCGGGCTGGAACTGCAGCCGGCTGCGCAGGCGCAGCGCGCTCTGGTTGTGCAGCAGGTTCTCCCACCAGTGCCCGACCACGTACTGCGGCACGAAGACCACCACCAGCTCGCGCGGGCTGGACCGGCGGATGTCGCGCACGAAGTCGACGACCGGGCGGGTGATCTCCCGGTACGGGGAGTCGAGCACGGTCAGCGGCACGGGGATGTCGTAGCGCTCCCAGTCGGCTTGCAGCGCCCGGGTGTCGGCGTCGTCCACGTTGACCGTCAGCGCGGTCAGCTGATCCGGCCGCGTGGCGCGGGCGAAGGCCAGGGCCCGCAGCGTCGGCTTGTGCACCTTGGACACCAGGACGACGGCGTGCACCTTCGACGGCTTCATCCGCACGTCGCTGTCGGGCACCAGCTGCTCGGCGACGTGGGAGTAGTGCCGGTTGATCGAGCGCATGAGCAGGAAGATCACCGGCATCGCGGCGATGACGATCCAGGCGCCACCGGCGAACTTGGTGACCACCACGATGGCCAGCACGACCGTGGTCAGCGACCCGCCGATGGCGTTGATCACCCGGGAGCGCTGCATGCGGCCACGCTCCGCCGCGTCGGTCTCGGCCCGCAGCTCGCGGTTCCAGTGCCGGACCATGCCCCACTGGCCGATCGAGAAGCTGGTGAACACCCCGACGATGTACATCTGGATCAGCTGGGTCGAGTCGGCGTCGAAGACCACCAGCAGCAGGACGGCGAAGCCGGCGAGCAGCAGGATGCCGTTGCTGTAGACCAGCTTGTCCCCGCGCGTGTGCAGCTGGCGGGGCATGTAGCGGTCCTGGGCGAGGACCGAGCCCAGCAGCGGGAAGCCGTTGAAGGCGGTGTTCGCGGCCAGGATCAGCACCAGGGCCGTGGCGGCCTGCACGAAGTAGAAGCCGAGGGAGTCCGCGCCCCCGAACACGGCGGCGGCGACCTGGGCGATCACGGTGCGCTGGGGCTGGTTCTCGCAGTCGGCGAAGCCGACCAGGTCGCAGGCGTTCTCGACGTACTTCACGTCCGACAGCAGGGCCAGCGCGGTGACCCCGACGAACATCGTCGCGGCGATCGCGCCCATCAGCGCCAGCGTGGTGGCCGCGTTCCTGCTCTTCGGCGGGCGGAAGGCCGGCACGCCGTTGGCGATGGCCTCCACCCCGGTCAGCGCGGTGCAGCCCGAGGCGAAGGCGCGCAGCACGAAGAAGACCAGCGCCAGGCCGGTGACGTTCTCGTAGCCGGGCTCGGCCTCGATGGCGTAGCGGGCGCTCTCGGCGACCACCGGGTCGTCCAGCACCAGCTCGCGGACCAGCCCGGTCACGATCATCACCAGGATGCAGGCGACGAAGGCGTAGGTCGGGACGGCGAAGGTCTTCCCCGACTCGCGCACGCCCCGCAGGTTCATCGCCACCAGCAGCGCGACCAGGGAGACGGCGATGAGCACGCGGTGCTGGTCGAGCGCCGGGAACGCCGAGATGATGTTGTCGGTGCCCGAGCTGACCGACACCGCGACCGTGAGCACGTAGTCGGTGAGCAGCGCGCTGGCTACCACCAGCCCGGCGAACTGGCCGTGGTTCTTCATCGCGACCTCGTAGTCACCACCGCCCGAGGGGTAGGCGTGCACCACCTGGCGGTAGGACAGCACGACCACGGTGAGCAGCAGGACCACGACCGCGGCCAGCCACGGGGTGAGGAAGAGGAACGTCGTCCCGGCCAGCGTCAGGAAGATCAGGATCTCCTGCGTCGCGTAGGCGACGGAGGACAGCGGGTCGCTGGCGAAGATCGGCAGGGCCAGGTGCTTGGGCAGCAGCGACTCCCCCGCCTTGTCCGTGCGGACGGGTCGGCCGAGGACGAGACGTTTCGGGAGTTGGCCGAGGTCGGACAGGGACGGCACGCCGCGATCGTACGGACGTGGGGGACGGCGGTGGGCCGTCCCGGGGCGACGTCACTCACAGGGGCACCCCCGACGGGTGTGCCGGCGGTCCCCGGCGCGCCGGGGAGGGACCGCGCCGGGTGTACGTTCGCGCGCTGTACGACCCGGTGGTCAGCCGGGCCGGCAGTGGCCAGCGGACGGGGTGGGATCAGGTGCACGTGGTCGTCATGGGCTGCGGCCGCGTCGGGTCGGCGATCGCTCGCCGCCTCGAGCAGGTCGGCCACAGCGTCGCGGTGATCGACCAGGACGCCGAGGCCTTCCGCCGCCTCGGACCGGAGTTCGGCGGCCGTCAGGTCACCGGGCTCGGCTTCGACCGGCAGACCCTGCTGGACGCCGGCATCGAGTCCGCCGGCGCCTTCGCCGCGGTCAGCAGCGGCGACAACTCCAACATCATCGCCGCCCGCGTGGCGCGGGAGACCTTCGGCGTCGAGCACGTCGTGGCCCGGATCTACGACTCCAAGCGGGCCGAGGTCTACGAGCGGATGGGCATCCCCAGCGTCGCCACCGTGCCGTGGACGGTGAACCGGCTGATGCGCGAGCTGCTGTCGGTCAAGGTCACCGAGATCTGGCGCGAGCCCACCGGCAAGGTGCTGCTCATGCGGGTCACCGTCACCGACGGCTGGGTGGGCCGGCCGCTGGCCGAGCTCGAGGCCGCCTCCGGTGCCCGCGCGGCGTGGCTGGTGCGCTTCGGCGAGGCCCAGCTGCCCACCGCCTCGACCGTGCTCCAGACCGGCGACCACCTGGTCGTCGCGGTCACCGACGAGCTCACCGACCGCGTGCACGCCGCCGTCGAGCAGGCACCCAGCGGAGGGCAGCACTGATGCGCGTCGCCATCGTCGGAGCCGGCGCCGTCGGCCGCTCCATCGCCACCGAGCTGCTGGGCAACGGGCACGCCGTGATGCTCATCGAGCGCAACGGCTCCCGGGTCAAGCCCAAGTCCGTGCCGGGCGCCGAGTGGGTGCAGGCCGACGCCTGCGAGGTCACCTCCCTGGAGGAGGCCCAGCTGGCCACTTGCGACGTGGTCATCGCCGCCACCGGTGACGACAAGGCCAACCTCGTCGTCTCGCTGCTGGCCAAGACCGAGTTCGCGGTCAACCGCGTCGTCGCCCGGGTCAAGGACCCGCGCAACGAGTGGCTCTACACCGAGGCCTGGGGCGTCGACGTCGCCGTCTCCACGCCGCGCGTGCTGGCCGCCCTCGTCGAGGAAGCGGTCACCGTCGGCGACGTCGTCCGGCTGATGAGCTTCCGCAAGGGCGCCGCCAACCTCGTCGAGATCACCCTGGCCGAGGACACCCCGTGGGTCGGCCGGCCGGTGCGTGAGGTGCCGCTGCCGCGGGAGACCGTGCTGACGACCATCCTGCGCGGCGACCGGGTGATCAACCCCGACCCCGACGAGCCGCTGGAGGCCGGCGACGAGCTGCTGTTCGTCACCCACGGCGAGGTCGAGGACCAGCTCCAGCAGATGCTCTGCCCCGACGGCACCTGCTGAACGACCCCGTCCTCCGCAACCTCCGGGTGCGGAGGACGGGGACTAGGCGGGGGGCTGTTCCTCGGCGCGGTGCCGGTGCAGCCGGGCGACGACCCACAGGGTGATGCCCAGCTGGACGGCGGTCACCGGCAGGCCCAGCACGACGCTGGAGGTGCCGAGGAGACCCACCTCGTCGAGCCGGTACAGCACGTACTGCACGATCCCGCGGACCAGGAAGACCCCGCCCCACAGCACCGTCAGCCAGCCGTAGGCGCGCAGCATCCGTGGGTCCTCGCGCCACGGCCGCCGCGGACCGGGGTCGGCCGGCCGCGCGTCGTCCCCCCTCGACCCGGGGTCGGGCTGCACGGTCCCCGGCTCGGTCGCCACCGGCTCGCTGCCGCGGCGTGAGCGGCCACGGAACGAGGGCAGGGTGTGGCCGGCCATCGACCCCAGGTGGCTGGGGGCCAGGAACTCGGCCACCACCCCCACCAGCGGGCGGCGCACCAGCAGCGAGCCGAGCACCACCACGCCGATGGCGAGGTTGCGGATGATGCCGATGACGAAGAAGTCGCGGGGCTCACCGGAGCGGGCGGCGAGGAAGACGGCGATCGCCACGCCGAACAGACCGCTGATGGCCTGCTGGATGCTCTCGCGCCGCACCAGCCGCAGGACGAAGACGGCCACCGCGGAGACCACCGCGGCCCAGATGCCGACGGTCAGCCCGCCGATGCCGTTGGCGACGATGAAGGCGATGGTCGGCAGCGACGCGTCGACCATGCCGCGCCAGCCGCCCAGCTGGTCGAGCACCATCTGGCGGTCGAACGTCGGACCGTCACCCTGCGGCCTGTCGTTCCCGCCGGTCACCGCGTCGGCCCGCCGGGCCGGCCGGTCACGCCCGGACCCCCGAGGGGGTCACCCGGCGCTCAGCTCGTACCAGGGGTTGTAGATGACCTGCCGGCCCTCGAAGGCGGCGAAGCGACCCCGGGCGGTGAGCCGGCGGCCGGGCTCGATGCCGGGGATGCGGCGGCGGCCCAGCCAGACCAGCGTCACTGAGCCCGAGCCGTCGAACAGCTCGGCCTCCAGCGTGGGCACGGTCTCCCGCGGGGTGTAGACGACGGACTTGATCCGCCCGGTCACCGTGACGACCTCGCCCTTGCGGCAGGCGCTGACCGCCGAGCAGCCGGCGATGGCGGCCTCCGAGCGCAGCTCCTGCGCGTCGACCACCCGGTCGTCGGCGGTGAGCTTCTGCAGCTTGCGGGACAGCCAGCTGCGCGCACCGGGCTGCGCTGCCGACGGAACCCTGGTCTCGGTCACGGTTCCAGCGTAGTGCGGTGGACAGCCGCTGTCCGACGTGTGCTGAGCCACTCCAGGACGCGTCGCCACGCCACCCCGGTCACGTCGATGACGGCCATGTGGTCACCGGGGACGACGACGACCTCGACGGGGTCACCGGCGGCGGAGGCCGCCGTGGCGTAGCGGCGGCTCTGCTCCAGCGGCACCGTCTCGTCGTCCTCGCCGTGGACGAGGAGCACCGGCACCCCCGTGGGCAGCAGCCGCACCGGGTCGGCGGCGGCGTAGCGGTCGGGCACCTCGGCCGGGGTGCCGCCGAGGAAGGCCACCGTGGCGCCGTCACCGAGATCGGCGGCGACCGCGGCGTCGAGGTCCAGCACGCCGGCCTGGGCGACCGCGGCGGTGACCGGCACCCGGGGCCCGGCGCCCGGGACACCCGCGGGCAGCTGCGAGCGGCCGGCCGCCCACGCGGCCAGGTGCCCGCCGGCGGAGTGCCCGACCACGGTCACGTCGGTGAGGTCGAAGGCGGCGGCCTCGGGCAGGTCGGGCAGCGCGTCCAGCGCCGCCGCGACGTCCTCGAGGGTGGCCGGCCATCCACCGCCGGCCCCGACCCGGCGGTACTCCACCGCCACGGCCGCCCAGCCCGCCGCGGCCAGGTCCGCGGCCAGCGGCCGGGCCAGCTCGATGCCGTACCGGGCGCGCCAGAACCCACCGTGGACGACGACGACCACCGGCGCCGGGGCGCCGCCGTCAGGGAGGGTGACCTCGAGGAACTGGTCGGGACCGGGCCCGTAGGCGTGCGCCGTGCCGGTCACTCCGAGGCGTCCGGCGGGATCGGCGAGGTCGCCCTGCCCGAGGTGCGGCCGGCGGCCTGCTGGCGGGCCACCTGCTCGGCGGCCTGCGCGGGCAGGGTGAGCGGCAGCGGGTCGCGCACCGGCATCGGGTCGGTGCCGCGGACCACGACGACCCCGCGGAACGCCGCCTCCAGCGGGAGCCCGGCCTCCGGACCGGTCGCCCCCGGGCCGCTGATCATGCCGCGCAGGAACCAGCGCGGGCCGTCGACGCCGAGGAACCGGGCCGGGCGGCGCACCATCGTCGGCGCGGTCTCCCCCGGCGGCGGCGCGGTGGGCAGCAGCACCGTGCCGGCCAGCTCCGTGCCGAAGGGGCCCTCGACCTCGGCCAGCTCGGCGCCCTGCGCGGCGGCGCCGCGGGCCAGCTCCACCCGCACGTCGTCCCACAGGCCGGCCGCGCGGGGCGCGGCGAACACCGACAGCTGCAGCAGCGAGTCGCCGTAGCGGAGGCTGGCGCCCACGACCTGCTGGGAGGCGTTGACGTCGACCCGCAGCTCCATGCCCGGCAGCGCCGGCAGCCGCAGCGCACCGAGGTCGATCCGCAGCTGGCCGTCGTCGGGGGCGTCGGCGGAGTCCCAGGGACCGGTCGTCCCGACGTCCTCGCGCTCGCGCAACTGCGGCTCGGGGGGCACGCCCCGCTCGCGCAGGCTGCGGTCGATCCGGTTGCGCCGGCGTCCGATGGGCATCGTCAGGCCCGTCCTTCCAGGGATGAGGGGGTTGCGTCGGCAGCGGGCCGGTCCAGCACGCCGGCCCCGCCGGTCGACCCGTGGCCGCCGCTGCCGCGCTCGCTGCCCGGCAGCTCGGCCACCGGCACGAACCGCGCCCGCACGACGGGCTGGACGACGAGCTGGGCGACCCGGTCGCCGCGGGACAGCCGCAGCGGCGTGGTCGGGTCCAGGTTGACCAGGTTGACCTTGATCTCGCCGCGGTAGCCCGCGTCGATGGTGCCCGGGGCGTTCACCAGGCTGAGCCCGAGCCGGTGGGCCAGGCCCGAGCGGGGGTGCACGAAGCCGGCGTAGCCCTCCGGGATGGCGACGGCGACGCCGGTGCCGACCAGCGCCCGCTGGTGCGGGGCGAGCTCGACGTCCTCGGCCAGGCAGAGGTCGGCGCCGGCGTCCCCAGGGAGGGCGTAGCCGGGGAGGACGGCGTCCGGGCCGGTGAACAGCACCGGGACGTCGACCACCGGCTCCGTGCGGCCGGCGGCCGGGTCCTCGGGGCGGGGTGCGGGCACGGCGGCGAGGCTAGCCCCGCCGCCCGTGCCGCCCGCGCGGGGCCGGACGGCGGGCACCGGGCTCAGTGCGTCGCGGACGGCGGCAGCCGCAGGTCCGCGCGCAGCCGGTCGGCCAGCGCCACGGTGGCCTTCCGGTTGCCGCGGGCAGCCAGGCTCGCGCCCACCAGCAGCGGGGCCATCGAGGTGGTGCCGCGGGCCATCCGCCGGGTGAGCCGGCGGCGCAGCGCCGAGACCCCGGCCGACCCGAGCATCGAGAGCATGCCGCCGGAGCCGGCGCCCACGGGCCGCTGCGTCGTCCAGCTGGCCAGGTAGGCCCTGGCGCGGGCCCGGGCGTCGCCGGGCGCCGGCCGGCCGGCCAGCTCGTGCAGCTCGCCGACGAGGACGACCTCGACCGCGGCGACCAGCACCGTCTGGGCCCCGAGCTCCAGCGGGACGGCGATCAGCGTGGGCGGGGCGAACCACTGGGCGGCCGCCAGGCCACCGGTCGCCGCACCGACGCCGGCGGTGAGCTTGGCCGCCCGCGCGACCAGCGCGTCGGCGATCTCGCCGTCGGTGGCGCCGGGGTGGGCTGCCCGGAGGCGGGCGGCGTCCCGGATCGGCAGCCGGGGCGCGGCGGCGTCCAGCAGGTCGGACAGCAGACCGGTGGGCCCGCCCTTGTCCGAGGCCCTGCCCGAGGCCCTGCCCGAGCTCGTGCCGGCCCGGCCCGCGCCGGTCGGCCCGGTGCCGGGCCGGCTGCTGCCGACGTCGTCGGAGCCCTGGGCGCGGGCGGCGCCGGCGACGGCGGAGATGACGTCGGCCAGCACGCTGCCCGCCGCCTTGGCGCCGGCCGACGGACGGCGGCCGGCGGCCGGGCCGGACTCCTCGCCCTTGCCCAGCAGACCGGCGACGGCGTCGGCCAGCGCCCGCCCCGCGGCGCCGAGCCCGTCACCCGGGCCGCCGCCGACGACCTCGCCCTCGACCGGCTCGCCGACGGGCCGCGGGGGCGGGACGTCGCGCGGTGACCCCGTGCCCTGACCGTGCTGTGTCATCGGTGCCTCTCCGTCGCAGAGCTTCGGTACTGCCCCCGACCGACCACGGAGGAACCTCCCCGGTCGGTCGTGGGTCCCCTCGCCGGGTCCCGCCGCGCGTCGCGCACGGTGAGGACGAGGGTCAGGCCCCTCGCCCGGCCCCGCCGCGAGCTCTCTCGTGACTGGGGGCCAGGGTCAGGCCCCTCGCAGGGTCCCGCGCCGCGCGGAGCGTGACGGGGGCGAGGGTCAGGCCCCTCGCAGGGTCCCGCGCCGCGCGGAGCGTGACGGGGGCGAGGGTCAGGCCCCCTCGCAGGGCCCCGCCGCGAGGAACGAGCGGTGGGGGGCGAGGGTCAGGCCCCCTCGTAGGGTCCCGCGCCGCGCGGAGCGTGGCGTGGGGGGCGAGGGGGTCCTTCTTCAGGCCGCGCAGTCGCGGCAGTAGAGCTGGTCGCCCTTGGTGGCGGCCAGGCGGCTGCGGTGCTGCACGAGGAAGCAGCGCGAGCAGGTGAACTCGTCCTCCTGCTTGGGCAGCACGCGGACCGTGAGCTCCTCGTTGGACAGGTCCGCCCCGGGGAGCTCGAGGTTCTCGTTGAAGTCGGTCTCGTCGACGTCGACGGAAGAGGACTGTGCCTCCGCCCGGCGGGCCTTGAGCTCCTCGAGGGAGTCCTCGCCGAGCTCGTCGGCCTCGTTGCGCCGCGGTGCGTCGTAGTCCTGGGCCATGGTGTGCCCTCTCTCTCTCGTCGCGGGCGCTCGGCCCGCTCGTCTGCCACCGGCGCTCCGAGCCGCCGGTGGGTGGTGCCGGCCGCCGGGGCGGTCGGTGGTCTGTCGGTCTGCGGCCCCCTGTTGGGCCGTCGACCGGGTGGCACGGTGGTGCACCGGAGGCATCCGGCCGACCGGGTGCGGACCTGCGCCCGCCTGATCGGCCCAGCGCCCCGTGCTGCGCTCCGGCCAGCCGCCCAACGCCGTGGGGTCCCGGTTTGTGCCCGCCTCTCCGAGGTGGGTCCGCCGGGGTCCCGCAGACGTCGTCCTGGGGGCGGAGCGCCAGAGGCTACCCCTCACCCCGATCGGTCGCCGGAGCCGCTCGACCACCTGCGCAGGAGCCCCCGGCGGCCGCGTCGGCCGCCCCGGGAGGGCGGCCGGTCGGCGGCCGGCGCAGCGCGGTCGACCGGGGGCGGGACGCGCCGGTCCCGGGCGCGGTGCGCCCCGGTCCCCCCGCACGCCACTAGGGTCACCCCCGTGCCAGAGCTCGCCGGTGTGAGGACCCCGTGACCGACCTCGCGAGCGAGCCCGGGGTCCGGCGCGCCTCGTCCCGGCGCACCCGGCGGCCCATCCCGGCGCTGGTCTTCCTGCTGGTGCTGGCGCTCATCGCGCTGGCCGTGTGGTTCAACGTGCTCAGCGACGAGAAGCGCAAGGACGAGGCGCGGGCGGCGGCCTGCAGCAGCGCCGTCGCCGCCGTCCCCGAGTCCGTCGACCCCGCCACCGTGACGATCAACGTGCTCAACGCCTCCGACGTCGCCGGCCGGGCCGCGACGGTGGCGGAGTCGCTGCGGTCGCGCGGGTTCACGATCGGCAACACCGAGAACGACCGCAGCGGCAACGAGGTCACCGGCGTCGGCCAGCTCCGCTTCGGCCCCGGCAAGCAGGAGCTGGCCCGGTTCGTCGCGGTCCAGCTGCCCGGCGTGGAGCTGCTCCAGGACACCCGCGCGGACGCCACGCTCGACCTCGCCATCGGCCCCGGCTTCGCCGCGCTGGCCAGCCCCGAGGCCGTCGCCGCCGCCCTGGTGCCGCCGACGGCCGCCGCGGGCGCGGCCTGCCCGACCTCCTGACGCCTGCGCCCCGCCGACCGGGCCCGCCGGTCAGCCGGCGGCGTGCAGGCGCTCGATGAGCTCCACGAGCGGCCCGGCCACCGACGGTGCGGCGGCGACGGCCATCGGCTCGGCGAAGGGCCGCCCGGCGGTGCCGGTGACCACCAGGCCGGCCTCGGCGGCGATCAGCGCCCCGGCCGCGTGGTCCCAGGGCTTGAGGCCCTGCTCATAGTAGGCGTCGACCCGGCCGGCCGCGGCCGAGCACAGGTCCAGCGAGGCGCAGCCCACGCGGCGGATGTCGCGCACCTCGGGCAGCAGCTGGGCCACGACCGCGCCCTGCGCCCGGCGCTGCTCCACCCCGTAGCCGAAGCCGGTGGCCACCAGCGACTGGCTCAGCGACGCCGGGGAGCTGCCGTGCAGCTGCATCGTCGCCGCACCCGGGGCGGTCAGCCAGGCCCCGCCGCCGCGGACCGCGGTGAAGAGCTCGCCGGTGGCCACGTTGAGAACCACCCCGACCTCGGTGCGCCCGTCGACCTCCCCGGCGATCGAGATGGCGAACGCGGGCAGCCCGTAGAGGAAGTTGACCGTGCCGTCGATCGGGTCGACGACCCAGCGCACGCCGCTGGTGCCCTCGGTCGAGGCGCCCTCCTCCCCCAGCACGCCGTCGTCCGGGCGGGCCTCGAGCAGCCGGCGGACGATCAGCGCCTCGCTGGCGCGGTCGACGGCGGTGACCACGTCGACCGGTGAGGACTTGGTGTCGACCTGGTCGGCGGCGCTGCTGCGCCCGGCCCCCACGAGCAGCGCGGCCTCCTCCGCGGTGGCCCGGGCCAGCTCGAGCAGCTCGGTGTGCAGGTCGGGCTGAGCGGTGCCGGAGGTCATCACGGAGAGGGATCCTGCCGGACCTGCGCGCCAACCGTGCGCGGGGTCACTAGCCTGTCCGCGTGCAGGGCTTCGGAGTGGACATCGGTGGCAGCGGTATCAAGGGTTGCGTCGTCGACCTGGACAAGGGCGAGCTGGTGGGTGATCGGGTACGGATCCCGACGCCGCAGCCGGCGCTGCCCGATCCGGTCTACGGCGTGGTGGCCGACATCGTCGGCCAGTTCGGCTGGGAGGGCCGGATAGGCGTGACCTATCCCGGGGTGATGAAGCACGGCGTGGCGTTCACCGCCGCGAACATGGACCACTCCTGGATCGGCACCGACATGGCGGCCGGCCTGGAGTCCGTCATCCCCGGCACGGTGCAGACGCTGAACGACGCCGATGCCGCCGGCATCGCCGAGATGGCCTACGGCGCCGGCCGCGGCGAGCGCGGGCTGGTCCTGATGCTCACCTTCGGCACCGGCATCGGCAGCGCGCTGTTCATCGACGGCAAGCTCGTGCCCAACACCGAGTTCGGGCACATCGAGGTCGACGGCGCCGACGGCGAGAAGGCCGCCTCGGCCGCCGCCCGTGAGCGCGAGGACCTCAGCTACCACGCGTGGGCCAAGCGGGTCGACCGCTACCTCGACACCCTCGAGATGAGCCTGTGGGCCGACCTGATCATCGTCGGTGGCGGGGTCAGCAAGAAGTCGGAGAAGTGGGTGCCCCTGCTGTCCACGCGCACCCGGGTGGTGCCGGCACAGCTGCTCAACGACGCCGGCATCGTGGGCGCCGCACTCGCCGCCGAGGAGCACATCGGGCAGTGACGACCGGGCCCCGAGCGCTGCTCGGGGCCCGCTCGTCCTCCCCGTGCGGTGAGCGCGCAGGTCACCGGGCCGCCCGGGCGGACAGAACCGGTGGACCGCCGCCGCGGCGTCGTTACAATGGAGGAGCCCCGGGCGCCACTCCCCCAGCCAGCAGGTCATCCCCCGCTCCCAGCACGGTGAAACGCCCTCCCGGTGTCACACCGGCCGGGACCGCCGGCGGGCCGCTGGCACGAGAGGGCGCCGGAGGCCGCTGCCCGCGGGCCACACGGCTCTCGAGGAACGCACCGCAGTAGTACGGGAAGGAACCTGAGTGCCCGCCGACCAGCCAGGACCGGAGTCGAACACGGTGAGCAGCCCGAGCCGCAGCAGGACGGTCGCCGCCCGTTCCACGGCCGCGACGCAGACCAGCGCCCCGGTCACCGCGGCAGCCGAGAAGGCCCCGGCCAAGAAGGCCGCCGCCAAGTCCGCGGCCGGCACCAAGTCCGCCGCCGGCACCGCGCGCAAGACCGCCGCCCGCAAGCCCGCCATCGCCCCGTCCCCGGGTGCCGGCAAGGGCGCGGTCCTCACCGCGGTCGCCTCCGACGGCAACACCGTCGCCGTCGTCGACGCCGGCGCCGCGGGCCTCACCCTCGACGAGACCGTCGTCACCGGCAAGGACGGCGTCGCCGTCGCCGAGCCCGAGGAGAAGGACGCCGAGGGCGGCGACTTCGAGTGGGACGACGAGGAGGAGTCCGAGGCGCTGCGGCAGGCCCGCAAGGACGCCGAGCTCACCGCGTCGGCCGACTCCGTCCGCGCCTACCTCAAGCAGATCGGCAAGGTCGCGCTGCTGACCGCCGAGGAGGAGGTCGACCTCGCCAAGCGGATCGAGGCCGGGCTCTACGGCTCCGAGCGCATCCGGCAGGTCGAGGAGGAGGGCCAGAAGCTCTCCCCGCAGATGCGGCGTGACCTCAACTGGATCGTCCGCGACGGCGAGCGCGCGAAGAACCACCTGCTGGAGGCCAACCTCCGCCTCGTGGTCTCCCTCGCCAAGCGCTACACCGGCCGCGGCATGGCCTTCCTGGACCTCATCCAGGAGGGCAACCTCGGGCTCATCCGTGCGGTCGAGAAGTTCGACTACACCAAGGGCTACAAGTTCTCCACCTACGCCACCTGGTGGATCCGGCAGGCCATCACCCGGGCCATGGCCGACCAGGCCCGCACCATCCGCATCCCGGTGCACATGGTCGAGGTCATCAACAAGCTCGGCCGCATCCAGCGCGAGCTGCTCCAGGACCTGGGCCGCGAGCCCACCCCGGAGGAGCTGGCCAAGGAGATGGACATCACCCCGGAGAAGGTGCTGGAGATCCAGCAGTACGCCCGGGAGCCCATCAGCCTCGACCAGACCATCGGCGACGAGGGCGACAGTCAGCTCGGTGACTTCATCGAGGACTCCGAGGCCGTCGTGGCCGTCGACGCCGTCAGCTTCACGCTGATGCAGGACCAGCTCACCAGCGTCCTGCAGACGCTGTCCGAGCGCGAGGCCGGCGTCGTCCGGCTGCGCTTCGGCCTCACCGACGGCCAGCCGCGCACGCTGGACGAGATCGGCCAGGTCTACGGGGTCACCCGCGAGCGGATCCGGCAGATCGAGTCCAAGACGATGTCCAAGCTGCGCCACCCCAGCCGCTCGCAGGTCCTGCGCGACTACCTCGACTGAAGAAGGACCCCCTCGCCCCCCGCCACGCGCTCCGCTCGCGGCAGGACCTGCGAGGGGGCCGGACGACGGCCGGTGCCCCTGTTGGGGCGCCGGCCGTCGTCGTGTCCTGCGGAGTGGCTGTTCCGGGAACTTCCGACGCGCAGATCTGTGAGCTCGCTGGCACGATCCCGGGCACGCGGTGTGCAGTGGCGCACACCGGTCCGCATGGAGGCGTCATGGCCCTTCCGTCCCGTTTCCGCCGACTCAGGGCCGCGGCCCTGGGCAGCGCCCTCCTCGTGGCGCTCCCCCTGACGGCGGTCACCGCCGCCCAGGCCACCGGCACACCGCCGCCCAGCTCGCCGACCGCCCCTGCCTGGGTGAACGGCTGGCAGGGCAGCCCCACCGCCGGCGGCACCTTCGACCCCGCGAGCTGCCCGGCCGACACGGGCCTGCAGAACCAGACGGTGCGCAACATCGTGCCGATCAGCACCAGCGGCTCGTCGGTGCGGATCCGGGTCTCCAACGCCTTCGGCGAGGCCCCGCTGCGGGTCGGGGCGGCCTCGGTCGCCGTCGCCGGCCAGGGCGCCGCCGTGGCCCCGGGCACGCTCCGGCCGGTGCTGTTCTCCGGCAAGCCGACCGTGCTCATCGCCCAGGGCGGCGAGGCGCTCAGCGACCCGGTGCGGCTGGACGTCACGGCGCTGCAGCGGTTGAGCGTCAGCGTCTTCCTGCCGGAGAGGACCGGGCCGGCCACCCAGCACAACAACTCCCGCGAGACCAACTACCTGGGCAGCTCCAACCGCACCGGCGACGCCAACGCGGGGCCGTTCGACCGGCCGATCTCCTGCTGGCTGTTCGCCACCGGCGTCGACGTCGCACCCGAGCGCTCCGTCGTCGGCACCGTGGTGGCCCTCGGTGACTCGATCACCGACGGCGACCAGTCGACGATCGACGCCGACCAGCGCTACCCGGACTGGCTCGCCCGCCGGTTCGCGGCGCTGCCGGGGTCGAAGCTCGCGGTGTCCAACGCCGGCATCGGCGGCAACGAGCTGCTCTACAACCGCACCCCGGAGCTCTTCGGCGTCTCCGCGGCGGCCCGCTTCCCGCGCGACGTGCTCACCCAGGCCGGGGTGCGGGCGGTCATCCTGACCGAGGGCATCAACGACATCGGGGCCGAGAACGCCCGGGCCGGTGACGTCATCGAGGTCTACAAGCAGCTCATCACCCAGGCGCACGCCGCCGGCCTGCCGGTCTACGGCGGGACGCTGGTGCCCTTCGGCGGGTCCAACGCCATCTACGGCGCGGCCTACGGGACGCCGGTCGCCGACGCCCAGCGTCGGGCGGTCAACGACTGGATCCGGGGCAGCGGCGCCTTCGACGGGGTCATCGACTTCGACGCCGCGCTGCGCGACCCCCGGGACAGCAACCGCCTGCTCCCGGCCTACGACAGCAGCGACCACCTGCACCCCAGCGACGCCGGCTACCGCCGGATGGCGGAGACGGTCGACCTGGACATGCTGCTGCGCGGGGCCCTCGGCACCCGCTGACCACCCGGGGACCGCCCGCGGGCGGTCCCCGGACCCGGTGGCCGGCACCCAGTCCCGGGGTGCCGGCCACCGCCGTCCGCGGTGGGCGCAGATCACCCCGCACCTCACCGACGCCGGCGCACCGGGCTGGCACGATGCGGGAGAGGACGTGCACGCGGCACTCCCGGAGAGGCTGGGTGGACGTCGATGCAGCAGCTGCCCCGCCGGCGGCCCAGCCGCAACGTCCTGGTGGCGGTCACCACGCTCGTGGCGCTGCTGCTGGCCGGCGTGACCGGCGCCGAGGTCCGCGGCCCCGGGGGCCCGTCGACCGCCGCCGCCACGCAGCCCGTGGCGCCCGCGGTGCCCGGGACCACCGCCCCGTCCCCGGCCGACGACGCGGCCGCCGACACCGCACCGACGCCGGCGGACGAGGACGCCCGGTGGGTGAGCGCGTGGCAGGGCAGCCCCACCACGAGCGTGGGGGCCGCCCAGGGCTCCTGCCCGGCCGGCGACGGGCTGTCCGACCAGACGGTGCGCAACGTCGTGCAGGTGAGCACCGGCGGCACGTCGGTGCGCGTCCGGGTGTCCAACGCCTTCGGCACCGAGCCGCTGCAGGTCGGTGCTGCCTCGGTCGCGGTCGCCGGCGCCGGCGCGGACGTCGTGCCCGGCACCCTGCGCCCGCTCTCCTTCGCCGGCCGCCCGACGCTGCTGGTCCCCGAGGGCAGCGAGGCGCTCAGCGACCCCGTGCCGCTGGACGTGCAGCCGCTGCAACGACTGGCCCTGAGCGTCTTCCTGCCCGACCGGACGGGCCCGGCCACGCAGCACCCGATCGCGCGCGGCACGAACTACCTCGCCACCTCCGACCGCACCCAGGACGACGGGGCCGGGGCCTTCGACACCTCGATCACCTGCTGGCTGTTCGCCAGCGGTGTCGACCTGCAGGCCCCCTCCTCCGTCGTCGGCACGGTGGTCACCCTCGGTGACTCGATCACCGACGGGGAGCGGTCCTCACCCGACGCGGCCCAGCGCTACCCCGACTGGCTGGCCCGCCGCCTCGCCGCGCTGCCCGGGGACACCCTCGCGGTGTCCAACGCCGGGATCAGCGGCAACGAGCTGATCCGGTCCCTGCCGCCGGGGACCGCGGGAGCCGCTGCGGCGGCCCGCCTGGAGCGCGACGTCCTGGGCCAGTCCGGCGTCCGCGCGGTCCTCCTGCTGGAGGGCATCAACGACATCGGGGCCGCCGGTGCGCAGGCCGGTGACCTCATCGCCGTCTACCGGCAGCTGGTCCTGCGGGCCCACGACGCCGGCCTGCCCGTCTACGGCGGGACGCTCACGCCCTTCGGCGGGTCGGCGGCCGGGGGCAGCTACGGCACCCCCGGCGGCGAGGCGCAGCGTCAGGCGGTCAACGAGTGGATCCGCAGCAGCGGGGCCTTCGACGGGGTCGTGGACTTCGACGCCGCCCTGCGCGATCCGGCCGACCCGGCCCAGCTGCTGCCCGTCTACGACAGCGGGGACCACCTGCACCCCAGCGACGCCGGCTACCGGGCCATGGCCGAGGCCGTCGACCTCCAGCAGCTGCTGGACGGCGCGACCGCCCGGGACTGACCGGACCTCCCATCGGGTGACGCCGCGGTGTACGACGGCGCCCCTCGGGTAGACGGCGTAGCGTGGGCCCCGTCAGAACAGCAGAGGACCCACAGCCGGCACGACGCCGGTGACCAGCACGACCCCAGTACGTGCACGACCCGGACCCAGTTCCGAACCAGTGACGTCCCCTGCGCAGAACCGCTCCACCAGGTGTCCAGATGATCACGACCGCATCTCTTTCGGCGAGTCATGGTGATCGGGTGCCGGATCGGGAACACGAGGGGCCATCCTGGCGCTGTGCAGGAGGCCGATCCGCAGTCGCGGGTCCGTGCGGTAGAGAGCGAGTGATGAGCCAGATGACGACCCAGACGCTGACGACGACCCCGCCCACCGAAGATCTCGTTCTCCCCTTCCACTGCGACCGTTGCGGCGCCATGGCGAAGGTGCGAGTGGTCCTCCCCAGCGGTAGCGACCTCGTCTTCTGTGGACACCACGCCCGCGAGTACGAGGACAAGCTCCGCGACCTCGCGGCCGACATCATCGAGACCGACGGCGAGGCGCGCGTCGCCTCCTGAGCGCGGGGCCTATCGTCGCGCCAGCGATGAAGCCCACACTCGACGAAGCCGCTGACAGCCCGGACCCGCAGCGCGGGGACGGGAGGTCGGCGGCTTCGTCGTTCCCGGGACCCGGTCCCGGGACGCAGCGACCCGGGGAGCGCCCGATGCCACAGGACCCCTCCGACACCGTGCGCCTCGAGCCGGACGGCACGATCGGCTCGGCCCGCCGCGGCCAGCCGCCGGTGCCCGACGCCTCCCCGTCCGCGCCGGAGGAGACCCAGGTCATCGGGGGCCCGGTCGCCGCGCAGCCCGCCCCGGAGCGGGACGAGGACCAGGACGCCACCCGGCACATCGCCCCCGTCGTCGACGAGACCAGCGCACTGCCCCCCGTCCGCGACGACGGACCGCACGGCCCCGACGCGACCTCGTCCGACCCGCTGCCGTCCGACTCCACGCAGCACATCGCCCCGGTGCCCCCCGTCGCCGACGACACCACGGCCCTGCCGCCGGTCCCGCGGGACGGCGACGACCCGAGCGGTCCCGGCGGGCCGCCGGACTCCCCCACCGGCGGTGGCGCCGCCTGGTGGCGGCGTCGGGCGGTGCTCGTGCCGGCCGCCGCCGTGCTCGCCCTGGCCGCCGCCTACGGCGTGGACCTGCTGGTCGCCGGGGACGCCGTGCCGCGCGGCACGGTGGTCGCCGGGGTGGAGCTCGGCGGGCTGTCCCCCGCGTCCGCCGCCGCCCGGCTGGAGAGCGACCTCGCCCCGCGGGTGGCCGCCGACCGCACCGTGCAGGCCGGCGACGTCCGCGGCTCCCTGCACCCGGCCAGCGCCGGCCTGGCCCTCGACGTCCCGGCGACCGTGGACGCCGTCGACGACCAGCCGCTGGCGCCGTGGACGCGACTAGGCTCGCTGTTCGGCGGCGAGCGCCGCGCCGACCCGGTGCTCACCTCCGACGACGCGGCGCTCACCGCACAGCTGGACCAGCTGGCGACCACCGTCGACCGGCCCCCGGTCGACGCCTCGATCGAGATCGACGGGACGACGCCGCGGCTGGTCGAGCCGGTCGACGGGCGCGCCCTGGACCGGGCCGGCGCCGCGCAGGCGCTCACCGCCGCCCTCGTCTCCGGTGCCGACCCGGCCACGCCCGTGGCCCTGCCGGTCACGGTCACCGCCCCGCGGGTGGCCCCGGCGGAGGCCCAGCGCGTGCTCGACTCCGTGGTCACGCCGGCACTGGCGGCACCGGTGTCGGTGGTCGGCTCCGGCGGTGGCGACCCCGCCGAGCTGCCGGCCAGCGCCATCGCGGCCGCACTGACCTTCACCCCGGCCGACGACGGCACGCTCACCGTCGCCCTGGACCCCACTGAGCTGCAGGCCGCGATGGGCGACGACCTCACCGTCTTCGGCACCCCCGCCCAGGACGCACGGTTCGAGGTCTCCGGTGACACGGTGTCCGTCGTCCCCTCCGTCGACGGGCAGGGCATCGACCCCACCGACCTCGCCACCCAGCTGCTGCCGGTGCTCGACGACCCGGCCCCGCGCTCGGTGACCGCAGCGCTCGGGCCCGTGCCGGCCGCCTTCACCACCGAGGACGCGCAGGCGCTCGGCGTCAAGGAGAAGGTCAGCGACTTCACCACCCGCTTCACCAACAGCGCGAGCGGGACGAACATCCGGGTGGTCGCCGAGGAGGTCGACGGGGCGCTCGTGCGGCCCGGGGAGACCTTCAGCCTGAACGGGTACACCGGCCCGCGGGGCACCGCCCAGGGCTACGTGCCCGCCGCGGTGATCAGCGGCGGCGAGCTGTCGCAGGCGGTGGGTGGTGGCATCAGCCAGTTCGCCACCACGATGTTCAACGCCGTCTTCTTCGCCGGCCTCGAGGACGTGCACCACAAGCCGCACAGCTTCTACATCAGCCGCTACCCCGCCGGCCGCGAGGCGACGGTGTACGAGGGCCAGATCGACCTGCAGTGGCGCAACGACACCGACACCGGCATCTACGTGCAGACCGAGTGGGTGCCCGGCGCGCTGACGGTGAGCTTCTGGGGCACGAAGCACTACGAGATCGAGTCGGTGAGCAGCGAGCGCCGCAACCTGCGCCAGCCGGCGGTGCAGGACAAGGTCGACGACGGCAACTGCACGCCCCAGTCCGGCTCGACCGGGTTCGACATCACCGTCACCCGGGTGTTCAAGGACCCCGTCAGCGGCGCCGAGCTGCGCCGGGAGGACTTCGACACCCACTACGCCGCCGAGGCCGTCATCCGCTGCGTCCCGGCACCGGCCCCCGAGCCCGCCGCACCCGCTCCCGGTCAGCCGGCTCCCGGTCAGCCCGCTCCCGAGCAGCCCCCGGCGACCAGCGGGGCACCGGCGTCGTCCGCGCCGGCCGGGCGCCGTCCCGGGCACCGCACCGGCGCGGACGCCCGCGCCGCCCGGCGCCGGCGCTGAGGACGGCCCACCCCGAGGAGGCACCGGCCGGGGAGGACGGCGCCGCCGGAGACCCGGCCGTGCACACTGGGACCGTGGCCTCCGCCGTACCCCGCAGCTCGACGGAGCCCGTCGCCCAGTCGCCGCAGGCTCCCCCGCAGACCGGGGAGACCGCTCCTGCCCCGCGCCGACGGCGGCTGGACCGGCTGCCGGCGCCGGTGCGCGTGCCCCTGCAGGTGCTGGGCAGCAGCGCGGCCAAGGCCTGGCACGACCGCATCCTGGGCCTGTCGGCCGAGGCCGCCTTCTGGCAGGTGCTGTCGGTGCCACCGCTGCTGATCGGGCTGCTCGGCTCGCTGGGCTACCTCGGCTCCTGGATCGGCGCGGACACCGTGGCCCAGATCGAGGACCAGCTGGTCACCGCGTCCGCGGAGGCGCTCACCCCCGGGGTCGTCGACACCCTGGTGCGCCCGACGCTGGAGGACATCCTCGGTTCGGGCCGGCTGGACGTGGTGAGCCTGGGCTTCGTGCTGTCGCTGTGGGCCGGGTCGTCTGCGACCGCGACCTTCCTCAACACGGTCGTCATCGCCTACGACCAGCGTGACGTCCGCGGCCCCATCCGCACCCGGCTGATGGCGCTGTGGCTGTTCATCGTCGGCCTGGTGCTCGCGGTGCTCACCCTGCCGCTGCTGGTGCTGGGCCGCACGACGCTGGTGGGGCTGCTCCCGCCGGACTGGCAGGACACCGCGACCCTGCTCGTCAACGCCGTGTACTGGCCGCTGGTCGTCGTCGGGCTGATCCTGGCGATCACGAGCTTCTACCACGTGATCCTGCCGCGGCGGATCCCCTGGCACCGGCACATGACCGGGGCGGTGTTCGCCGTGGTCTTCTTCATCGTGGCGGCGGTGGTGCTGCGCGGGTACGTCGCCGACATCCTGACCACGGCCCTGCCCTACGGTGCGCTGGCCGCCCCGATCGCGGCGCTGCTGTTCTGCTTCCTGCTGGGCATGTCGCTGATCCTGGGCGCCGAGCTCAACGCCACCATCCAGGCCCGCTGGCCCGCCGGGCCGCGCCGACGCGAACGCCGCCGGGCGGCCACCAGCGAACTCGAGGCCCGCCAGCTCGGCCTCCGCTGAGAAAGGACCCCCGTGCCCCCCGACTCACGCTCCGCGCGAGCCGGGACCCTGCACGGGGGCCTTACTTCTTGAGCTGGTTGTAGACCTCTGTGCAGGCCGGGCAGACGGGGCTGCCGGGCTTGGGGCTCTTGGTCACCGGGAAGACCTCGCCGCACAGCGCCTCGACCATGTTGCCCATGACGGCGCTCTCGGCGATCTTGTTCTTCTTGACGTAGTGGAAGACCTCGTTGGCGTTGCCGGTGTCCGACTCACGGACGTCGGGACGCTCGAGGATGTCGCTGCTGCTCACAGGCTCTCCCTGGATCGGGGTGCGCGACGGTCGCCGGCGGGGCACCGGCCCTCGCTGCACCGCCGTCCATGATGACAGGGCGCGGACCGACCCCGGCGCCCGCGCCGGGGTCGGTCGGGCTCACATGTCGATGACGCGGGCCTTGCTGCTGCCGGACTCGAGGATGCGGTCGGGCGCGGGCGGGGTGTACCGGTTGACGTCGAGCTTCTTCTTCGGGGGCCGGTCGTTGGCCATGACCACGGCGATCCACGGCAGGATCGTGCCGAGGACGGCGAAGACGGCCATCAGCCACAGCGAGTACTGCGCGGTGAGCGCGGCGACGACCAGGCTGGTGCCACGGATGGCCATGGTGATCGAGTAGCGACGCTTGCGGGCCGCGTGCTGGTCGGCCTGGCTCGGCTCGGCCTCGGTGATGAGCAGCGGCTCGCTGCGGTCGGATCGGCTGGTGAACTGGCTGGAGGCCACGGACGCCCTTCCTGGACCGGGCCGGGGGAAGGGCGGCGGTGGTCGGCTGCGTCGTTCGACCGGCCCCGGAGCCCCCGGCTCCATGTCCCATCGTGCCACTCGATCGTGCACCATGCAGCTGCCGGCCAGGTCCGTCCGGGCCGATCACCAGGCCCCCGCACCGGACGCGCGGGATCCCAGCGCTGTGCCAGGGTGACCGGGTGGCTCGCGTGCTGAAGGTCTCCGTCCCGCTCGACTTCGCCGCGGTCCGGGCCGACGCCGGGGTGCCCGAGGTGTTCCCGGCCGAGGTGCTGGCCGAGGCCGACCGGGTGGCCGCGGCACCGCCGTTGCCCGAGCACGACGCGACCGACCTGCCGCTGGTCACGATCGACCCGCCGGGCGCCCGCGACCTGGACCAGGCCGTGCACCTGGCCCGCACCGCCGGTGGCTACCGGGTGTCCTACGCGATCGCCGACGTCGGCGCGTTCGTCCCGCTGGGCAGCGCGATCGACGGTGAGGCCCGCCGCCGCGGTCAGACCGTCTACTGCCCCGACGGACGGACGCCGCTGCACCCGCCCCAGCTGTCGGAGGGCGCAGCCAGCCTGCTGCCCGGGCAGCTGCGGCCGGCCGCGCTGTGGACCATCGACCTGGACGCCGAGGGCGAGGTCACCGCCGTGGACCTGCGCCGGGCCCGGGTCCGCAGCCGGGCGCAGCTGGACTACGTGACCGTGGGCGGACAGGTGCCCCCCGAACTGGAGCTGCTGCCCGAGATCGGCCGGCTGCTGCAGGCGCGCGCCCGCGATCGCGGCGCGATCGAGCTGGGCACGCCGTCCCAGGAGGTCGAGCCGGGCCCGGACGGCGGCTGGACGGTCGTGCTGCGCGGCCAGTCCGACGTCGAGGGGTGGAACGCGCAGATCTCGCTGCTCACCGGCCGCTGCGCGGCCCGGCTGATGCTCGACGGCGGGGTCGGCGTGCTGCGCACGCTGCCGCCGGCCGACCCGGCCTCGGTCGCGGCGCTGCGCCGGCTGGCGCCCGGCCTGGACGTCGAGTGGCCCGACGGCGCCGGGCCGGGCGACGTCATCGCCGGGCTGGACCCCTCCCGCCCGCGGCACGCGGCCTTCCTGGACGCCGCCGCCTCGCTGCTGCGGGGGGCGGCCTACACCGCCTTCGAGGGCACGCCGCCGGCCCAGCCCGGGCACGGTGGCGTCGGCGCGCCCTACGCGCACGTCACCGCGCCGCTGCGCCGGCTGGTCGACCGGTTCGGCACCGAGGTCTGCCTGGCGCTGGCCGCCGGGCAGCAGCCGTCGGCGCAGCTGCGCGCCGCGCTCCCGGAGCTGCCCGGCCTGATGGCGGCCTCCGACCGGCGCACCCACGAGGTCGAGCGCGCGGTCGTCGACCTGGTGGAGGCGACCGTGCTGGACGGCCGGGTCGGCGAGGTCTTCGACGCCGTGGTGCTCGACGCGGAGGACAAGCGCTCCACCGTCGTGCTCACCGAGCTGGCGGTGCAGGCCCGGTGCGACGGCCGGCTGGTCCCGGGCGAGCGGGTGCAGGTGCGGCTGACCACGGCCGACCCGGCGACCCGAACGGTGCGGTTCGCCCCGGCCGGCTGACCGGCGGGCAGGTCAGCCGGCCTGTTCCGCCTTCTCCGCCTTGGCGGCCTGCTTCGCCGCCTGCTTGGTGGCCCGGACCTCGGCCAGCGAGTCCGGTCCGGTGATGTCGGCGACCGACCGGCGCGCGCCGTCCTCGCCGTAGGGCCCCGCCGCCTCGCGCCAGCCGTCCGGGGTGACGTCGTACTGCTTGCCCAGCAGCGCCAGGAAGATCCGCGCCTTCTGGGCACCGAACCCGGGCAGCTCCCCCAGCCGGCGCAGCAGCGTGGCGCCGTCGGGGACGTCCGTCCACAGCGCCTCGGCGCGGCCGTCGTAGCGGTCGACCAGCAGGCGGGCGAGGTCGCGGGTGCGGCCGGCCATCGAGCCCGGGTAGCGGTGCAGCGCCGGCGGCCCCTGGAAGTGCCGCTGCAGCTCGTCGGGGTCGGTGTCGGCCAGCCGGGTCGCGGACAGCGTGTCCACGCCGAGCCGGTCGGCCAGCAGGCGCGGCGCGGAGAAGGCCCGCTCCATCGGGAACTGCTGGTCCAGCAGCATCCCGATCAGCAGGGCCAGCGGGTCGCGGCCGAGCAGCTCGTCGGCGGCGTCGTCCTGGGCGATGCGGAGGGTCGGCACCCCGGAGATCCTGCCGGAGCCGGGTCCGGCCAGGATGGGCCGGTGCGTGCGGTGGTGACCCGGGTGAGCCAGGCGTCGGTCACGGTGGACGGCGAGGTCGTCGGGGAGATCGGCGAGGGGCTGCTCGCCCTGGTCGGGGTCGGGCGCGAGGACGACGCCGACCGGGCCCGCGTGCTGGGCCGCAAGCTGCACGAGCTGCGGGTCTTCCCCACCGACGACGGCGCCCGCTCGGTCGGTGACCTGGGCCTGCCGGTGCTGGTGGTCAGCCAGTTCACCCTCTACGCCGACACGCGCAAGGGCCGTCGTCCCTCCTGGGTCGATGCCGCACCCGGCGAGGTGGCCGGACCCCTGGTGGCCGAGGTCGTCGCCGAGCTGGTCCGCCGCGGCACGGCGGTGCAGACCGGCCGGTTCGGCGCCCGGATGTCGGTGGCGTCGGTGAACGAGGGACCGATGACCCTCCAGCTCGAGGTCTGAGCCGCACCAGCACGGCATGTTCCGGCCCCCGCCGTCCGGGGTATCACAGCGTTGTCATCCGACCACCGGCAGTCGTCAGACCGAGGTGCTCAGCGACACACCTGCTCGTTCGCTGTGAGTTGGACCCCTCCGGAACACCGACCCACCCAGGTCCGTTGCACACGACGTACCACACGGACAGAACGGCTGGAGAGCCACCCGGCGATCCCGGGTCGAGCCTCCGACCTCCACCGGGGTGCACCGCACATCGACGACGCGGTGCATCCGGACCCCGAAGCAAGGACGAAGACCATCGTGACCGTGCTGCAGTCCTCCCCCACCGACACCCTCGAGCTGCGCGCCCCGCGCCGGACGCCGGACACCACTGGCCTGGTGTCGACGGACCTGGTGCGCGTGTACCTCAACACCATCGGCAAGACCGCACTGCTGACCGCCGAGCAGGAGGTCGAGCTGGCCAAGCGCATCGAGGCCGGGCTGTACGCCGAGCGTCTGCTCGGCGAGAAGCAGCTCACCCCGGCGGTCAAGCGCGACTACGGGCTCCTGGCCGCCGACGGCAAGGCCGCCAAGGCCCACCTGCTGGAGGCCAACCTCCGGCTGGTCGTCTCGGTCGCCAAGCGCTACACCGGCCACGGCATGACGTTCCTGGACCTCATCCAGGAGGGCAACGTCGGCCTGATCCGCGCGGTCGAGAAGTTCGACTACACCAAGGGCTTCAAGTTCTCGACCTACGCGACGTGGTGGATCCGCCAGGCCATCACCCGCGCCATGGCCGACTCCGGCCGCACGATCCGGCTGCCCGTCCACCTGGCCGAGCAGGTCAACAAGGTCGTGCGCACCCGCCGCCGGATCCACCAGGAGCTGGAGCGGGAGCCCACCGCCGAGGAGCTCGGCCTCGAGCTGGACATGACGCCCGAGCGGATCACCGAGCTGCTCGAGTACTCCCGCGACCTGGTCTCCCTCGACCAGACCGTCGGTGCCGACGAGGAGTCCCGGCTCGGTGACTTCATCGAGGACGCCGACGCCGCGGTCGCCGAGGACGCGGTCGCCTTCCAGATGATGAAGGGCGACGTCCGCACCGTCCTGGGCACCCTGGAGGAGCGCGAGCGCGACGTCGTGATCATGCGCTTCGGCCTGGACGGCAACCAGCCGCGCACGCTGGAGCAGATCGGCAAGCAGTTCGGTCTCTCCCGCGAGCGGGTGCGCCAGATCGAGCGGGAGACCATGAACAAGCTGCGCGACCCGCAGCGCGCCGACGCCCTCCGGGACTACCTGGGATGAGGTCCTGACGGACCTCACCGCGGCCAGGAGCCGTCCCGGCCGGCGCTGAGCCGCTGGCCGGGATCGCGTCGGGAGCCTCCGGCCCCGCGACATGATCCCGGACCGGCCTGCGGCCGGGGATCCGTACTCGTCCCCGGCTGGGCGACGAGAAGAGCCCGCCACCTCTGTCGAGGTGACGGGCTCTTCTCGTGGGGCCGGGCGCCTCAGGTGCCGGGGCGGAACATGCGGCGGGGGCCGGGGTCGACGCGGGCCGTCGGGGGGCCGACGCGGACCTGGGCGCCGGCGACGACCAGGGAACGTCCGCTGGGGGTGGCCGGGCCGACGATGACCGGCTCCAGGTTGAGCGCCAGCACCTCGGGCAGGTCGTCGGCCAGGCGGGCGACGCGGAGCAGCAGGTCCTCCAGTGCCGCGGTGTCGACCGGCGCGCTGCCGCGGTAGCCGTCCAGCAGCGGGAACGCCCGCGGGCTGCGCACCAGTTCGGCGGCGTCCAGGTCGGTGAGCGGCAGGGTGCGGAAGGCGCGGTCGCCGAGCAGGTCGGTGGCCACCCCGCCGACGCCGAAGCTCACCAGGGCGCCGAAGGACGGGTCGTCGACGACCTGCACCACCGTGCCGACCCCCGGCGCGGCCTGCTCCTGCACGATCACCGGGTCGGCCGAGGGGATGGCGGCGTAGGCGACCCGCACGTCGTCGGCGTCGGCGAGGTCGAAGCGCATGCCGCCCAGGTCACGGCGGTCACGCAGCCACGGCGCGGTCGACTTGAGCACCACCGGGTAGCCGATCGCCTCGGCCGCGGCCACCGCCGACTCGACGTCGGTGACCCGCCGGGTGCCCAGCATCGGCACGCCGTAGGCGCCCAGCAGCCGCATCGTCTCGGTGTCGGTGAGCTCCCGGCCGGCCGGCGTCCCGGCGAGGGCGGACTCCACCACCGCGCGCCCGCCGGCCTCCTCGACGTCGGCCAGCTCGGGCACCACCCCGACCGGACGGCGCCGCCAGCGGGCGTACTCGGCGACCTTGGCCAGCGCGATCACCGCCCGCTCCGGCGTGGAGAACGACGGCACCGAGCCGCGGGCGGGCATGCCGTCCTCGCCGCGGATCGCCAGCTCGTCGGGGATGCCCTCGGTGGAGAGGAAGTTGGCCACCAGCGGCTTGGTCGATCCCGCCGACACCTCCCGCAGCACCCGGCCGAAGGGCTGCTCACCCCGCAGCAGCGGCGGCAGGAACACCGCGACCACCGCGTCGACACCGTCGTCGTCCAGGGCGGTCTGCAGCGCGGCGCGGAAGTCCTCCGGGCCGGCCTGCGTGCCGATGTCGACCGGGCGCTCGTGAGCCAGCTCCAGGCCCTGCTCGAGCACCGCGTCGGCGACCAGCACCCCCATGGCGGTGGAGTTGCCGACGACGGCGACCCGGTCACCGGCCGGCAGCGGCTGGTGGGCCAGCAGCGTGCCGACGTCGAAGAGCTGGGCGAGTGTCTCCACCCGGATCACCCCCGCCGAGGCGAACAGCGCGGCGACCGACTGCTCCGGCACGGCGACGCTGGTGCCCGCGAGCCCGGCGGTCATGCCCACGTGCCGGCCGCTCTTCACCGCGACCACGGGCTTGCTGCGGCCGACAGCGCGGGCCAGCCGGGCGAACTTGCGGGGGTTGCCGAAGCTCTCCAGGTGCAGTAGCACCACCTCGGTGCCCGGGTCGGTCGCCCAGTACTGCAGCAGGTCGTTGCCGCTGACGTCGGCCCGGTTGCCGGCGGACACGAAGCTGGACAGGCCGATGTTGCGGCCGCGGGCCCGCTCCAGCAGGGCCACGCCCAGCGCGCCGGACTGGGCGAAGAAGCCGACCCGCCCACGTCCGGGGACGTCGGGGGCGAGGCTGGCGTTGAGGTGCACCTCAGGGTCGGTGTTGACCACGCCCAGGCAGTTGGGCCCCACCACGCGCATGCCCGAGGCGCGGGCCGAGGCGACCAGCGCCCGCTCGGCGGCCAGCCCCTCGGGGCCGGTCTCGCCGAACCCGCCGGAGATGACCACCAGCGCGTGCACGTTCTTGCGCCGGCAGGCCTCCACGACCGCCGGCACCTCGTCCGCCGGGACGGCCAGCACGGCGAGGTCGACGTCGTCGGGGATGGCCTCGATGGAGGCGTGGGCGGGGACGCCGCGGACGTGCCGCACCGCCGGGTTGACCGGGTAGATCGGGCCGGCGAAGCCGTAGCCGAGCAGGTTGCTCAGCGCCGCGTACCCGACCTTGGCCGGGTCGTTGCTGGCGCCGATCACGGCCACCGAGCCGGGGTTGAGCAGCCGGCCGATCGAGCGGGACTCACTGCGCTGCTCCCGCTCGTGCACCACGGCCAGCGACTGCTCGGTGGGCGCGATCGGGAAGGTGAGGTGCACGACGCCGTCCTCGTAGGACCGCGACGCCGCGTACCCGGCATCGCGGAAGACCCGCACCATCCCGGTGTTCTGGCTCAGCACCTCCGCGATGAAGCGGGTGATGCCCCGCTCGCGGGCCGCGGCGGCGAGGTGCTCCAGCAGCACCGAGCCCAGGCCGCGCCGCTGGTGGGC
Organism: Modestobacter sp. L9-4; assembly: GCF_019112525.1. Lineage (NCBI taxonomy): Bacteria > Bacillati > Actinomycetota > Actinomycetes > Geodermatophilales > Geodermatophilaceae > Modestobacter > Modestobacter sp. L9-4. Next base: position 693,206 of record NZ_CP077800.1, read on the forward strand.
GTCCTCGATGAGGAAGGCGACCTCGGCCTCGTCGGTGCCCGGCGTGCGGTCGTAGCGGCCCACGCCGATCAGGTGGTCGCCCAGCAGCACCACGAAGGCCACCCGGTCGACGTGGTCGACGTGGGTGAACCGGTACAGGTCCTTGGCCGACAGCTGACGGACCGGTCCGAAGAACCGGTAGTACCGGGTCTGGTCGGAGCTGCGCTCCATCAGCCCGACGATGCCGTCGGCGTCCTCCGGCGTGATCGGCCGCAGGTGCACCGTCCCACCGTCCGCCGCCACCACGTCGGCCTCCCACCGCGGCGGCGCCTCAGGGGCAGCAGTCACCTCGTCGTTCACGGAGCCTCCCGGCCATCCAGCAGGGGCCCGCCGCGAGCTCGCGAGCGGTGGGGGGCTGGATGGTCCTTAATCACGGGGGTCGTCCGGGTCCAGTCCGAAGTAGGGGAACGATGCTCGGCGGGTGCGCATGACCGCCTGGTCGACGCGGTTCTCCGTCAGGGGGTCCCAGCGGGCGAAGCCGGTGTAGCCGCCCTCGGTCATGGTGTCCGGCGGCTCGATGCGCAGGCCGCGGCTGCGGACGTCGTCCTGCCAGCCCTGCGGGATCGGCGTGCCCGGGTCCAGCCGGTCACCGCCGGCCTCGGCGAGCAGGTGGGTCCAGGCGCGCGGCACGCAGCGCACCAGGCCGTAGCCCCCACCGCCCAGGGCGACCCACCGGCCGTCGCACAGCTCGTGGGCCAGGTCGTGCACGGCCCGGTAGGAGGCGCGCTGCCCGTCGACGGTGAGCGCGAGGTCGGCGAGGGGGTCCTCGTGGTGGGCGTCGCAGCCGCACTGGGTGACCAGGATCTGCGGCCGGAAGGCCCGCACGACGCTGGGCACGACGGCGTGGAAGGCGCGCAGCCAGCCGGAGTCGTCGGTGCCGTTGGGCAGGGCGAGGTTGACCGAGCTGCCCAGTGCCCTGTCCGGGTCGCCGGTCTCCTCGGGGAACCCGGTGCCGGGGAAGAGGGTGAGCGGGGTCTGGTGGACGCTCACCGTGAGCACCCGCGGGTCGTCGTAGAACGCGGTCTGGACGCCGTCGCCGTGGTGCACGTCGAGGTCGACGTAGGCGATCCGCTCCCAGCCCTGCCCGAGCAGCCAGGCGATCGCGACCGCGGCGTCGTTGAAGACGCAGAAGCCCGAGGCGCCCCCCCGCATGGCGTGGTGCATGCCGCCGGCGATGTTCACCGCGTGCTGCGCCCGGCCGGAGGACACCTGCTGGGCGGCCAGCACGCTGCCGCCGGTGATCAGCGCGGCCGCGTCGTACATGCCGGGGAAGACGGGGTTGTCCGGCGGGCCCAGGCCGTGGCCGGCGTCCCGGGGGTGCTCGGGCGCCCGGCGGACGGCATCGAGGTAGGCGGGGTCGTGCACCAGGGTGAGCAGGTCCTCGCCGGCCGGGCTGGGGGCGACGACCGACAACCGCGGCCCGTCGAGCACGCCGAGGGTGTCGGCCAGGCGCATGGTGAGGTCCAGCCGCACCGGGTGCATGGGGTGCTCCCCGCCCCAGGTGTAGCCGAGCAGGGCGTCGTCCCAGACGACGGTCACCGAGTCGCTCATCGCTCCCCCGGTCCCGGCGCCGCGGCGCCGGGCGGGGCCGGCGCGGTACTCCTCGTCGAGCAGGCGGGCTGCGTCACCGCGCCGACGCTACCGGTGCGGGCACCACCCCGCGGGGTGCCCGGTCGTGGCGACGGTCCCGCCGGGTGGCCCCCGACTCGTAGACTCGGGGGACCTGACGGAGGAGTGGACGTGAACGACCTCATCGACACCACGGAGATGTACCTCCGGACCATCTTCGAGCTCGAGGAAGAGGGCATCGTCCCGCTGCGGGCGCGGATCGCCGAGCGCCTGCACCAGAGCGGCCCCACCGTGAGCCAGACCGTTGCCCGGATGGAGCGCGACGGGCTGCTGACCGTGCAGGGCGACCGGCACCTGCAGCTGTCCGACGAGGGCCGTGCGCTGGCCACCGCGGTCATGCGCAAGCACCGGCTGGCCGAGTGCCTGCTCGTCGACGTGATCGGCCTGGACTACGCCGACGTGCACGAGGAGGCCTGCCGCTGGGAGCACGTGATGAGCGAGGCCGTGGAGCGCAAGCTGCTCAGCCTGCTCAAGAACCCCACCGTGTCGCCCTTCGGCAACCCGATCCCGGGCCTCGACGCCCTGGGCGGTGACACCTCGGCGGTGCTCGACGCGCTGACCCTGCTCTCGACCACCGCGACGCCGGAGGGCACCAAGGTCGTCGTGCGCCGGATCAGCGAGCAGCTGCAGGAGGACGCCGACCTGCTGCGCTCGATGGCCGCGCAGAACGTGCGCCCGGGCTCGACGGTGACCCCCTCGCTGGCCAACGGTGCGGTGCTGGTCGACGGCGTCGCCCTGCAGCCCGGCGTGGCCCAGCACGTGTTCGTCAGCGCCGTCGACGAGGAGCTCACCCCGGCCGAGGCCGCCGAGGCGGTCGCCGCCGTCTCCTAGCGGCGCACCCGCCCTGCCGAGAGCCGCGCCCCCCGACCCGGGGGTCGCGGCTCTCGTCGTCGGAGATGGTTCGCACGGCTCACGACCGGCCACTAGGCTGCGGAGCGCACCCTCGCCGACCACCAGAGAGAGAAGGTCCCGGTGAGCGACTCCCCCGCGCCTCGTGAGCAGACCGAGGACACCCCGCCGACCCCGTTCCACCGGCTGGCCGACTTCGTCGCGCTCCCCCGGCTCGGTGGCCTGGCCCTCTCCCCCGACGGCAGCCGGCTGGTCACCTCGGTGGCCACGCTGGACGCCGAGGGCAAGAAGTGGCAGTCGGCGCTGTGGGAGGTCGACCCGGCCGGGCAGCGTCCGGCCCGGCGGCTGACCCGCGGCGCGGCCGGGGAGTCGGGCCCGGTGTTCGCCCCGACCGGCGAGCTGCTGTTCACGTCTGCCCGCCCCGACCCCGCCGCCGGCAAGGACGCCGGCGACCCGAAGCCGGCACTGTGGGCGCTGTCCCCCGGGGGCGGCGAGGCGCGACTGGTGCTCAGCCGGTCCAGCGGCGTCTCCGGCGTGGCCGTGGCCGCCGACAGCGGTGACGTGGTGGTCGTGTCCTCCGTGGTGCCCGGTGCCGCCGACGCCGAGGCCGACGAGCAGCGCCGCAAGGCCCGCACCGACGCCGGCGTCACCGCGCTGCTGCACGAGAGCTACCCGGTGCGCTTCTGGGACCACGACCTGGGTCCGGCGTTGCCGCACGTGTTCTGGACCGGGCGGGTCCCGGAGGAGTCCGCACCGGCCCCGGAGTGGCGCGACCTGACCCCGGACGCCGGTCCCCCGACCGGCGCCGGCGACGACCTGGCCATCTCCCCCGACGGCCGGTTCGTGGTGCGCAGCGAGGACGTGCCCGACGGCCCCGCCGGACGGCGTTCCCGGCTGGTGCTCACCCAGGTGGCCACGGGCACGACGCGGATGCTGGTCGACGACCCGCAGGCCGACGTCTTCTCCCCCGCGTTCTCCCCCGACTCCACGCAGGTCGTCTGCGTGCGCGAGTCGGTCTCCACCTTCGCCGAGCCGCCGGACTACACGCTGCTGCTGGTGGACGTCGAGTCGTCGCAGGCCCGCGACCTGACCGTCGGCTTCGACCGATGGCCGGGCTCGCCGCAGTTCTCCGCGGAGGGCACCGCGGTGTTCTTCCTGGCCGACGACGACGGCCGGCACGCGCTGTACCGGGTCGAGCTGGCCGGTGGGGCGCCGGTGCGGCTGACCGACTCCGGCGCCTACAGCGACCTGCAGGTGGCCCGGGACGGCAGCGCGCTGTACGCGCTGCGGTCGGGCTACGACCACCCGGCGGCGCCGGTGCGGCTGGACCCGCGGGCGACCGGTCAGGACCCCGTCGCGCTGCCCAACCCCGGCACGATCACCGCCTTCCCCGGCACGCTGCGCGAGCTGGACGCCACCGCCGCCGACGGCACCCGGGTGCAGTCCTGGCTGGTGCTGCCCGAGGGCGCCAGCGAGACGGCCCCCGCCCCGCTGGTGCTGTGGGTGCACGGCGGCCCGCTGATGAGCTGGAACTCCTGGTCGTGGCGCTGGACGCCGTGGGTGCTGGCCGCCCGGGGCTACGCGGTGCTGCTGCCCAACCCGGCGCTGTCGCAGGGTTTCGGGCAGGACTTCGTGCGCCGCGGCTGGGGCGAGTGGGGCGAGCACCCCTATACCGACCTGATGGCCGCGGTCGACGCCGCGGAGGCGCTGCCGGAGATCGACGAGACCCGCACCGCGGCCATGGGCGGCTCGTTCGGTGGCTACATGGCCAACTGGATCGCCACCCAGACCGACCGGTTCGCCGCGATCGTCACCCACGCCAGCCTCTGGCACCTGGACAGCTTCGGCGGCACCACCGACTCCGCGTACTACTGGGAGCGCGAGTTCGGCGACCCGCTGACCGAGCCGCGGCGCTACGACCAGAACTCCCCGCACCGCTACGCCGACGCCATCCGGACGCCGATGCTGGTGATCCACGGCGACAAGGACTACCGCGTCCCGATCGGCGAGGGCCTGCGGCTCTGGTACGACCTGCAGAAGCGCGGGGTGCCCTCGAAGTTCCTGTACTTCCCGGACGAGAACCACTGGGTGCTCACGCCGGGCAACGCCGCGGTCTGGTACGAGACGGTGCTGGCCTTCCTCGGCCAGCACGTGCTGGGCGAGGAGTGGCAGCGGCCCGAGCTGCTCTGAGCGGCGGACGCACCGGCCGGGCCGCGACCCGGCCGGTGCGTCAGCGGCCCGCATCGAGCGGGCCGGCGGCCTCCCGGATCACCTCCCGCACCACGTCCGGCGGCAGGCACGCGTCGAGCGCGGTGCGCATCAGCCCGGCGAGGGTGTGGCTGGGCTCGCTGCCCAGCGCCCGGTCCAGCGCGAGGTTGGCCAGCGCGCCGTCGCCGCGCAGCCACGCGCTGACCGCCAGCAGGGTCGCCGGTGCGGCGTCCAGCGGGGTCGGCGCCCGGCGGGTGAGCTCGGTCCACAGCGCCTGCGCGGCCGGTTCGCGGTCGCCCAGCGCCAAGGTCAGCGCCCGGTCCCGCACGTCGGTGTCGCGCAGGCCCCAGGCCAGCCGGGCCACCTGCCGGTCCGACAGGGGCGCGGTGCGGGCGGTCCCGGCGTCCTCCACCGCGGCGAGCAGGGCGTCCCAGGCCTCCTCGACGACGGCGTCCCAGCCCTCGAGCGCCGTCCGGCGGGCCAGCTCGTCGCCCACCTCCTCGCACGCGGCGGCCATGCCCGGCGAGCGGGTGGGGGCCAGGCGCCGGGCGAGCGCGGCGCGGTCGTCCTCGACGACGTGACCGGAGAACACCGACGTCGCCGCCAGCTCGCTGGTGCCGCCCGGCAGCGGGGTGCCCGCACCGGGTGCGCAGCAGGCCTGGGGGCAGTCGTAGTCCCACCAGCGGCCGCCGCGGACCAGCAGGACGTCCCGCACCGGCACCCGGCGGTGGTGGAAGGCGAGCACCACCTCGTGCAGCAGGGCACGGTGCGGCAGCTCCCGACCGTCGTCGTCCTCGGAGACCACGAGCAGCAGGACGGCGGTGGGTCCGCTGCTGAGCACCGACGCGGCCAGGCTGCCGGCCAGGGACGCGGCGTGCTCCGGCGGCGGCAGGTCGGCCCGGGCGGTGAGGCCGAGGACCTCGCGACCGGCGTGGGCGTGCAGGCTGACCACCACCAGTGACTCCGCGGGCCGGAACCCCAGCAGCTGGGGCACGGCGGCGGCCAGCGCGCCCCGGTCGGGGAGGCGGACGGTGGGGCGGGGGTTCAGGTCGGTCATGCCCTCGACCGTGGCCCGGCGGCCGGCCCCGGCCAACGGCCCCGGGGCGACGGTGGAGCCGGCCCCCGGATGTGGACGGCGGCGGGCGGCGGTCCCGGGCGGTGTGCTGGTGGTCGGACTGCTGCAGCAGCTCGCCGGGCAGGACGACCTGCGCACCGCCGTGGACGGGCGGCGGCCGGGGTCATCGCCCGCCGAGCTGCTCCCGCACCGGGCCGGCGAGCCGGCTCAGGACGACGCCGAGCTGACGCTGCTGCGCGGCGGTGAGCGGGTCGAACACGAGCGCCCGCACCTGCTCGACGTGGCCGGGGGCGCTGTCGACGACCTTCTGCCGGCCGGCGTCGGTCAGCGTCGCCAGGGTGTAGCGGCCGTTGTCCGGATCGGGGCACCGCGTGACCCAGCCCTGCTCCTCGAACCTGACCATCACCTTCGACAACCGCGGCAGGGTGCTGGTGCACTGCGCGGCCAGGTCGCTGAGCCGCATCGTGGACGCCTCGGTCATCGAGAGCCGGGCCAGCACGCTGTACTCGAAGTTGGAGATGCTGGCGTCCGCCTGCATCTGCCGGTCCAGCAGGGCGGGCAGCCCGATGACCACGGTCAGCAGGTCCTGCCAGAGGGCCTGCTGGTCGTCGTCGAGCCACCGCGTCGAGCTGGTCATGGCGCCCAGCGTACTTGCCTGAGCAAGCTCGGCGACCGCTGATGCGCGCACGGCCACGGAGCCGCCGTCACCGCGGTTGACTTGCCAGAGCAACCGTGGCACCGTCCCGTCTCACTTGCTCAGGCAAGTGCGGAGAGGGTCTGCCCCCTCGCGCGGAGGGTCGTCGCCGCCCCCTCGCGCCCAACAGGACCGCCCTCCCCCGCCGGACACCCCACAGCACCAGCCACGACGAGGAGACAGCCGTGAAGGCGATCCGCTACCACCAGTTCGGCACGACCGAGGTCCTGCGCCAGGAGGAGGTGGAGCGTCCGGTGCCCGCCCCCGGCCAGGTGCTGGTCCGCGTGGCGGCCACCTCGTTCAACCCCGTCGACGACCACATCCGGCTGGGCCTGCTGGCCGAGATGATCCCGACCGCGCTGCCGGTCACCCCCGGGCTGGACGTCGCCGGCACCGTCGTCGAGCTCGGGGCCGGCGTCTCCGGCGTCGAGGTGGGTGACCAGGTCGTCGCCATGTCCCCGCTGGACACCCACGGCGGGGCGGCCGAGTACGCGGTCCTCGCCGCCGACCTGGTGACCCCGGCCCCGCGGACGGTCGACCTGGCCGACGCCGCGTCGCTGCCGCTGGCCGGGCTGGCGGCCATGCAGGCCGCCGTGGAGCTGGCCGAGGTGCGGGCCGGTCAGACCGTCCTGGTCAACGGCGCCGGCGGGGCGGTGGGCAGCATCGTGGTCCAGCTCGCCGTCGACGCCGGCGCGGAGGTGACCGCGGTCGACGCACCGGCGCACGCCGAGCGCCTGCGCGGCTACGGCGCACGGGTCGTCGGCCCACTGGACCTCGACGCCGGCCCCGCGGCGGTGTCCGGCCCGTTCGACGTGGTGGTCAACCACGTGCGCCTGGCACCGGAGGACATGGCCCGGCTGACCTCCTACGTGGCCGACGGCGGGATCGCCGTCAGCTCCGCCGGGCCGGTGCCGGCCGACGAGGCACGCGGGGTGCGCACGGCCGGGGTGTGGGTCGGCCCGAACGCCGCCCACCTGGCCGACCTCGTCGCCCGGGTCGACGACGGCCGGCTCGCCCTGCACGTCGTCGACCGGCGTCCGCTGGAGGAGCTGCCGGCGGTGCACGAGGACGCCGGCAACGGCCGCCTGCCGGGCAAGACGGTCATCACCGTCGCCTGAGGCGCCGCAGAGCCCGCCGGTGCGGTCCTCACCGGCGGGCTCCGACCTCGGTCTGGTCGCCGGGGCCCGCCCTCTCGACCAGCGGTTCGAGCTGGACGGCACGGGGACCCGGCGGTGCCGGGTGGGTCACCGACCTGCGAACAGGTGCCCCACCGCGCGGGCGACGGCGAGGTCGCTGATCGGGCGCCGGGCCACGAAGTGGGAGTACAGCACCGGGCCGACGAGCAGGTCGAAGTCCGCCCGGTCGAGGTCCCCGATCGCGTCGGCCACCAGCCGGCTGACGATCGCGTGCGTCTCGTCGAGCACGCCGTCGAGCACCCCGACGGCCTCGGGGTGCCGCTCGGTGGCCGACAGGAGCATCGAGTAGGCGGCGGACACACCCGGCTCGGCGAGGCGTCCGCGCAGCTCGGTCAGGAAGGCGACCACCGCCTGCTCGGGTCCGCCGGTGACGTCCTGGGTGGGGGCCACCCGGTCCCGGACCAGGTCGACGGCGAGCGCCGCCGGCGAGGCCCAGTAGCGGTAGAGCGTCTGCCTCGACACCCGCGCCTCGGCCGACAGCCGGCTGAAGGTGAGCGCCTCGGCCCCGCCCTCGGCCAGCAGACGTCCGGCGTGCGCCAGCACGTGGGCGCGGGTCCGGACCACCCGCGGGTCCACGGCCCGGGCCGTGGCCGGCGGGGCAGCGAGGGGGCGGTGCGTGGCCGTCACGACTGCGGCCGGTACTGCGCCGCGACCTGGGCTGCCGTGAGCGCGTGGTCCCAGACGGCGGCGGACGCCAGCGAACCGGTGAAGGACCCGTTCGCCGTCGCGCCGGGCCACCCGCCGGCCTCACCCGTGCCGAACCACCAGTAGGCGCCGCTCTTCGGCTCACCGCTCGTGTAGGCGGGGTTCGCGGCGACCTCCGCGCCGTCCACGTAGAGGTGCATGCCGGCGCTGCTCAGGCTGGCGGTCGCCAGGTGCCAGAGGCCGTCGGCGTAGTTCTTGCCGCTCGGGCTGATCACGGTGTCGTAGCCGCCCCGGTAGACCCCGAACACCAGCTGGCCGTCCTTGGTGAGGTAGACCTGCCGGTCGTACTGGGCACTGGCGGTCTGCTGGCTGTTCAGCTGGAACAGCTTCCCGCCGCGCACCGTGGTCCGGAACCACACCTGGGTCGTGAAGTCGTCGGCCGTGGCCTCCGGGACCCCGGTGCCCACCCAGCCGCTGGACCCGTCGAGGGTGACCGCGCGGACGGGGCCGGCGTTGCAGACCGGGCCGGTCTGGTCGAGCAGGACGCCGCCCCGGTAGGTGCCGTCACCGGCGAGGGCGCTCGTCCCGGTGTTGTACGCCGTCGGACCCACCTGCTCGGTCAGCGCGAGGAACTGCACGGCGCGGACCGCCGACTGGTCGACGCAGCCCCAGCGGGCCGCCTCGCTCATGCCCCAGGTGTCCGGGGAGTTGACGGTCGCGGCGGCGTAGCCGGCGAGTGCGGACGTCAGCAGGAAGCCGGCGGTGAGCACGACGGCGACGAGACCGACCACCACGCGGGGGGCGGACACCGCCCGGGGGCGCCGGTGCCGGCCGCTGCGTCGCACGAGACGCGCACGCCAGGCCCGCAGGCCGGCCGGACCCGGCGAGGTCGCCGCCCGGACGCCGGAGGGCACCACCGGCTCGCGCGACCAGCCCGCGGCGGCCACCAGGACGGTGACTGCGGCGGCCGTGGACACCAGCAGCAGCCACTCACCGCTGCCCGCCCAGGCGACGGGGAGGCCGATGGCCGGGACGCGCAGCACCCCGATCCCGCGCAGTGCCTGCAGGTCTACCAGCGAGGAGTCCGGGGCGGCGTTGGCGTCGCCCTGCAGGCGCAGCCGGCCGTCCTCCAGCGCGACCAGCCGGTGCAGCCGCAGACGCCCGGGGTGGTCGGGGTCGTCGACCAGCAGGACCTGACCCGCCCGGACGTCGGTGGGGTCGATCGGGCGCACGACGGCGACGTCCCCGGTGTTCAGGTGCGGGCTCATCGAGCCGCTCATCACCACCGTGCTCTGCCAGCCCAGCAGCGCCGGGAGCTGCGACCAGACGGCCAGCGCGACGACGACGACGAGCAGGGTGCGGGCCACCGTGCTGACGACGAGCGCCGTCCACCCCGAGCGGAGGGGTGCGGGCACGGCCTCGGTGCCCGGCGCCGGCCAGAGGCGGACGGCGCCGAGGGAGAGTGCGGTCACGCGGGGCTCCTGGTGGTGGCGGTGGGCGGCGGATCGGGCGCGGGGGTCACGCGGTCCGCGGCTGGGCCTCCCAGGTGAGGCCGATCGACGCCGCGCCGTTCATCGTGCTGGTGGGCGCGTTCGCGTTGATCGTGTAGGTGAACTGGTAGGAGCGGGTCTCGGGGGTCCCGGTGGTGCCGTTGGTGGACCAGTTGGACAGCCCGGCGCCGTAGCCCGTGGGCAGGCCCGCGACCGTGCCGTCGTAGACGACACCGGCGGCACCGGCGAACGCGGAGTAGCCCGTGCAGGAGCCGAAGCTGCCACCGGTCCCCTGGGAGATGACGAGGTCGACGTAGCTGGACAGCCCGTTGACGGTGACCGGGTCCGTCCCGTACAGCCGGACGAGGGCGGGCAGGCTGCCGGTGGAGCTGACGGTGATGCAGTGCGTGCCGGAGGACCCCGGGCGCAGGTTGGTCGCCGAGAACATCGCGGTGCCGCTGGCGACGCCGTCGCCCCCGTCGTCGTCGGTGAGCGCCAGGTTGCCGGTGGACCAGCTGTCCGTGGCGTTGCTCGTGGTCGCCGAGTAGGCGGAGTAGGAGGTCTGCCAGATCAGCAGCGCGGACAGGACCAGGCCCAGCAGCACGGCCGCCAGCGAGGCGCGGCTCCTGGCTCGTCCGGTCGGTCGGTGCGCGTGACGTGCGTGCACGGTGAGTCCTTGCTCGGTGGGGAGTCCCGACCCCTGCCGGAACTCTGGTGCGCTCCGGAACTTATGAGACGCCCCGTCTCACAGGGAACACTCTGAGCGAGCATCCCCCTCCGACGAGTGAGCACGCCGGAGCGGACGCCCCACGTCCGTGCCGCCGGCGTCCGGGCTCGCGGCCGACCGCCGAGGGCGTCGGGACGGTCTGGATAGGGTCCGGGCATGGGACGGTCGTTGCGGGTCGCGCTGCTGTCCTACCGCTCCAAGCCGCACGGCGGCGGGCAGGGCGTCTACGTGCGGGCGCTGTCCCACGAGCTGCAGGAGCTCGGCCACCGGGTCGAGGTGTTCAGCGGCCAGCCCTACCCCGAGCTGGTCGAGGGCGTGCCGCTCACCCGGGTGCCGAGCATGGACCTCTACCGCGAGCCCGACCCCTTCCGCACGCCCCGCCCGGGCGAGTTCTCCGGCGCGATCGACGTCGCCGAGTGGGCCGCCATGTGCACCGCCGGGTTCCCCGAGCCGCTCACCTTCACCCTGCGCGCGGCCCGGCTGCTGGGCTCCCGCGCGGCCGACTTCGACCTGGTGCACGACAACCAGTCCCTGGGCTACGGCCTGCTCCAGCTGCGCCGGCAGGGCCTGCCCACGGTCGCCACGGTGCACCACCCGATCCAGGTGGACCGCGACCTGGAACTGGCGGCCGCGACCACCCGGCGCAAGCGGCTGCAGCTGCGCCGCTGGTACGGCTTCACCGCCATGCAGGCCCGCGTCGCCCCGAGGCTGGACGGCATCACCACCGTCTCGGAGAGCTCCCGCCGGGACGTCGAGACGCACCTGGGCGTGCCGGCCGCCGGGGTCCGCGTGATCCCCGTGGGCATCGACCCCGAGGTCTTCACGCCCCCGCCCACCCCCGCGGGCCGGGACGCCGACCACGTCGTGGTCACCACCAGCGCCGACGTCCCGCTCAAGGGGCTGGTGCACCTGCTGGAGGCGCTCGCGAAGCTGCGCACCGAGCGCGACGTGCGGCTCACCGTCGTCGGCACCGCCCGCCCGGGTGGGCCGGCCGCGGGCGCCATCGACCGGCTCGACCTGGCCGAGGCGGTGACCTTCACCGGCCCGGTCCCGACCGCGGAGCTGGTGGCACTGCTGCAGCGCGCCACCGTCGTCGCCGTCCCGTCGCTGTACGAGGGCTTCTCGCTGCCGGCGGTCGAGGCGATGGCCTGCGGCACCCCGCTGGTGACCACCGACGGCGGCGCGCTGCCCGAGGTCGTCGGCACGCAGGCCGGCGTCCGGGTCCCGGCCGGGGACGTCGGCCGGCTGGCCGAGGCGCTGCAACTGGTGCTCGACCACCCCACGTTCCGCGAGCAGCTCGGCCGCGCCGGGCGGGCGCGGGTGCTCAGCCACTACACCTGGCGGCGCACCGCCGAGCGCACCGCGGAGTGGTACGCCGACGTGCTGGACCGGCGGCCCTGATGCTCACCGTCGACTACGACCTGCTCGGCGTCCGGCCCGGCATGCGGGTGCTCGACCTGGGGTGCGGTGAGGGCCGGCACGCCTTCGAGGCCCTTCGCCGCGGCGCCGACGTGCTGGCGGTCGACTGGGGCCAGCACGAGGTCGCCACCACTGCGCAGTGGCTGGGCGCGATCGCCGCCGCCGGCGAGGCACCGCCCGGCGCCCGGGCCGCGGTCGCCCGCGCCGACCTGCGCGCGCTGCCGGTGCCCGACGCCAGCGTCGACCGGGTGATCGCCTCGGAGGTGCTCGAGCACATCGTCGACGACGCGACGGCGATCGCCGAGATCGCGCGGGTGCTCAAGCCCGGTGGCCGGGTCGCGGTCACCGTCCCCCGCTACGGCCCGGAGCGCGTCTGCTGGGCGCTGTCGGACAGCTACCACGCCAACGAGGGCGGGCACGTCCGCATCTACCGGGGCGACCAGCTGTCGGAGAAGCTGTCCGCCGCGGGGCTGCGGCCGACCGACACCCATCACGCGCACGCGCTGCACGCCCCCTACTGGTGGCTGAAGTGCGCCGTCGGCGTCGACCGGGACACCGTGCTGACGAAGGCCTACCACCGGGTCCTGGTCTGGGACCTGATGAAGCGGCCGTGGCCGACCCGCACCGCCGAGCGCCTGCTCGACCCGGTGCTCGGCAAGTCCTTCGTCGTCTACGCCGACAAGCCGGCGTGACCCTCCCGGAGGTGCCCGGCGTCCTCAGCGCCGACCAGCTGCGGACGACGGTCGCCGCGATCGCCGCCGAGCAGGCCGCCGACGGCGCGCTCCCCTGGCACCGCGGCGGGCAGCTGGACGCCTGGGACGCCGTCGAGGCCGCGATGGCCCTGGACGTCGGCGGTGAGCACGCCCGGGCACTCGCCGCCTACGACTGGCTGGCCCGCCACCAGCGTCCTGACGGCTCCTGGGCCGCCGAGTACCGCGACGGCGCCGTCACCGCCCCGGCCGCCGAGAGCAACCACGCCGGCTACCTGGCCGTCGGTGTCTGGCACACCTGGCTGTGCACCGGGGACGACGCCGCGGTCGACCGGCTGTGGCCCACGGTGCGCCGCGCACTGGACCTGGTGACGGCGATGCAGCTGGCCACCGGTGCGGTCAGCTGGGCGCTGCGCCCCGACGGCACCCCCGACGACCTGGCGCTGCTGACCGGCAACGCCAGCCTGTTCCAGGCGCTGCGCTGCGGGATCGCGCTGGCCGGCCTGGTCGGTGAGCCGCAGCCGGACTGGGACCTGGCCGCCACCGAGCTCGGCACCGCACTGCGCGAGCGGCCCGCGGCCTTCGCCGACCGGTCGCGGTGGTCGATGGACTGGTACTACCCGGTGCTCGCCGGCGCACTGACCGGACCGCCTGCGCACGACCGCCTGGCCGCGGGGTGGTCCAGCTTCGTCGTCCCCGGCCGCGGCGTGCGCTGTGTCGCCGACCGGCCGTGGGTGACCGGCGCGGAGACCTGCGAGCTCGCGCTCGCCCTGACCGCCGCCGGCCGCCGGGACGACGCGGCCGGGCAGCTGACCGCCATGCAGCACCTGCGCGCCGACGACGGCTCGTACTGGACCGGGCTGGTGCTCACCGACGGTGTGCGCTGGCCGGTCGAGCGCACCACCTGGACGGCGGCCGCGGTCGTGCTGGCCGCCGACGCGATCGCCGGCACCGGCCCGGCCGCCGGCCTGTTCGCCGACCCGGGTGCGCTGGACCGCCCTGTCCGAGAGGTGCCGGACCGGCCTGGGAAGATCACCCGGTGATCACCCCGCCGGAGCCCGCCCAGGTGACGTGCGTGATCGCCAGCCGCAACCGCCGCGACGACCTGCTCCTGAGCCTGCCCCGGCACGAGGCGCCCGTCGTCCTGGTTGACAACGCCTCCACCGACGACACCGTCGCCGTCGTCGGCCGGGTGCACCCGGAGGTCCGGGTCGTCCCGCTGCCGGAGAACCTCGGTGCGGTGGCCCGCACGATCGGCGTCGAGTACGCCGGCACCCCGTTCGTGGCCTTCACCGACGACGACTCGTGGTGGGCGCCCGGCGACCTGGCCCGGGCGGTCGCGGTCATGCAGGCCCACCCCCGGCTCGGCCTGCTCGCCGCCCGCATCCTGGTCGGCCCGGAGGACCGGCTCGACCCGGTGTGCACCGAGATGGCCGGGAGCCCGCTGGGCACCGAGCCCGACCTGCCCGGCCCCTCGCTGCTGGGCTTCGTCGCGTGCGCGGCGCTGGTGCGGGTCGAGGCGTTCACCGCCGTCGGCGGCTTCGACCGCGTCGTCCGCTTCCCCGGCGAGGAGGAGCGGGTCGCCCTCGACCTGGCCGCCTCGGGCTGGGGGCTGGCCTACGTCGACGAGGTCACCGTGCACCACCACCCCTCACCGCGCCGGGACGCCAACGACGTCCGGCAGACCGGCATCTGGCGCAGCCGGGTGCTCACCGCGGTGTTGCGGTACCCGCTGCCCGCGCTGGCCGGGCAGCTGCTGCGCGCCGTGCGGGCCGGGCGCGTGGGCGTCCGCGGGCTGGCCAGCGCCGTCCCGCGGGTCCCGGCCGCGCTGCGGGAGCGCCGGGTGCTGCCCACCACCGTCATGACCGGAGTCCGGGAGCTGCAGGGATGACCGACCACACGCCCGACCCGCGGATCGCCGTCGTGGTGATCACGCACAACCGCCGCGACGAGCTGCTGCTGGCGCTCACCCGGCTGCGCGAGCTGCCCGAGCAGCCGCACGTCGTGGTGGTCGACAACGGCTCGGCCGACGGCACCGCCGAGGCCGTGCTCCGAGACCACCCGTGGGTGGAGCTCATCGCCAGCCCCGACAACCTGGGCGCGGTCGGCCGCAACCTCGGCGTCGCCCGGCTGTCCACCCCCTACGTCGCGTTCTGCGACGACGACACGTGGTGGGACCCGGGCTCGCTGCGTGCGGCCGCCGACGCCCTCGACGCCCACCCCCGGCTGGCGGTGATCACCGCCCGCATCCTGGTCGAGCCCGGCGGCGTCGAGGACCCGATCGTGGTCGAGCTGCGCGACTCCCCCGTCGTGGGTGCGGACTGGCTGCCGGGCCCGGCCCTGGGCAGCTTCCTGGCCGGGGCGAGCGTGCTGCGCCGCGAGGCGTTCAACGAGGTCGGCGGCTTCAGCGCCCGACTGTGGCTGGGCGGTGAGGAGGAGCTGATGGCCGGCGACCTCGCCGCCCGCGGCTGGGAGCTCTGCTACCTGGAGCACCTGACCATCCACCACCAGGCCAGCACCGCCCGGGACCCGCACAAGCGCCGGGCCGACGGCATCCGCAACACCCTCTGGACGACGTGGCTGCGCCGTCCGCTGCGGCCCGCGCTGCGCCGCACCGTGCACCTGCTGCGCACCGTGCCGCGGGACAAGGTGACCGCGGTCGGGCTGGTGCGCGCGGTGCGCGGCCTGCCGTGGGTGCTGCGCGAGCGGCAGGTGCTGCCCCCGCACGCCGAGGCACGGTTCGCCGCGCTCGAGGACGCCCAGAAGAAGTCGACCGCCCGCCGCTACGTGAGCTGAACCCGCCGGCGTGCTGACCCAGCGGACGCCCGAGGGACGTCGGCTGGCCGACCGGCCGGCCTGGCTGCTGTGCAGCGTCCTGGGCGTCGTCCTCGGGCTCGCCGGGGCGTGGCCGGCCATGTGGGTGGTGCTCGCGGTCGAGGCGGTCGCCGCCGAGGCGGGCTGGGGCACCGTCGACCCCGCCCTCGTCGACGACGGCCTCGGCACGCTCATCGGGTTCACGGTCGGGCTCGGACTGGTGTGGTCGGCCGTCGCGGCGCCGGTGGGGGTCATCGGCCAGTGCTGCGCCGCGCTGCCCGCCCGGCGCTGGTGGACGGTCCTCGGCGGGGTGTCGCTGGGCGTCGCCGTCCTCGGCGGTCTGATCCTGTACTGGCCGCGCTGAGGCATCAGCCGCGGTCGGCGACCCGGTCCAGGTGGTCGATGACCGTCGCGCGCAGGTCACCGCCGGAGTGGCCGGTGTCGCCGAGCACCACCAGCTCGCTGTCCGGCCAGGCGCGGTGCAGCTGCCAGGCGGTGTCCAGCGGTGCGCTGACGTCGAACCGGCCGTGCACCAGCAACCCGGGGACGCCGGCCAGCCGGTGCGCGTCACGCAGCAGCTGCCCGTCGTCGAGGAAGCAGCCGTTGCCCCAGTAGTGCGTCACCACCCGGGCGAAGGCCAGCTGGAACGCGGGGTCGGCGATCGACAGCGACGGCTCGGCGTCCGGGGCGAGGGAGACGTGGGTGTCCTCCCAGTCGCACCAGTCCTGCGCGGCCGTCGCGCGCACCGCCGGGTCGGGGTCGTGCAGCAGCCGGCTGTAGGCGGCGGCCAGGTCGCCGTCGCGGTCGGCCGCGGGGACGCCGCCCCGGAACCGCTCCCACTCACGGGGGAAGACCCGGCCCATGTCGCGGGTGATCCAGCGCAGCAGCCACCGGTCGGGACTGGTGACCGCGGCCAGCACCAGCTCGGTGACCTGCTCGGGGTGCGCCTGGGCGTAGGCCAGACCGAGCGTCACGCCCCACGAGCCGCCGAGGACCAGCCAGCGGTCGATGCCCAGGTGTGTGCGCAGCCGCTCGACGTCGGCGATGAGGTGTGGCGTCGTGTTGGCCGAGAGGTCGACCGACGGCTCCCCCGCCCACGGCCTGCTCCGGCCGGCGTTCCGCTGGTCGAACAGCACGACGCGGTAGCGCGCCGGGTCGAACCAGCGGCGCAGCCCCGGCGTGCAGCCCGAGCCCGGCCCGCCGTGCAGGACGACCGCGGGCCTGCCGTCGGGGTTGCCGCAGACCTCCCAGTACAGCGAGTGGCCGTCGCCGACGTCCAGGTGCCCGCTCTCGTACGGCTCGACCGGCGGGTACGGCGCGCCGCTCACCGGCGGGCGGGGCGGGACGCGCAGGTGAAGCAGGTCCGGGCCTGCGGTCGGGCAGCCAGGCGCTCGGGCGCGATCGGTCGGCCGCAGGAGTCGCACGTGCCGTAGTCGCCGGCCTCGGCGCGGGCCAGCGCGGCATCGACGTCGGCCAGCCGCTGCTGCGCCTGGGCGATGAGCGCGGCGACCTGCTGGCGCTCGAAGGCGATCGTGGCGCCCTCCGGGTCGTGCTCGTCGTCGGCGTTGGAGGACCTCGACGCAGCGACGACCTCCTCGAACTCCCGGCCGAGCGCGGCGATCTGGGCGAGCGTCTCCGCCCGCGTGCGGGCCAGCGCATCGGTGGGGGTCACTCCCCCATCGTCCCCCGCCGCGCTCATGGAGTCCCAGGGCGCGGAGAACGCACCCCTGCGACTCCATCAGCGCCGTCGTCGTCCGCATGGAGTCCCAGGGCGCCGGAAACGCAGCGCTGGGACTCCATCAGCGCACGTCAGCGGGCGTCAGCGGGACGTCGGCTGCGCGTCAGCGGCGGCGCGCACCTTCTTCCTCAGACACCACCGAGGAGGACCCATGGAGAACACCATCGAGGCCGAGGGCCTCGTCCTGCACTACGGCTTCACCCGCGCCCTGGACGGCGTGGACCTCACCGCCCCCGCCGGCACCGTGCTCGGCGTGCTGGGCCCCAACGGCGCCGGCAAGACCACCGCCGTGCGGGTGCTGGCCACGCTGCTGCGCGCCGACGCCGGCACCGCCCGGGTCGCCGGGTACGACGTCGCCCGCCAGCCCCAGCAGGTGCGCGAGCAGATCGGCCTGACCGGTCAGTACGCCTCCGTCGACGAGGACCTCACCGGCCGGCAGAACCTGGTGATGATCGGCCGGCTGCTGGGCTTCAGCCGCCCCGAGGCGCACGCCCGGGCCACCGACCTGCTGGGCCGGTTCAGCCTCACCGACGCCGGCGGCCGCCCCGCGAAGACCTACTCCGGGGGCATGCGCCGCCGCCTGGACCTGGCCGCCAGCCTGGTCAACCGGCCGAAGGTGCTGTTCCTCGACGAGCCCACCACCGGCCTGGACCCGCGCAGCCGCAACGAGGTCTGGGACACCGTCCGCGGCCTGGTCGACGACGGCACCACGGTGCTGCTGACCACCCAGTACCTGGAGGAGGCCGACGAGCTCGCCGACGACATCGTCGTCTTCGACTCCGGCCGCGTGGTCGCCCGCGGCACCAGCGACGAGCTCAAGCACCGCACCGGCGCGCAGACCCTCACCGTGCGCCCGGTCGACCGGGCGCACCAGCCGGTCGTCCTGCAGGTGCTGGAGCAGGTGACCGGCAGCGTCCCGAGCACCGACGCCCGCGGCACGTCGTCCGTGCCGGTGCCCGACCCCGCGCTGCTCAGCGCGGTCCTCGACCAGCTCACGGTGCGCGGCGTCGCCGTCTCCGAGCTCGCCGTCCGGCTGCCCAGCCTGGACGACGTCTTCTTCGCCCTCACCGGGTCCTCCACCGCCCCCACTCCCGAAGCGAGCCTGGCATGACCACCCTGACCCCCACCCGCCCGACCGCACCGGCGCCGACCCGCGCGACCAGCGGCAACGCCCTCTCCCAGGCGCTCACCCTCGCCTGGCGCAACGTCGTGAAGATCCGCCGCCAGCCCGAGGCGCTGATGGACGTGAGCCTGCAGCCGATCATCTTCACGGTGCTGTTCACGTTCGTCTTCGGTGGCGCGATCGCCGGTGACTGGCACCAGTACCTGACCTACCTGGTGCCCGGCATCCTGGTGCAGACCCTGATGTTCGCCACCGGTGGCATCGGCGTCGCGCTGAACAACGACATCAGCAAGGGCGTCTTCGACCGGTTCCGCAGCCTGCCGATCGCCCGGTCCGCCCCGCTGATCGGCGCGGTGTTCGCCGACGTCGTCCGGTACGTGACCGCCACGGTGGTCCTCTTCGCCTTCACCCTGGTCCTGGGCTTCCGGACGACGCAGGGCGTCCCCGCCGCCGTGCTGGCGGTGCTCGTGGGCATCGGCTTCGCGATGTGCCTGTCCTGGGTGTTCGTCTGGATCGGCCTGAAGGTCCGCTCCGCCGGTGCGGTGCAGGGCGTGGGCTTCCTCGCCACCTTCCCGCTGACCTTCGGCAGCAGCGCGCTCGTCCCCGCCGACACCCTGCCCGGCTGGCTGCAGGCCTTCACCAACAACAACCCGGTGACGCACCTGATCGACACCGTCCGCGGGCTGCTGCTGGGCGGCCCGGTCGCCGAGCCGCTGGCCTGGACGGCGGGCTGGGGCGCGCTGCTGCTCGCGGTCTTCGTGCCGCTGGCGATGCGGGCCTACCGCCGCCGGGTCTGAGCTACCCGGTGAACATCGCCCCCGGCCAGCCGCCGGTGTAGGTGACCCCCAGGTCGGCGAAGACGTCGGCCCGCGGGGTGGCCGCACCGGCGGCGTGCCGGCGTTCCAGCTCCTCGTCCCCCAGGACGGCGCGCACCCGGCGCTCGACGACCAGCCCGACGAGCCCGGCGTGGTCCCGGCGCCCGCGGACCGCCGAGGCCCGGCCCAGCAGGGTCCCCGCCCGGCCGGGGTCGCCCTCGGCCAGCGCCAGCGCCGCCCGCGCCTGGACGGCGATGGCCGCGACCGGCATGTCCGCGGCCATCCGCACCGCGAGGTCGGTGGCGCCGGCCAGCTGCTCCGCTGCCTCGGCCAGCAGCGCCGGGTCGGCGCCGGCCTCGACCCGCAGCGCGAGGGTGGTGGCCAGCCCGCTCTGCGCCGAGGACGCGATCTGCGGCGGCCCGACGGTGACCGTGGCCAGCCGGGCCAGCGCGGAGCGGTACCAGCGCTCGGCGTCGTCGAGCCGGCCGTCGAGCAGCGCCAGCTCGGCGGTGCCGCTCTCGGCGAAGGACAGCACCATTCCGCCGTCTCCGTCGACCGCGGCGCGCACCGCGGCGACCTCCCGGCCGGCGCGCTCGGTCTCGCCGGCCGCGGCCCGGACCAGCGCCAGCCGGACCTGCATCATCGGCGTGTCCTCGTGCGTGCCGAGCTCCTCGGACAGCGCGATGGTCTCCTCGAAGGCGGCGGCGGCACCGGCGAGGTCGCCCTCGGTGGCGCGCAGCTGCGCGAGGGCCGCCGCGGTGATCGACCGGCCCCACCGGTCGCCGAGCCGGGTGAATTCCGCGCGGGCGAGCTCCAGGTCGGACTCGAGCGTCTCGGGGTCCCCGTCGTTCTCCGCGACCTGGGCCCGCACGCCGTGCGCCATCGCCACCACCCACGGGTCGGGGTGGGACGCCAGCCTGGCCAGCGCGTCGACGGTCCGGCCGCGACCGGTGAACATCACGGCCATCCCCCAGGCCACGGCGGCGGTCGCGTCGTCGGAGGCCCAGGTGTCGGCCTCGGGCAGGTCGGCGACCGCCTGCAGCGCCCGCAGGGCGACGCCCCAGTCACCGCCCTCGAGCTGCAGCATCGCACTGAAGGCCAGGCAGGCGGTGCGCAGCGGCGAGGGGCCGCCGGGCAGCTCGACGACCTGGGTCAGCCAGCGGGCGCCGGCGACCTGCATGCCGGAGAGGAACCAGTACCAGGTCAGCCGACCGGCCAGGTGCACGGCGGCGTCGCCGTCCCGGGCGGCGATGAGCCGCTGGAGGACCGCCACCAGCGCGTCGTGCTCGGCACGCAGCCGGTGCAGGGCGCCGAGCTGGTCGGCCCGCCGCAGCCGGGGTTCCAGCTCGTCGACCAGCCGCAGGCACCACGCGGTCTGCGCGGCCTCCACCGCGGCGCGCTCGCCGGCGGCGTCGAGCTGCTCACCGCCGTAGGCGCGGATGGTCTCCAGCATCCGGTAGCGGACGCTGCCGTCGGAGCCCTCGGCGGCCAGCAGCATCGACTTCTCCACCAGCCCGGTCACCGCGTCGAGCACCGCACCGGCCGGCCAGCCGGGGTCGGCGCAGACCTCCTCGGCGGCGTCCAGGGCCGCGCCGCCGCTGAACACCGACAGCCGGCGGGCCACCGCGCGCTCACGCTCGTCGAGGGCCTCCCAGCTCCACTCCACGACCGCGCGCAGCGTCTGGTGGCGGGGCAGCGCGACCCGACTGCCCCCGGTGAGCAGGGAGAACCGGTCGTCGAGCCGGTCGGCGATCTGCTGCACCGACAGGCTGCGCAGCCGGGCCGCGGCGAGCTCCAGGGCCAGCGGCATCCCGTCGAGCCGGGCGCACACCTCCAGGACGGCGGGCAGGTTCTCCGCGGTCACGCTGAACCCGGGCCGGACGGCGGCGGCCCGGTCGGCGAACAGCCGCACCACCGGGGTGCCCGCGGCGCCGTCGGCGCCGGCCTCGGGCACGTCCAGCGGGCCGACGGGCAGCACTGCCTCGCCGGGGACGCCCAGCGGCTCGCGGCTGGTGGTGAGCACCGACAACGCCGGGCAGTGCGCCAGCAGGGTGTCGGTGAGCTCGGCGACGGCGGCCACCAGGTGCTCGCAGTTGTCCAGCACGAGCAGCGCGCGGCGCTCGGCGAAGGTCTCCTGCAGCCGGTCACCGGCCTCGACCAGGGTGGGCACCCGCTCCAGCGAGGTGCCCTCGCGCTGGCCGACGGCGGCCAGCACGGCCGCCGGCAACAGCCGCGCGTCGGCGACCGGCGCCAGCTCCACCCACCACACCCCGTCGGGGACGGCGGCCCGACGGCGGTGCGCGGACTCCAGCGCCAGCCGGGTCTTGCCCGCCCCGCCGGGCCCCAGCAACGTGACCAGCCGGCCGGCGTCCAGCAGCCGCTGCACCCCGGTGAGCTCGGCCTCGCGGCCGAGGAAGCTGGTCAGCGTGCTGCGCAGCGGGCTCCCGCCGCGGGGTGCGGGGGCCTCGGGCTCGGGCGGCTGCCCGCGCAGCACCGCCAGCTGCTCGGCCTGCAGCGCCGGTGAGGGGTCCAGGCCGAGCTCGTCGGCGAGCTGCGCGCGGCAGCGGTCGTAGGCGGCCAGCGCGTCGGCCGGGCGGCCGAGCAGCCGCAGCGCCCGCACCTGCAGAACGCACAGCGGCTCGCGCAGCGGGTGGTCGGTGACCAGCTCCTCCAGCTCGGCGAGCGCCCCAGCCGGCTGGCCCAGCGCGATGCCGGCGGCCAGCCGCTGCTCCGCGGCGGTCAGCCGCAGCTCCTCCAGGCGGGCGACGGGTGCTGCGGAGAAGGCCAGGTCGCGCAGGTCGGCCAGCGCCGGCCCGCGCCACAGCTGCTCCGCCTCGCTCAGCAGGGCGACCACCCGCGCCGCGTCGGCCTCTGCGCGCGCCCGGGCGGTGAGCGTCTCGAACCGGCCGGCGTCGACCGCGTCGGCGGGCAGGTCGAGCAGGTAGCCGTGCGCCTGCGCGCGCAGCGACAGCTCCGGTGCCGCGCGGCGCAGCCGGGAGACCAGCGCCTGTAGCGCGTTGCCCGGAGCGGCCGGCGGGTCGGCGTCCCACACCGCCTCGACCAGCGTGTCCAGCCCGACCACCCGGCCGGGCTCCAGCGCCAGCCGGGCGAGCAGCGCACGGGCGCGCGGTCCACCGACGTCCACCGGGTGGCCGGCACCGTCGCGGACGACGACCGGGCCGAGCAGGCAGACGGAGAGGGGCACGGCGTCCATGATCTCCCGGCGGCTGATCAGGCGGACGTGCGGCGCAGCAACCGCAGGGAGCCGGTGCCCGGCAGCTCGGTGAACTGCCCCGAGGCGAGCACCCGGGTGTAGACGCCGAACGGGGCCTGGCCGCCGTCGGCGGGGTCGGGGAAGACGTCGTGGACGGCCAGCGTGCCGCCGACCGCGACCTTGGCGACCCAGGCGTCCTGGTCGCGGCGGGCGCTGGACTCGGTGTGGCTGCCGTCGAGGAACAGCAGCGCCAGCGGCGTCGACCACAGCGGGGCCAGCACCTCCGACCGGGCGACGACGGCGAGGACGACGTCCTCCGCGCCGGCGTCGGCGATGGTGCGCCGGAACCCGGGCAGGGTGTCGATCCGGCCCACGGCCGGGTCGACGAGCTCGGGCTGGTGGTACTCCCAGCCGGGCTGGTGCTCCTCGGAGCCGCGGTGGTGGTCGACGGTGACCACCTGGCGCCCGGTCTCCCGGGCCGCCGCGGCCAGGTACAGCGCGGACTTCCCCAGCCAGCTGCCGATCTCCAGCAGCGGGCCGGGCACGGTCACCGCCCGCGCCGCCTCGTAGAGCGCCCGCCCCTCGTCGGCCGGCATGAACCCCGGTGCCGCGGCCGCAGCGGCCAGCAGGTCGGTGCTCACCGCGGGTCCCGCGGACGCGGCGCCCCGGGGCCGGGCTCGTCGCGGTGCCGGGGCGGCTCGGCCGGCCGGCGTCCGGCGGGGTGGGCACCCGGGCGGCGCAGCGCCTGGGCCGGTGCCGTCTCGGGCGCGGCGACCGGCGCAGGTGCCACGTCCGGGGCAGCGGTGGAGGCGGCCGTGGCCACCAGGGCGCCGACGAGCGTGGTCACCGGCACGGCGAGCACGAGCGCGATGCCCCCGACGAGGGTGCGGATGACCTCCTCGCCCACCTCCGAGCCGGTCAGCGTCGTCCAGAACGGGCGCTGGTAGAGCTCGAAGAGCAGCAGCAGCGGCAGCGCGGCCCCGGCGTAGGCGAACACGATCGTGTAGATCGTCGAGGCGATGTGGTCGCGGCCGATGGACATGCCGCGGCGGAACAGCTGGTGCCAGCTGCTCTCCGGCGCCGCCTCGTGCAGCTGCCACACCGCCGAGGCCTGGGTGATCGTGACGTCGTTGAGGATGCCCAGCCCGGCCACGACGGTGGCGGCGAGCACCAGCCCGGAGAAGTCCAGCGTCGGGTCGAACTGCAGCAGCTGGGTGGCCTCCTCGCTGGAGAAGCCGGTGAGGTGGGCGGCGGCGACCGCGACCGCGCCGATCGCCGCCGACAGGGCCAGCCCGAACAGGGTGCCCAGCAGCGCCGTCGTCGTCCGGGCGGAGAAGCCGTGCGCGAGGTACAGGACGACGAACATGATCGCCGAGGAGCCGACCAGGCTCACCCAGATCGGCGAGGACCCGTCCAGCAGGGCGGGGAGCATGAACTGCATCAGCACGACGAAGGCGAAGCCCAGCCCGAGCAGCGCCAGCAGCCCGCGCAGCCGGGCGACCGCGCCGACGATCAGGGTGAACAGCAGCGCGAGGACGACGATCGGGGTGCCGCGCGGGAAGTCCTGGAAGGTGTAGCCGGGGGTGCCGGTGTCGACGCCGGGGTCGCGGTTGAGCACCAGCTCGTCGCCCAGCCGCACGCCCTCGGCCACCACCTCGGGCGGCAGCTCGACCTGCACGTAGTCACCGGCGCTGTCGCCCTCGGCGACCACCATCACCGCGCGGGCGCAGGTCTGCGCGGGGGCGTTGCCGGTGGCCTCGGCGCACTCGTAGGTCTCCAGCGAGGCGATCGTGGCCTCGGGGTAGGTGGTGCCCGGCGGCATGAACGACTCCGCCGCCTGCTCGGCCGCGGTCTGCCCGCTCGCCGGCCACAACGCCACCAGCCCGACCAGCGTGGCCAGCCCGATCGGGACCAGCACGTAGAGCATCAGCCGGACCGCCCGGCGGCGCCGCTCGACCGCCGCCGGGTCGGGCGGCAGCACCTCGCCGTCGGGTCCGGTCACGGGTCCGTGGCTGTGGGTGTGGGCCGGCACGCGGTCAGGCTAGGCCGCCTGTCCGGCCGGAGCCGGGACCCGGGGCTCAGCCGGCCGGCGGGGGCGCGACCTCGCCGAGCAGCTCGGCTCCGGCCAGGTAGCCGGCCAGCAGCGCCGTGGCCACCTGCCCGACCACCTCGTCGCCGGGCAGGAACCGCGGCGAGTGCAGCCCGGGACGCCGTCCGTCGCCGTTGGGCGCCCCGCCGTCGACGCCGAGGAAGAGCATCAGCCCGCGGGCGCCGGCGCAGAAGTGCGAGAAGTCGTCGGAGCCGAAGGAGCGCCACGCGTCGTCCACCGTCGTCCCGCTGCGCGCGAGCCAGCCGGCGGCCCCGCGGGCCAGCTCCGGGTCGTTGAGCAGCGGCGGCATGTTGTTCTCGCTGTCGACCTGCACGGTGCAGCCGTACGCGGCGGCGGTGTGCTCGGCCACCTCGGTGAGCGCGCGCACCAGCGCCAGCCGGTCCTCCTCGCGCATCGCCCGCAGGCCACCGCGGGCCCGGGCGGTGTCGGGGACGACGTTGAACGACGTCCCGGCGTCGAGCTGGGTGACCGCGAGGACCGCGCCGACCGTGGGGTCGACGCGGCGGCTGACCAGCTGCTGCAGGTTGAGCACGATCGCGGACAGGGCCAGCACCGGGTCGGCGGTGGTGTGCGGGTAGCCGCCGTGACCGCCGTGGCCGGTGACGGTGATCGTGAACTCGTCGCTGGAGGCGTTGACCGGGCCGGGGGTCGCGTTGACGACGCCGGCCGGCAGCTGCGGCTGCACGTGCGCGGCGACCACGGAGTCCACCCCCTCCGCGGCCAGCACGCCCTCGGCGACGACGTCGGCGGCACCGGAGGGGGCGCGCTCCTCCCGCGGCTGCAGCAGCAGGACCAGCGGCGCGGGCCCGCCGACCCGGGTGACCGCGCGGGCCAGCGCCACCAGCCCGGCGAGGTGGGTGTCGTGCCCGCAGGCGTGCATCACGTCGCCGGTCGCGCTCCAGGGGGCACCGGTGCGCTCCTGCACGCCGAGCCCGTCGAGCTCGGCGCGCAGCGCGACGCTGCGCCCCGGCCCGCCGGTGACCCGCACCAGCCGGCCGGTCTGCGCGACCACCTGCCCCTCCCCCAGGCCGAGCGCGGCGACCACGGCGGCGGCGGTGTCGGCCTCGTCGCCGGAGATCCGCGGGTCGGCGTGCAGGGCGTGCCGCAGCTCCACCGCGGCCGGCAGCTCCTCGGCCAGCGCGGCGCTGAGCCGGTCGAACCAGGTGGCGAGCTCGGCGGGCACGGTCGTTCCAGGGGCGCTCACCGCCCCATCCTCACCGGGGGCACGTTGCAGGCGGATGTCGGGCCGGGACCGTCGTCGGCGAGGCTGTGGCGGCGGTGGCCGTAACGATCGGGTCCCGGCGGACATGTAGGTGTGTGGTCACCATGAGAGAGCAGCCGCCGCCCGACGCGGGGCCGGCGTCCGAGTCCGTGACCACCCTCGTCGAGGACGCCTACCGCGCGTGCGGGACGGCGGTGCTCGGCTACGCGATGCGGCGGACCGCCTCCCGTGAGGACGCCTCCGACGTCGTCGCCGAGACGTTCGCGATCGCGTGGCGGCGCCGGGCGGAGATGCCGGTGGACCCCGACGACGCGCGGCCCTGGCTGTTCGGCATCGCCCGGTTGTGCCTGGCGAACACCGCCCGCAGCGCCGAGCGGGCCGGCCGGCTCGGCGCCCGGCTGGCCGAGTCCCTCGCCGACGTCGGCGTCCCCGAGCCGTCCGTCGTCCACGAGGGCCGCGCCGACAGCCGGGTGGTCCGGGAGGCGCTGCAGCAGCTCTCCCCCGAGGACCAGGAGCTGGTGACCCTCATCGCCTGGGAGGGGCTCACGCCCGCGCAGGCAGCCAGCGCCCTGGGACTGACCGCGGGCACGGCCCGGGTCCGGCTCCACCGCGCGCGCACCCGGCTGCGGGCCGCACTCCACACCGCCTCCGAGATCGAGGAGACCGACCGTGCTCACTGACCGGGAACTGGACGCCCGGCTGGCCGGCGCCGCCGGCGTCCGTGACGGCGACCTGCCGCCCCTGCCCCTCGACCTGGCCACCCTGATCGGGCAGCCCGCGCCGGCTGCCGAGCCCGCGTCGGTGGTCGCCGCCCGGCAGCTGGTCGAGGACGCCCGGGCCTCCCGGACCTCGGCGCGCCCCCGCCGGTGGCCCCGGCGTGCCGTGCTGCTCCGCGCCGGCGCCGCAGCGGTCGCCGTGGCCGCGGTGTGGGCGGCGGTCGTCCTCCCGGCGGACCCCACCGCCTCCCCGGACGGCGGTACCGCGGCACCGACCTCGACGGCACCGACCGCTGCGACCCCGACCATCGCACTGCCGACCGGCGGGATCTCCCTGGTCGCAGCCGAGGCGGTGACGTTCCCGCTGTCGCTGGACCCGGTCCCGCCGGGGCTGACGCCGGTCATCCTGAGCCGCAGTGGCGGTGTCGAGGAGCAGGGGTTCGGACCCCTCACCTGGTCCGCCGACTACGAGCAGATGGACGGTGAGACCGGGGGCGGGGTGGGCATCCAGCTCCTGCCGGACGATCCGCGTGGCGGTGGCCGCGGCTGGCCGGACCAGCCCGACCGGCACGACATCGTCGACTCCGGGGTCGTGACCGTCGACGGCCAGGACGCGGCGTACGTCCAGGCCGCCGACCGCGAGCCGGGGCCCGGCCGGGGGGACCTGACCACGGCCCTGACCTGGCAGCGACCGGACGGGCAGTGGATCGAGGTGCTCGGCAGCGGTGCGTACGGCGACGACCCCGCCGCGCTCATCGCCGTGGCCAGGTCGATCGTCTTCCGCCCGCAGCCGGTGGACCTGCAGTTCGGCCTGGCACCCGCCGGCTGGTCGGTCACTGGGTACCAGACCGGCGGCCCGAGTCTGGGCGCCTACCTCGACGTGACCAGCGACCGCGATCCGCGGCAGCTGATCCGCCTGGGCCTCATCGGGCGGCAGGGCGGCGCGACGATCGACAGCGCGATCGAGGACATCGCACCCGCAGCCGCGGCCGAGCCGGTGACCGTCCACGGCCTCGACGCCCGGCTGGCCCGGGTGGCCGCGAGCGACGGGCAGCCGGAGCACTGGGTCCTGGTCGGCGAGTTCGTCGCCGACGGGCCGCTCCTGCAGCTCCTCGCCCCGATCGAGCTGACGGCTGAGCAGGTGGTCGCGATCGCCGACCAGACGTCCTACACGCCCTGACGACGGCGAGCCGGGACGGGTCCTCCAGCGGCTGGGTACCCGTCGCGGCCGGTCGTGCCACCGGCGACGTCCTGCTCGCCCTAGCCTGCCCGGGTGGACCTCGACCCGGTGCGCGGCGCGTACTCCTCCGTCGCGGAGCGGTACATCGACCTGTTCGACCGGGGCTGGGTCGAGCGCGAGGACGCCGAGGACCTGGCCCTGGTCGAGCGGCACCTGGTGGGGCTGCCCGGACCGGTCCTCGACCTGGGCTGCGGACCGGGCCAGTGGAGCGCCCACCTGCACGCCCTCGGCGCCGAGGTGACCGGGGTCGACGTGGTCCCGGAGTTCATCGCGCACGCCCGGGCGGCCCATCCCGGCCCGGAGTTCGTGCTCGGCCCGATGACCGGGCTGGACCTGCCCGCGCACTCCGCGGCCGGCGTCCTCGCCTGGTACTCCACGATCCACCTGCCCCCGGACGAGCTCGACGGGGTCCTCACGGCGATCCGGCGGCTGCTCGTGGACGGCGGCCCGCTCGTCATCGGCTTCTTCGACAGCGACGACGGCGTGACGCCCTTCGACCACACGGTCGTCACCGCCCACCGCTGGCCGGCCGACGTCCTCGCCCAACGGCTGGCGGCCGCCGGGTTCACCGAGCTGGAGCGCGTCCAGCGGCGGTCACCGACCCGGTCGGACCGCCGGTACGCTGCGATCGCCGCGAGCGCGTCCTGACCCACGACCCGGCGGGACGGCTGCCCGGGCAGGCTCCCCCGCGCACGTCCCGCGCCCTCCTCGCCGCCGACGTCGCGGTCAAGCTGGCGACGACGGCACTGCTGGTGTTCGCCGCGCTGCACCCGGACTGGCAGCAGTTCGCCGGCAAGGCGATGGGCGCCCGCGCGGTCGCCTACCCGCTGGGGCTGCTCGTCCTGCCGGTCCTGTGGTGGCTGCTCCGGCGCCGGTCCGGTCGGCTGTACCCGGCGCTGGCGGACCTGCTGGTGTCGGTGCCGTTCCTCGTGGACACCGCGGGGAACGCGCTAGACCTCTACGACGCCGTGGTCTGGTTCGACGACGCCTGCCACCTGGTCAACTGGGCGCTGCTGCTGGGCGGGCTGGCCGTCTCGCTCCCCCGCCGGCTGCACCCGTGGACGCGGCTGGGGCTGACCGTCGGGCTGGGCTCGACCACCGCGCTGCTGTGGGAGGTCGGCGAGTACGTCACCTTCCTGCGGGACAGCCCCGAGCTGGCCACCGCCTACACCGACACGCTCGGCGACATGGTGCTCGGGACGACCGGGTCGCTGCTCGCCGGGCTCCTGGTCCTGCGGCTCAGGCCGAGCCCCTCGCCGGGTCCAGACCCAGCGGCGTAGCGCACCAGCGCACGGCCCGCCCCGTCGTCGGCACCCGAGCCCCGAGCCGGAGACGGGCGACCCACCGGGACGCGAGGGGCGCCTCCGGCCGGATGCGCACGGCAGACTCGCGGTGAGCGACCGGGGTGCGGTGTTCCCACCGCCCCACGTGGCCGGGCTCATCGGCACGGAGACGAGCCGGTGGCGCTGCTGCTGGGACGTGCGCGTCAGGAGGAGGCCGACTGCAGATGTCCACTGCCAGGGGTCCCGTGGGCGGGACCGTCGACCTGGAGGCCGATCCCGGTCGCGCCGCTGAGCTCTGCACCAGGGCGCAGGCCCGGCTGCTGGCCGCGGTCGAGGTGCTCGCCGACGCGGACGTCCGCCGGGCGAGCAGGCTGCCGGGCTGGAGCATCGGGCACGTCCTCACCCACCTGGCCCGCAACGCCGATGCACACGCCCGGCGGCTGGCCGGCGCCCTCGACGGTCAGGACGTGGCCAAGTACCCCGGCGGGGCAGCCCAGCGTGCACGCGACATCGAGGACGGGGCCGGGCGTTCCGCCGCCGAGCTGGTGCAGGACCTGGCGGTCAGCCAGCAGCGGCTGGAGCAGCTGTTCACCGCGTGCGCGGCCGCGGGCTGGCCGGGGAGGCGGCTCCTGGGCGGCGCCCACTACCCGGCCACCGGCTGCCCGGCCCACCGGCTGCGCGAGGTGGAGGTCCACCACGTCGACCTGGACATCGGCTACGGACCGGCGGACTGGCCGGCGGAGTTCGTCGCCTGGGAGCTGCCCGGCCTGCTCGCCTCCGTCCCCGACCGGCTCCGCTCACGGGAGGACCGGGCAGCCGTCCTGGCCTGGCTGACCGGGCGCGGCGCTTCTCCCACCGGCCTGCGCCTGGACCCGTGGTGACCGGGCGCGCGGGGCAGCAGCCCGTCAGTCCCCGGGACCGTCCGCGCGGAGCGGGCGGTCAGGTGGCGTCGGACGGCGGGGCTCCCGTGCGCCCGCGCCCCCCTCTCGCGCACGGACGCTCACCCGGACGGCGAGCGTGCGCGAGGAGGACAACGGCCGGCCGGCCGCAGGCACCTGCTGCGTGATGCGCCAGGGCTGCCCCTCCCCGAAGTACGTGTGCACCCACATCTCGTCCAGAGCATCGACCTGCAGGTCCACGCCGAGCTGCCGACACAGCCGGACGGCGTCGTCGGGGTGGAGGCCGGTCACATCGGGCGCGAGCTCGGTCATGCGTGCATCATCGGACGCCGCACCGGAGGGCGCGACCACGACTCCCGGACCTGTGCTGGTGCACCGGGGGGAGCGGGACCGGCACGGTCGGCAGCACGTGCACCGCGGCGGTGACGGGTCGGAGAGCCGGCGATCAGCAGCGGCCGGGCCGCACGCCTGCGTCGCACGACCGGCGTGGTGCACCGCCCGGTGATCGGGTGGCACGGGCGACGTCATCGACGAGTGCGGGACGTCTCGACCCTGACGGTCCCAGGACGCCGAACGGGTCTCACGTAGCGTGAACGTCATGAGCCGCACGCGTCGTGAGCCCAAGCGACTCCCTGCGCTGCCCCGTGCAGCCCTCCGCGTCATCCCGTTGGGCGGGCTGGGTGAGATCGGCCGCAACATGACGGTGTTCGAGCACGCCGGCAAGCTGCTGATCGTCGACTGCGGCGTCCTGTTCCCCGAGGAGCACCAGCCGGGGATCGACGTGATCCTCCCCGACTTCACGTTCCTCCGGGACCGGCTGGACGACGTGGTGGCCGTGGTGCTCACGCACGGGCACGAGGACCACATCGGCGGCGTGCCCTACCTGCTGCGGGAGCGGGGCGACATCCCCGTGGTCGGCTCGAAGCTGACGCTGGCGTTCATCGAGGCCAAGCTCAAGGAGCACCGGATCACCCCGGTGACCGAGCAGGTCGCCGAGGGCGACGAGCTGCGGCTGGGCCCCTTCGACCTGGAGTTCCTGGCGGTCAACCACTCCATCCCCGACGCGCTGGCCGTGGCCATCCGCACCGCGGCCGGGCTGGTGCTGCACACCGGCGACTTCAAGATGGACCAGTTCCCCCTGGACCGGCGGATCACCGACCTGCGCGGTTTCGCCCGGCTCGGCGAGGAGGGCGTCGACCTCTTCCTCACCGACTCCACCAACGCCGACGTCCCCGGCTTCACGACCTCCGAGGGTGAGCTCACCCCGGCGATCGACACGGTCTTCCGCACCGCACCCAAGCGGGTCATCGTCTCCAGCTTCGCCAGCCACGTGCACCGCATCCAGCAGGTGCTCGACGCCGCGCACCAGCACGGCCGCAAGGTCGCCTTCGTCGGCCGGTCGATGGTCCGCAACATGGGCATCGCCCGCGACCTGGGCTACCTGAAGATCCCCAAGGGCCTGGTCGTGGACATGAAGGTGCTGGAGAGGCTGCCGGCCGACCAGGTGTGCCTGATCTGCACCGGGTCGCAGGGCGAGCCGATGGCGGCGCTGTCCCGGATGGCCAACGGTGACCACGTCATCCGCATCTCCGAGGGCGACACCGTGCTGCTGGCCAGCTCGCTGATCCCGGGCAACGAGAACGCCATCTACCGGATCATCAACGAGTTCACCCGGATCGGCGCCAACGTCGTCCACAAGGGCAACGCCAAGGTGCACGTCTCCGGGCACGCCAGCGCCGGCGAGCTCGTCTACTGCTACAACATCGTCAAGCCGCGCAACGTCATGCCGGTGCACGGCGAGCCCCGGCACCTGAAGGCCAACGCCGAGCTGGCCATCCGCACCGGTGTCGACCCCAAGGGCGTCGTCATCGCCGAGGACGGCGACGTCATCGACCTGCTCGACGGCCGCGTCTCCATCACCGGCAAGGTGCCTGCCGCCAACGTCTACGTCGACGGCAACACCGTGGGCGGAGCGACCGAGGTCTCCCTCCAGGACCGGCGGACCCTCGCCGAGGAGGGCGTGATCACCGTCGTGGCCATCGTCGACGCGAAGACCGGGCAGCTCGCCGAGGCCCCGGACTTCCTGGCCCGCGGCTTCGTGCACGAGGCGGAGTCCTTCGACGCTGCGGTCCCGCTCATCGAGCGGGAGCTGGCCCGGGCGGCGGCGGACGGGGTCAAGGACGCCGCCAAGCTGGAGGAGCTGATCGGCCGCGCCGTGGCCGGCTGGGCCAACCGGGCACACCGCCGCGCGCCCGTGATCATCCCGGTGGTCATCGACGCCTGACCTCGGCCGGTGAGTGCCCCTGGCAGGTGAGGCCCGGGCAGCACCCAGTGCCCGCAGGAACGCACCGGCACCTCCGGCGTCGCGCCGGAGGTGCCGGTGACGCCCGGTGGGACCACCGACCTCCGGGCAGCCCGACGAGGCGTGCCATGCCCACGGGCGACCTGTTGCGCCGGCAGCGGAACGGCGACGTCGTGGCAGTCCTGCTGAGCGCGGACGCGGCACCGTGCCCGTCATGAGCGCCGACTTCGCCGGGGAGACCGCCCGGCTGTACGCCCGGTACCGCCGCGACCTGCCCGCCGACCACGCCGAGGAGCTGGCCGCCCAGCTGGGGCTCGCCCCGACCGACCAGCTCCTCGACCTGGGCTGTGGCACCGGGCAGCTCACCGCACCGCTGCTCCCCCACTGCGCCGGCGTCGTGGCCGTCGACCCGGAGCCGGGGATGCTCACCGGCCTGCGGGACCGCGGGCTGCCCGGCGTCGTGGCCGTGCTCGGCGCCGACACCGACCTGCCGCAGCTGGGCCGGCTGCTGGCCCCGCTCGGAGCCGTCGTCGTCGGCAACGCGCTGCACTGGATGGACGAGGCGGCGACGCTGGCCGCAGCCGCCGCGCTGCTGCGTCCCGGTGGCGGGCTCGCCGTCGTCACCCAGGGGCCACCGCTGTGGCTGGGCCCGGCACCGTGGCAGCTGGCGGTGCGCGGTGTGCTGGAGGAGCACCTCGGCCCGGTCACCGCCACCTGCGGGAGCGACGCCGCCGCGCTGGCCACCCGGGTCGGCCTGCTGGAGAGCCAGGGCCTGGCCGTGCAGGTGAGCAGCTGGCGGGCCGACCACGTCGTGGACGCCGCGTGGGTGACCGGTCACCTGGGCAGCGCGCTGTCCGGCGACGTGCTCACGGGCGAGCTGCGGACGGCGCTGGAGACGGCGCTGGCCGGGCACGCCGGACCGCTGGTCGAGCAGGTGCTGACCACCGCGGTCGTCGCCCGGCGCACCTAGAGTCCCCGCCATGGGCACCCCGTGGACCACCGCCGACATCCCGCCGCAGACCGGCCGCACCGCGGTCGTCACCGGCGCCAACAGCGGCCTGGGCCTGGAGACCGCGCGGGCGCTGGCCGCCGCCGGTGCCCACGTCGTCCTCGCGGTGCGCGACCCGGCCCGCGGCGAGCGCGCCGCAGCAGGGCTGACCGGCGACGTCGAGGTGCGGCAGCTGGACCTCGCCGACCTGTCCTCCGTGCGCGCCTTCGCCGCCGCCTGGACCGGCCGCCTCGACGTCCTCGTGAACAACGCCGGCATCATGCACGTGCCGCAGGGGCGGACGGCGGACGGCTTCGAGCTGCAGTTCGGCACCAACCACCTGGGCCACTTCGCGCTGACGGCCCTGCTGCTGCCGCACGTGACCGAACGGGTGGTCACCGTCTCCTCGTTCCTGCACCGCCGCGGCAGCATCGACCTGGACGACCTCAATTGGGAGCGGCGCCGCTACTCCCCGGAGGGGGCCTACGCCCAGTCGAAGCTGGCCAACCTGCTGTCCACCCTGGAGCTGCAGCGCCGGCTCACCGCCGCCGGGTCACCGGTGCGGGCCACCGCCGCGCACCCGGGCTGGTCGGCGACCAACCTGCAGGGGCGGTCGGGCAACCGGCTCAAGGACGCCGCCGTCGGGCTGGGCAACCGGCTGGTGGCCACCAGTGCCGCGCAGGGCGCCCTGCCGGTGCTGATGGCCGCCACCGCCGACCTGCCCGGCGGCAGCTTCACCGGTCCGTCCGGTCGGCTCATGCGCGGCGCCCCCACCCTGGACGGCCGCAGTCCCGCCGCCTCCGACGGGGAGCTGGCACGCCGGCTGTGGGCCGCCTCGGCGGAGCTCACCGGCGTCGACCTGCCGGCGCTGCCGGGCGGGGTGCCGCAGCCCTGACGTGGTGGGCGCTGCCGAGTCGTGGTGCAGTGCTCACGTGTCACTCACCGACCGGCTCGACGGGTTGCAGCGCCGGCACAAGGCCGCGGGCTTCCCGATCGCCGTCGTCTACAAGTACGTCGACGACTCCGGGCCCTACCTCGCCGCGCTGATCACCTACTACGCCTTCGTCTCGCTCTTCCCGCTGCTGCTGCTGTTCTCCACGATCCTGGCGCACGTGCTGGCCGGTGACCCGGAGCTGCAGCAACGGCTGCTGGACTCCGCGCTCAGCCAGTTCCCGGTGGTCGGTGACCAGCTGGGCAGCCCCGAGGAGCTCAGCGGCGGCGTCGTGGGCGTCGTCGTCGGCATCCTGGGGGCCCTCTACGGCGGGCTCGGTGTCGCCCAGGCCGTCCAGCACATGATGAACACCGCCTGGTCTGTGCCGCGCAACAGCCGGCCCAACCCATTCCTCGCCCGCGGGCGCAGCCTGCTGCTGCTCGGGACGGCGGGCCTGGCCGTGATCGGGACGACGGCGCTGTCGACGCTCGGCTCGGGCAACGCCGGGTCGATGGGCACAGCGCTGCGGATCGTCTCCCTGGTCGGCTCCATCGGGGTCAACGCGATCGTCTTCGTGTTCGCGTTCCGGCTGGCCACCGCCCGGCACCTCAGCGTCCGGCAGGTGCTGCCCGGCGCGCTCACCGCCGCCGTGCTGTGGCAGTTGCTGCAGACCTTCGGCGTCGGCTACGTCGGCCACGTGGTGTCCACCGCCAGCGCGACCAACGGCGTCTTCGCCCTGGTGCTGGGACTGCTGGCCTTCCTCTACCTGGCCTCGGTGGTCGGCGTGCTGTGCGTTGAGATCAACGTGGTGCGGGTCGACAAGCTGCACCCCCGCGCACTGCTGACCCCGTTCACCGACGCCGTCGACCTGACCGCCGGGGACAAGCGCAGCTACACCGGTCAGGCCAAGGCCCAGCGCAGCAAGGGGTTCGAGCAGGTGCACGTCACCTTCGACCCGCCGGAGCACCGCCGGGACGACGACGCCACACCCGACCTCGACGGCCACCGGACCACCCCCCACCCGGACGCCGACCGCGAGTCCTCCGCCCGCGAGGGGTCCGCGCCGCCCCGGTGACGTGACGGGGCAGGACCGCGACGGGTCGAGGCCTGCCCCTCAGCTGGGGGCAGGGCTCGACTCGTCGTCGGTGCCCACCGGATCCCGCTCTGATCGATGTTTATTACTTCCCGCGTTCGAGGTAATCTGTAGTCGCCGCTGGAGATGTGGCCAGCGGCCGAGATCGCAGAGAGACCGCACGACACGGAGGTGCTCAGCCATGGCGCTGACTTCCCACGACCCGTTCGCCAACGCCTCGTCGCTGTTCCGGGCGCTGGACTCCCTCGCCGGCCGGGCCGGCACCACCACGGCCCACCCGGTCGCCGGGATGCCGATGGACGCCTACCGGATCGGTGACAACTTCGTCGCCCACCTCGACCTGCCCGGCGTCGACCCGGGCTCGATCGAGATGTCCCTGGAGGGCACCACGCTGACCATCAGCGCGGAGCGCTCGGTCCCGCAGCTCGAGGGTGCGCAGTGGCAGGTCGCCGAGCGCCCCTTCGGCAGCTACACCCGGCAGCTGGTGCTGGGCCGCAGCCTGGACACCGACCGGCTCGAGGCCAGCTACCACGACGGCGTGCTGACCGTGAGCATCCCGGTGGCCGAGAAGGCCAAGGCCCGCACGATCACCGTGACCCGGGCCGACACCCCGGCCGCGGTGCAGGCGCACACCATCGAGGGCGAGCAGCCCGCGGTCGAGAGCTGACCGCACCGACACCCCGAGGAGGGGCGGAGCCGGCCGGCTCCGCCCCTCCCGTCGTCCGCACGTCTGGAGACCCGATGAGCACCGACCCGCTGCGGTCGCTGGACGACCCCGACCACCCGGTGCTCACCATGAGCCAGGCAGCCGAGCTGCTCGGCGTCCAGGCCGCCTTCCTGCGCAGCCTGGACTCCGCCGGCGTGCTGTACCCGCACCGCTCCGCCGGCGGCCACCGCCGCTACTCCCGCCACCAGCTCGAGCTCGCCGCCCGGGTGCGCGGTCTGCTCGACGACGGCCACCTGCTCGGCTCCGCCCAGGTGATCGTGCAGCTGCAGGACGACCTGGCCGCCGCGCAGGACGACGTCCAGGCCGCCCGCGAGGACGTCACGACCGCCCGGGCCGAGCGGGACACCGCCCGTCAGCAGCTGCGCGGCCGGCCCTGAGCCGCCCGCGTCACGCCTCGGCCGGGGTACCGGACAGCCCCCCGCTGGTCAGCCCGTAGAACACCGGCAGCAGCGCGGCGATCACCAGCCCGGCCACCGGCTGCCAGATGCCCGCGCCCGCCGCGGCCACGTCGGCGGCCAGCCCGAGCAGGGCCCGCCACCGCTCCCGGAGAAACCACGACGCCGGGGTGTCGGGGGCGATCAGCTCGCCGTGCCGGGCCAGGTACCGGTAGACGGCCAGCCAGGCCAGGCACATGCAGGCGGCGACCGACGCGTAGCCGACCAGCGCCACCTGCTGGTCGTGGTGGTCGCCGTGCTGGAAGGCACTGCCGAGCACCGCAGTCGGGAACGGGAGCACCGAGGTGGCGAGCAGCAGCACCAGGTTGCGCCACAGCAGGCCGCCGTCGACCGCCTCGATCCGGGTGAACAGCTGGTGGTGGTTGACCCAGATGACGCCCACGTAGCCGAACGAGGCCAGGTAGGCCACGTACACCGGCCACTGGTCGAGCAACCCGGTCAGGAACTCCCCCTCCTCCTCCGGGGCCCGCAGGTCCAGCACCAGCAGCGTGATGACGATCGCCAGCACTCCGTCGCTGAACGCCTCGACCCGCCCGGTGTCCGCGACCCGCCCCCGGGAGCGGTCCGCGCGCTGGTCGGTCACGTCGTCACGACGAGCTTGCCGCTGCGGCGGCCGGCCTCCATGTCCGCGTGCGCGGTGGCGATCTCGGCCAGGGCGTAGACGTGGGCCACCGGCACCACCGCCGTCCCGGCCGCGACGTCGTCCAGGAAGCCCTGCAGGACGTCGGTCGGCAGGTCGCCGACGTCGCCGCTGTAGGCGGCCAGCCGGACGCCGCGGGGCAGGTAGTCGTTGGGGTAGAAGTCCGGCACGGTCCACTGGTTGGACAGCATCCCGGTGAAGCAGGCCGTGCCGTGCACCCGGACCGACCGCAGGGTGTCCGGCAGGGTCGGTGTGCCGACCAGCTCCAGCGCCGCGTCCACCCCGTCGGGCAGCAGGGCGCGCACCTGGCGGGCGACGTCGCCGTCGTCGACCAGCACGTGGTCGACCCCCACGGCGCGCAGCGCGTCGGCCTTCGCGGCGCTGCGCGTGGTGGACAGCACGCTCGCGCCCAGCCGCTTCGCCAGCACGGCGGCGGCCATCCCGATCGACGACGTCCCACCGCGGACCAGCAGCGACTGCCCCGGACGGAGGTCGAGGCCGACGGTGAGCGACCCGTGGGCGGTCTGCAGCATCTCCGGGACCGCGCCGAGGGTGGCCCAGTCCAGGTCGCTGCGGAAGGACAGGACCTGCGCCGCCGGGACGACGGTGTACTCGGCGTACCCGCCGTCGTAGGAGCGGCCCATCCCGCCCATCATGGCCATCACCTGCTGCCCGACCGCGAACTCCCCGCCC
Source organism: Modestobacter sp. L9-4 (assembly GCF_019112525.1). Taxonomy (NCBI): domain Bacteria; kingdom Bacillati; phylum Actinomycetota; class Actinomycetes; order Geodermatophilales; family Geodermatophilaceae; genus Modestobacter; species Modestobacter sp. L9-4. Next base: position 730,890 of record NZ_CP077800.1, read on the forward strand.
GGACAGGCGGCCACCTCACCGGTCGCCTCGATGCCGGGCACCCGCGGGAAGGTGACGTCCGGCCCGGCCAGCCCCAGCCGGGTGTGCAGCTCGGAGCGGTTGAGGCCGAAGGCCCGCACCCGGATCAGCACCCAACCCGGTCGCGGCGTGGGCACCGGGCGCTCGCGGACGACCAGCGCCTCGGGCGGGCCGGGGGCGTCCAGGACGACGGCGCGCATGGTGGTGGGCAGGGGTGCGGTCACGGCGTACTCCTGGGAGTGGGGGTGGGGGCGGCGGCGCGCAGCCGCCGCAGGGTGGTGGCGAGGTGCTGCAGGTCGGCGTCCGCGAGGACGTCGCCCAGCCGGTGCCGGAGCTCGTCGGCGAAGGTGGCGCCGGCCCGGTCCAGGGCGGCGCGGCCGGCATCGGTGAGCTCGATGACCGAGGAGCGGCCGTCGTCGGGGTGCGGGGTGCGGCGGCAGAGCCCGGCAGCCTCGATCCGGTCGACCAGCTTGCTGGTCCCACCGACGGTGATCACCAGCTCGGCGGCGATGTCCTGCACCCGGCAGCCGGGCCTGCCGGCGACGACCGTCAGCGGCTCGAACCAGGTCAGCGGGAGCTCGTGGTCGGCCTTGAGCCGGGCGTCGACGGAGTTCCACAGCTCGATCTGGAAGCGCACCAGGTCGTGGAAGAGGCCGGGCAGGTCCGTCACGGTGCATTCCGTGGAATCATGTTGGCGACGGTACCGTAGAACTCGCTTCCATGGAATACACCAGGCGACAGCGGGTCCGGGGACAGCCGGCGCCCGCTGCCACGGCACGGCGGTGCGACCACGCCGACGACACGGTCCCGACAGCGCGGCCGGGCGGGCACACGGCGCCCCCGCGCCCGCCGGCAGATCACTCGCGGGGCACGGCTCCGCTCAGACGAGGGCGGGCAGCACCAGGAGCAGCGGAGGGACCAGCAGCAGGGCCAGCGCGCACAGCAGCGCCGCCACCCGACCCACCAGCGGCAGCGGCTGCGCGGGGGCGAGCAGCCGGCGCACCCGCAGCGACACCGCGCCCCCGGCGACCGCGAGCGCACCCTCGGGCACCTGCCCGCCCGTCCCCCCGGCCGCCGCGACGATCGCCGCGGCCAGGGTGTGCCGCGGGTCGCGGCAGCCCAGCGAGGCGAGCGCCACGTCGTCGGCCCGCATCTCGACCAGGTCGCGCACCGCGTCGTGCGCGCGGTCGGCGGCCGGCAGCACCGGCAGCGCGGCACGCCAGGCCACGAACGGCAGCAGCAGCAGGTGGTGGTGCTCGCGCAGGTGCGCCCGCTCGTGGGCGATCACGGCGTCCAGCTGCGCGCCGTCCAGCTCCTCGACGATGCCGGAGGACAGCACCAGCAGCGGCCGGGCGCCGGGGATGCAGAAGGCGATCGGCGCGGGGTGGTCCAGCAGCCGGGTGTCCTCCCCCGGCACCGACCGGACGACGAGCTCGAGCAGGTCGCGGTGCCGCTGACGGGTGCGTGAGGTGCGCAGGAAGGACAGCAGCAGGACGCCGAGCAGCTCCAGCGCCAGCACCGCGGCCAGGGTCTGGGCGACCCAGTGGTCACCGCGCACCGTCTCCTGCGCGGGCTGCCGGGTGATCCAGTGCCACCACGCCTCGGGCAGCGACCGCCCCCACGGCGACAGCCCGTGCACCAGCAGCGCGCCGATGATCGACAGCCCACCGGCCAGCCCGATCGCCTGCCAGCAGACCAGCGCCACCAGCGGGTCGCGGCGCGGCCAGGACGCGCGGGCCAGCGCCGCGGGCACCGGCCAGGCCAGCAGCGCCGCCAGCACACCCAGGGCGATCGCGGTCGCGGGGAGCACGGTCAGCCGCGGCGGTCCAGGTCAGCGCCGGCCAGCAGCTCGCGCAGCATCGCCACCTCGCTGGCGTCGACGCTGCCCACGAAGCGGGCCAGGGCGGCCTGCCGGTCGCCGGCCTGGCCGAGCACCTCGTGCATCAGCTCGGCGACGTGCTCCTCGCGGGTGCCCACGGCGCGGAACTGCCGCGGGCGGGCCTCGTCGTGGGCGACGAAGCCCTTGGACTCCAGCCGGGTCAGCACGGTGTGGACGGTGGTCAGCGCCAGGCCGCGGTCGGCCAGGTCGTCCTTGAGCTGGGTGGCCGTGCGGGGGCCGCCGACGGCCCACAGGTGCTCCAGCACGGAGCGCTCCAGGTCACCCAGGGTGTTCATCGATCTCCTGTCAGCAGCTGTCTGCCAGCTCACACGGCGTGTCTTCTACGAATCGTAGAAAGCTTCTTCTACTCGGCGTAGAAAGAACGTGTAGATCGTACGACAGCAACCGGGGAGGTCGCCGTGGACGTGTTGGACATCGCCCGCTGGCAGTTCGGCATCACCACCGTCTACCACTTCCTCATGGTCCCGCTGACCATCGGCCTGGGGCTCATGGTCGCGGTCATGCACACGATGTGGGTGCGCACCGACAAGCCCGAGTGGCTGCGGATGACCCGCTTCTGGGGCCGCGTCTACCTGATCAACTTCGTGCTCGGCGTGGCCACCGGCCTCGTGCAGGAGTTCCAGTTCGGCCTGGCGTGGAGCGAGTACAGCCGCTTCGTCGGCGACGTCTTCGGCTCCCTGCTGGCCATGGAGGCCCTGCTCGCCTTCTTCCTCGAGTCGACCTTCCTGGGCCTGTGGATCTTCGGCTGGGGCCGCATCCCGAAGAAGGTGCACCTGGCCACGCTGTGGGCGGCGGTGCTCGGCTCGATCGCCAGCGCCTACTTCATCATCGCGGCCAACTCCTGGATGCAGCACCCGGTCGGCGTCGTCACCGACCCGGCCACCGGCCGCCCCCAGCAGGTCGACTTCCTCGCCGTGCTGACCAACAACACCGCGCTGGCCGCCTTCAGCCACACCATCGCCGGCGCGCTCATGGTCGCCGGGGCCGCGCTGGTCGGCGTGGGCCTGTGGCACCTGCGCCAGCGCACGCTCGCCGGCCGGCCCACCACCGACGTCGACCACTCGGTGTGGCGGCGCTCGGTCCGGCTCGGCGGGTTCGTCTCCCTCGCGGCGTTCGTGCTCGTCGGGATCACCGGTGACCTGCAGGGCAAGCTGATGTACGAGCAGCAGCCGCTGAAGATGTCCTCGGCCGAGGCGCTGTGCGAGACCGCCGCCCCCGCACCGTTCTCGATCTTCGCCTGGAGCAAGTTCGGCAGCCAGGAGTGCGACGACGTGCACTCCTTCACCGTCCCCTACCTGCTGTCCTTCCTGGCCCACGACGACTTCTCCACCGCCGTGCCCGGGGTCAACCAGCTGCAGCAGGAGTACGCGGCCACCTACGGCGCCACCTACCCCGACGACCCGTCGTTCGGCGACCAGGCCGGCCAGCCGATCGACTACACCCCGCTGCTGGCCACCACCTACTGGAACTTCCGGCTGATGGTCGGCATGGGCATCGCCTCGGCCGGGGTCGCGTTCCTCGCGCTCTGGACCACCCGCAAGGGCCGGGTACCGACCTCCCGGCTCGGGGTCACCACCGCCCTGGTCGCGGTGGGTGCGCCCTTCGTCGGCAACGCGGCCGGCTGGGTCTTCACCGAGATGGGCCGCCAGCCCTTCGTCGTCTACCCCAACCCCGACGTCCCGCGGGCCGAGCAGGTGTACTTCTTCACCGCCCAGGCCGTCTCCCGCGGCGTCGGCGCCGGCGAGATGCTCACCTCGATGATCGGGCTGACCCTGCTCTACGGCGCCCTGGCCATCGTCGAGGCCTGGCTGCTCGTGCGGTTCGTCCGCCGCGGCATCACCACCGCCGACGGCGCCCCCACCCCCGGGCACACCCCCGAGGGGACGCCGGACGACGACCTGCCCGGCGGCCGGGACGAGCGCCGCACCGCCGACGACGACGTCCTGTCCTTCGCGTACTGAGGAGCTGACCGTGGACCTGCAGACCGTCTGGTTCATCGCCGTCGCCGTGCTCTGGAGCGGCTTCCTGCTGCTGGAGGGCTTCGACTTCGGCGTCGCCGCCCTGCTGCCGGTGCTCGGCCGCAGCAAGACCGACCGGCACCTGATGCTGCGCTCGATCGGCCCGCTGTGGGACGGCAACGAGGTCTGGCTGATCACCGCCGTCGGCGCGGTGTTCGCTGCCTTCCCCGGCTGGTACGCCACCTGGCTGCCGGCCCTCTACCTGCCCTTCGTGCTGGTGCTGGTCGGGCTGATCGTCCGGGCGGTGGCCTTCGAGTGGCGGCACTCGCACCACACCGAGCGCTGGGACGCCACCTGGACCCGGGTCATCACCACCGGCTCGCTGATCGCCGCGCTCGGCATCGGCGCGGCCCTGGGTGCCACCACCCTGGGCCTGCCGATCGACGCCGACGGCAACCGGGTGGGCGGGGCCTTCGCCGGGATCGGCTGGCCGGCGGTGCTCGGCGCGGTCGCCGTCCTCGCGTTCTCCCTGGTGCACGGCGCGGTCTTCCTGGCGCTGAAGACCGACGGCCCGCTGCGGCTGGCCGCCCGCGCCTTCGCCCAGCGCTGGGCGCTGGTGGCGGCCCTGCCGCTGCTGGCCTGGGCCGGCCTGGTGCACCTGCGCGGCGGCAACGCGTTCACCGCCGTCCTCTGGCTGGTCGCCGCACTCGCCGTGCTGGTGGCCTGGGCCCGGATCCGGGTCGACCGCGAAGGCCAGGCGTTCGCCGCCTGGGCGGTGGTGCTGCTGGCCTCGACCGCGACCATCTTCGGTGCCGCGTTCCCCGTCGTCGTCCCGTCCACGATCAGCAGCGCCTTCGACATCACCGTCACCGGCGCCTCGGTCAGCGACTACACCCTCACGATCATGACCTGGGCCGCCGGCATCGGGTTGCCGGTCGTGCTGGGCTACCAGGCCTGGACCTACTGGGTCTTCCGGGCGCGCCTCGCCGCGGAGGCCCCGTACGCGGAGGAGGTCCCCGCATGACCGGCGGCCGAGAGGGGCGGGGGCCGCTGGGGGCGCTGGCCGGGGTGCCAGGGCTGACCGGGGCGCTCGTGCGGGCCGCCGTCCTCGCGCTGGTGCAGACCGTGGGTGTGGTGCTGCTCGCCGCCGGGCTGGCCCGCGCGATCGCCGACGTCGCCGCCGGGACGACGCCGGGCACGGCGCTGCTGGTGGCCCTGGCCGGCGCCGCCGTGCGGGCCGCGGCCGGCGGGCTGGGCAGCGTGCTCGCCACCCGTGACGCCCGCCGGGCCGAGGACACCCTGCGCCGGCAGCTGCTCACCCGGCTGCTGGCCGGTGAGGGCGAGGCGGTGACCACCGCGGGCGGCACCGGGCCGGCCGCGTTGCTGGCCACCACCCGGCTGCACGACCTCGGGCCCGCGCTGGCCACCTACCTCCCCGCGCTCGCCCAGACGGTCGTCGTCCCGCCGGTGCTGCTGGTGGTCCTCGGCGTCACCGACTGGCTGTCGGCGGTGCTGGTCGCGGTCACCCTGCCGCTGGTGCCGCTGTTCATGGCGCTGGTCGGGCTGCACACCCGCGACGAGACCGCGCAGGCCGCCCGCGCGCTGGACCGCATCGCCGGGCACGTCGCGGAGCTGGTGCGCGGGCTGCCGGTGCTGGTCGGGCTCGGCCGGGCCGCCGACCAGCTGACCGCGCTCGCCGACCTGGGCGAGGACCACCGCCGCCGCACCCTGGCCACCCTGCGCGTGGCCTTCCTGTCCGCGCTCGTGCTCGAGGTGCTGGCCACCCTGTCGGTCGCGCTGGTCGCCGTCACGGTGGGCCTGCGGCTGACCCACGGCACCCTCGACCTCTCCGTCGGGCTGCTCGCGCTGCTGCTGGCGCCGGAGGCGTTCGCCCCGCTGCGTGCCCTGGGCTCGGCCCACCACGCCTCCGAGGACGCCGCCGAGGCCGCCGCCGCAGGCCGCGCCGTGCTCGCCACCCCGAGCCCCCGGCCGGTCGTCGGCGCACTTCCCGACGGCGGCCTGCGCGGGGTCACCGTCACCGGCCTCACCGTCACCTTCCCCGGCCGCGGCACCCCCGCCCTGGACGCCGTCGACCTCACCGTCGCGCCCGGCGAGCTGCTCGCGCTCCGCGGCCCCAGCGGGTCGGGCAAGTCCACGCTGCTCGCCGTCCTCGCCGGGCAGCTGGCCGACGGCGGCACCGCGACCGTCTCCGGCACCGTGCTGCGGCCCGACGACGTCGCCGTCGTCCCGCAGTTCCCCGCCACCGTGGCCGACACCGTGCTCGAGGAGCTGCAGCGGCACGCCGGGACCGACGACCGGGCGACCGAGCTCGCCGACACCGCGCTGGCCTGGGTCGGTGCCGAGCACCTGCGCGACCGCGCCTGCCGCACGCTGTCCCCCGGTGAGCTGCAGCGGGTCGCGCTGGCCCGCGCGCTGGTGCGGGTGCAGCGCGGCGCCCGGGTGCTGCTCCTCGACGAGCCCACCGCCGCCCTCGACGCCGCTGCCACCGCCCGGGTCGCCGAGCTGCTGCACGGGCTGCGCGGCTCGCTGTGCACCGTGCTGGTCACCCATGAGCCGTCGCTGGCCGCGCTCGCCGACCGCACCGTCGACCTCCCGGCCCGCACCGGCGTCCCGGAGCTGACCACCGTCCCCGCCGCCGCGCCCCGGGGGGCAGGGGTGACCACCCCTGCCCCGGTCGAGACCGGGCCGGTCACCGGGGCGACCCCCGCGGCCGGGACGGCGGGGCTGAGCTGGCCGCGCCGGGCGGTCGCGCGCGCCGTCGCCGCCGGAGCCGCGTCCTCGGCGTTCGGCATCGCACTCACCGCGGTGTCGGGCTGGCTGATCGTGCGGGCCGCCGAGCAGCCGCAGATCCTCACCCTGATGGTCGCCATCGTCGCCGTCCGCGCCTCCGGGCTGGGCCGGGCGCTGCTGCGGTGGCTGGAGCGGCTGGCCACCCACGACGCGGCGTTCCAGCTCGCCGGGCGCACCCGGCTGCAGCTGTGGAGCGCACTGATCGCCCAGGGCCCGGCCGCCGACCGGACCCCCGGCCGCGCGCTGGCCCGGGTGGTCGGCGACGTCGGCCTGCTGCAGGACCTCTCGGTGCGGGTGGTCACCCCGCCGCTGGTCTCGGCCGTGGTGCTCACCGGGACGACGGCTGCGCTCACCGTGCTCGACGCGCGGGCCGGTCTGCTGGTCGGTGCGGTGGTCGCCGCCGCGGTGCTCGCCGTCCTGGCGGTGCACCGCTGGGCCGACCGCGGCGTCGCGCGCACCGCTGCGGAGCTGCAGACGGTGACCCTGCGGGAGACCAGCGCGACGTTGGAGGCCGCCGCCGACCTGCGGGTGCACGGCCTGGCCGCCCGCGAGGTCGACCGCCTGGACGCCCTCGGCCGCCGCCAGGGCCGGGCCGCCCGCGCCGGGGCCACCGCGGCCGCCGTCGCGGACGCGGTCGCCGTGCTGGCCACCGGCTCGGCCGCCGTGCTGGCGATCGGCGTGGCCGGGGCCGCGGTGCGTGCCGGGGAGCTGTCGGCACCGGTCGCCGCCGTCCTCGCGCTGGCGCCGCTGGCGATGCTGGAGCCGCTGACCGCGATCGGCGCCGCCGCCCGCCACCGGCTGGCCTGGCACGACGCCCGCGCCCGGGTCGAGGCGGTGCTCGCCGAGCCGGTCGCCGCCGATCCCGCACCCGCCGACCGGCTCGCCGTACCGCGGCCGGTGCGCGAGCTCGCCACCGAGCACCTCACGGCCGGCTGGCCCGGCCGCCCTGCCGTGCTCACCGACCTCGACCTGGTGGCCACCGCGGGCTCGGGCTGGCTGGTGGTCACCGGCCCGTCGGGCTCGGGCAAGTCGACGCTGCTGTCGGTGCTGATGGCCTCGCTGCGGCCGGCCTCGGGCGACTACGTGCTAGGCGACGGCCGCCGTCCGGTGCCGGCCGACCGGCTCACCCGCGCCGACGTGCAGGGCGCGATCGCCTGGTGCCCGCAGGACGCGCACGTCTTCGACGCCTCACTGCGGGCCAACCTCGCCCTGGCCCGGCCGCGCGGCGAGCTCACCGGCGCCGACGGCGAGCAGGCGATGCGCCGGGCACTGACCGACGCCGGGCTCGGCGGGCTGCTGGCCGAGCTGCCCGCCGGCCTGGACACCCCGGTCGGCGCCGGGGGCACCGCGCTGTCCGGCGGGGAGCGGCGCCGGCTCGCCGTGGCCCGGGCGCTGCTGGCCGACCGGGACGTCGTCCTGCTCGACGAGCCGACCGCACACCTGGACCCGCCCACCGCCGCCGCGCTCGTGGCCGACCTGCGGCGCGCTCTGGCCGATCGGCTGGTCGTCTGCGTCACCCACGACCCGGCGGTGGCCGGCGAGCGGGACACCGAGCTGGTGCTCACCGGCGCGTCCACCGTGGCGGCCGCGCACCGCTGAGCCCGGGGAGGACGCTGGGGGCATGGCACAGCAGACGGTGGACGAGTTCCTGGCCGAGCTCGACCACCCCCGGGCCGACGACGTCCGCCGGCTGCGTGCCGCGATCATGGCCTCGGCCGCCGACCTCACCGAGCACGTGAAGTGGCGGGCGCCGAGCTTCTGCGCCGACGGCGTGGACCGGGTGACCTTCCGGCTCTTCCCCGTCGACCACCTGCAGCTGGTCTTCCACCGCGGAGCCAGGCCGCAGGACACCGCGGGGTTCACCTTCGGCGACGACACCGGGCTGCTGCGCTGGGCCGACACCGACCGGGCCGTGCTCACCCTCGGCGACAGCGCCGACGTCGCGGCCAGGGTGGCGGCCATCGTGTCGCTGGTGGAGCGCTGGGTGCGGGTCTGACCGCTCAGCCGCAGACCGGCCCGGCCGGGACGTCGACCCGGATCTCCTCCCCCAGCTGCGCGCCGAGGAGCGGCAGGTCGTCGCCGGACCAGAAGCTCCCCGGGTCGTAGGCGTTCAGCGGCCGGTCGGCGGCCAGCAGCCCCATCGCGGTGTAGGTGGCCGCGACCAGCTCGGCGCAGAAGACCGTGTCGTTGGTCTGGTGCCGCCGCAGCCGGCCGTTGACCCAGCCGCGGGCCAGGTGGCGCGTGGTCGGGAACGGCTTGCCGTCGAGGCGGGCGACGGTGCGCAGGACGGCGTCCTCCATCTCCCGGGTCACCCCGCCGTCGTCGGCCGGCCCGACCAGCTGACGCAGCCACCCCTGCTGGCCGTACCGCTTGGACCACACGCAGACGGCGTCGGACAGGTCGTGCAGCTGGACCCCGCGCTGGTGCCGGCCGGACCACACGTCGACGAGGGAGTGCCCGAGCTCGGCGTGCCACAGCAGCGGGGGCAGGTCCTCCAGCACGACGGCCATGCCCACGTGGTTGACCGGGGCGTTGGTGACCGTCTGGATGGCCCGGTCGGCCAGCGACCCGCCACGGAACACCCAGACGTCGCCGGTGCGGGTCAGCTCGACGGCCTGGGCGAGCGACAGGGCCGGGACGGAGGGACGCGAGACCACACGAGAGTGAGCCACGTCACTACGCTACCGCCTCATGCGGATGTCGAAGCTGCTCGGAGTCGCCGGGATCGTCGGCGTCGCCGCGACCGGTGCGGTGCTCGCCCGCCACGAGCGGTCCCGGCGGGCCTACTCGGCCGAGGAGGTGCGGGCCCGGCTGCAGGGCCGGGTGGCCGCGACCGCGGACCTCTCCCTCGACCCCGACCTGGCGCCGGACTGGCCGGCCGAGGTCGAACCGCCGCGCCGGCACCCGACGGAGGCGCTGCTCAGCGCCGTGATGAGGATCGGCCCGCTGCGCCGGTTCTGACGGGAATCCGTTGGCCCGCGCAACGCTTGGAGCGGGCATGGACGTCTTCCTCACCGGTGGCACCGGGCTCGTGGGTTCTGCTCTCCTCTCCGCTCTCCTGGCCGACGGCCACACCGTGCACGCACTCGCCCGCAGCGACAGCTCCGCCCGGGCCCTCGAGGCCGCCGGCGCGACCGTCGTCCGCGGCTCCGTCGAGGACGCCGGCCTGCTGGCCGAGGCCGCCCGCACCGCCGACGGCTTCGTCCACACCGCGGCCACCGCCGACGGCAAGGACGCCGACCGCGACGCCGCCCTTCTCGACGCCGTGCTGCCCGCGCTGGCCGGCAGCAACAAGCCCTACGTGCACACCAGCGGCGTGTGGGTGCACGGCGCCGGCACGATCGACGAGGACACCCCCTTCGCCCCGCCGGCGCTCACGTCCTGGCGGCTGCCGCTGGACGCCCGCGTGCGCGCCGCGGCCGACGACGGCGTGCGCTCGGTCGTCATCGCCCCCGGCATCGTCTACGGCCGGGGCCTCGGCCTGCCGAACGTGGTCAAGGACGGCCCGCGCACCGACGACGGCGCCCTCGTGCTCCCCGGCAGCGGCGAGCAGACCTGGACGACGGTGCACACCGAGGACCTCGCCCGGCTCTACGTCGCCGCGCTGACCGAGGCTGCTCCCGGCGCCTACTACCTGGGCGTCAACGGCCAGAACCCGACGGTGGCCGAGATCGGTGCGGCGGCCAGCCGCGGCGCCGGGCTCGACGAGCGCACCGTGGCCTCCACCGAGGCCGACACCGAGGCCCGCCTCGGGGTGCTGGCCGGCGCGCTGGACATCTCCCAGCAGGCCACCGGCGCCCGGGCCCGCGCCGAGCTCGGCTGGGCCCCCACCGGCCCGTCGCTGCTGGAGGACCTCAGCTCCGGCTCCTACGCCGGCTGACCCCCGCGGCCCCGGCGCGGCTGGTGCTCCGCTGCCACCACGGCAGGACGGCAGCAGCTCCCGGGCACCTCTTCCAGGAGCTCGTGCTCTGCTGCCACCCTGACAGCAGAGCACGAGCTCCCCGGGACCTCGCTCCGGGTGCTCGTGCTCTGCTCACCCCGGGTGAGCAGAGCACGAGCGTCCGCGGGGTGGCTCATCCCGCCGACAGCGCCGGCCCCTCGTCCTTGAGCACCACGCCGGAGGCGCCCAGCGCCCGGGCGGCCTGGAGCAGCCCGACCAGCGTGTCCGCGGCCTGCGCGTAGCCCAGCCCGTGCGGTGGCCGGACGTTGGAGATGCAGTTCCGCTCGGAGTCCGCCCGCCCCGGTCGCGGCCCGTGCGTCAGGTAGAGCCCCAGGCTGTCCGCCGAGCTCAGCCCCGGCCGCTCCCCCACCGCGACGACGACGATCGCGGCACCCAGCGCCTGTCCGACCGGGTCGCCGAGGGCCACCCGCGCCTGGTGCGCCACGACGACCGGGGCCACCGACCAGCCCGGCAGCCGCTCGAGCACCGCCGCGACCGTGCCCGCGGCGTGCTCGTGCACCGCCCGCGGCGAGAGCCCGTCGGCGACCACCAGCGCCAGGTCGTGCTCCCCGGCGGGCAGCGCGGTGCCCTCGGCCAGCCGGCGTCCGAGGTCCGGCCGCTGCAGGTAGGTGGTGCGGTCCGGCGCCGCGCTGTGCACCTCGACCACGTCCAGCCCGACGCCGGCCGCGGCCAGCGCGGCGCGCACCCGGCCGGCGTCCAGGGCGGTGTGCACCGCGTCCCGCGCGGCGGCGTGCGCGGCCCGGAACTCCAGCTCCCGAGCGGTGGGCAGCCCGTCCCCGGCCCGGCCCAGCGCCACCCGCGCCCGGGTCGCCCCCCGCAGCACCGACCACGAGTCCCCGGCGTCTGAGCGGAGCGGACCGGTCGCGCTCACGTCGACGGGTCCACTCCGCTGCGCGTCGGTCACGGGCGGGCGGCGGCGAGGAGGGCGCGGGCCGCGGGGGCGTCGGGCGCCAGGTCGCGCACCCGGCCGGCGTCGTCGAGCAGGTCCATCCGCGCCAGCCACGCCTCGAACTCCGGCGCGGGCCGCAGGTCGAACACCGAGCGGGCGGTGAGCACGTCGGTGAACGACAGCGACTGGTAGTGCAGCATCACGTCGTCCGAGCCCGGGACGGCGATGACGAACGCGCAGCCGGCCGCCCCCAGCAGGAGCAGCAGGGCGTCGGTGTCGTCGCCGTCGACGTCGGTGTGGTTGGTGTAGCAGACGTCGACGCCCATCGGCAGGCCGAGCAGCTTGCCGCAGAAGTGGTCCTCCAGCCCGGCCCGCACGACCTGCTTGCCGTCGTAGAGGTACTCCGGGCCGATGAAGCCGACGACGGTGTTGACCAGCAGCGGGTCGAAATGGCGGGCGACGGCGTAGGCGCGGCACTCCAGGGTCTGCTGGTCGACCGCACGCCCGTCGACGCCGCGGTGCGCGTCGGCCGACAGCGCCGAGCCCTGCCCGGTCTCGAAGTAGGTGACCTGCTGCCCCACCGTCCCGCGGCGCAGCTCCAGCGCCCCGGCGCGGGCCTCGGCCAGCTGGTCCAGCGTGATGCCGAAGCCCCGGTTGCCCGCCTGGGTGCCGGAGATCGAGGCGAACACCAGGTCGACCGGGGCGCCGGCGTCCAGGGCCCGCAGCGTGGTGGTCACGTGGGCGAGCACGCAGGACTGGGTGGGGATCTCGTAGCGGGCGATCACCGCGTCGACCAGCTCCAGCAGCGCGATCGTCTGCGCCGGGGAGTCGGTGGCCGGGTTGATGCCGATGACGGCGTCGCCGCTGCCGTGCAGCAGCCCGTCCAGGATCGAGGCGGTCACCCCGAGCGGGTCGTCGGTGGGGTGGTTGGGCTGCAGCCGGGACGCCAGCCGCCCGGGCAGGCCGAGGGTGCTGCGCAGCCCGGTGACGACACGGGTGCGGCGGGCCACGGCGACCAGGTCGGCGGTGCGCATCAGCTTGGACACCGCGGCGACCATCTCCGGGGTGAGCCCGCGGGCCAGCGAGCTGATCGCGGTCTCGTCGCGCTCGGCGGCCCGGGCCAGGAGCCAGTCGCGGAACTCCCCCACCGTGAGGCCCGCGACCGGGGCGAACGCGACCGGGTCGTGCGTGTCGACGATCAGCCGGGTGACGTCGTCCTCGTCGTAGCCGACCACCTGCTCGGTGAGGAAGGCCGCCAGCGGCACGTCGGCGAGCACCAGCTGCGCGGCGACGCGCTGGGCCTGCGACTCCGCGGCCACGCCGGCCAGCACGTCACCGGAGCGGGCCGGGGAGGCCTTGGCCAGCAGGTCCGACAGCGAGGCGAACTCGTACGTGTGCCCGGCCAGCGTCGTCCGGCGGGTGGTCACCGGGCCACCTCACCGCCCGGGTGCGGGCCCCGTCAACGGGGTGCGACGGAACGGAACACGACGTTCACGCACTCCCCAGCGCCCAGGCGGCCAGCTCGGCGGCGTACGGGTGACCGAACAGGCCCGGCAGCCCGCCGCTGTGCAGGAAGACCGTGCGCCGGCCCGGCCGCACGCTGCCGTCGGCGACCGCGGCCATCAGCCCGGCCATCGCCTTGCCGGTGTAGACCGGCTCGAGCACCAGGCCCTCGGTGCGCGCGGCGGTGCGCATCGCGGTGGCGCCGGCCTCGGTGAGCGCGCCGTAGCCCTCCCCCACCTGGTCCCGCCGCAGCCGGAGCTCCCCGACCGTCGCACCCAGCGCGGTGGCCAGGTCGGTGACGCGCTCCACCGGGTCGGGCACGGCACCGGTGTCGACGCCCAGCACCCGCTCCGCGCCCAGCCCGGCGACCAGCCCGGCCATGGTGCCGCCGGAGCCGACGGCGACCACCACGGTGTCGAGGTCGGGGGCCTGCTCGGCCAGCTCTCCGGCGCAGGCGAGGTACCCGCGGGCACCGGTCGGCGTGGAGCCGCCCAGCGGCAGCACGGCGGGCACCTCGCCGGCCTCCCGCAGCTCGGCGGCGATCACGGCGATCCGCGCCCCGGCGTCCTCGTCCGGGCCGACGAGCACCACCCGGGCGCCGAACAGCTCCTCCAGCGCCAGGTTGCCCGGGCGGGCGGCGTCGGCGTCCCCGGTGAGCACCAGCACCGCCGACAGACCGCGCACCGCCGCGGCGGCGGCGGTCATCCGGGCGTGGTTGCTCTGCACGCCGCCGGTGGTGACCAGCACGGTGGCGCCGGCGGCCTCGGCCTCGCCCACCAGGTGCTCCAGCTTGCGCACCTTGTTGCCGCCGGCGAAGGAGGTCAGGTCGTCGCGCTTGACCCACAGGTCACCGGGTTCCAAGCCGAGGGCGGCGGCCAGCCGGGGCGCGGGGTCCAGCGGCGTCGGCCAGGTCGACAGGTGCACGGGAGCGGTGGTCACGGGGAGCAAGCCTGGCCCGTGGGCCACCCGGTGCCAACCCCGGGCCGCTGCGGTTGCCGAGCAGGCCCGGGGCACGCAGGCTCGGACGATGACCGGGACCCTGACGCGGGGGCTGCTGGCGGGCGCCGCCGGCACCACCGCCCTCACCGCCGCCACCTACCTCGACATGACCCTGCGCGGCCGCCCGGCGAGCACCGTCCCGCAGCAGACCGTCCAGGCGCTGCTCGCCGCCACCGGGCAGCGGCTGACCGGCTCGGGCGGTGAGCGGGAGAGCCGGGCCACCGGGCTCGGTGCGCTGCTGGGCATCGCCAACGGGCTGACCGTCGGCGTGGTGTCCAGCGCCGTCCGCGCCGCAGGGGTGCGGATGCCCTTCCCCGTCGGCACCATGGTCAAGGGCGCCGCGTCGATGGCCACCACCGACGTCCCGGTCGCGCTCCTCGGGGTGAGCGACCCGCGCACCTGGTCGCGCGAGGACTGGATCGCCGACGCCCTGCCGCACCTGGCCTACGGCGCCGCGGTGCAGGCCGTCGTGCAGGGGCTGCCGACGCCGGAGGAGCGGGTGCTGCCCCGGCAGGGGGCCTCGGCCGACCTGGTGCGCCGGTCGCTGCTGCTGGGCATCGCGACCGGCAGCCGCAGCTCGCTGGGCCTGGCCGCGCCCACGCTCACCGCCCGGGACACCGGCTCGCTGAAGAAGATCGCGTCGCTGGCCTCCCTCGGCGGCGAGCTGTACGCCGACAAGCAGCCGAACACCCCCGACCGCACCAGCGGTGCCGGGCTGCCGCCCCGGCTGGCCAGTGGTGCGACGGGCGCCGGGCTGCTGGCCCGGCGGCAGGGCGCCAACGCCGCCTGGCCCGTGGTCGCGGGCATGGTCGGCTCGGCCGCCGGGTCCTTCGGTGGCCTGGCATGGCGGCAGTGGGCCGGCACCCGGATGCCCGCGCTGCGGGCCGGGCTGATCGAGGACGGCGTCGCGCTGACCCTGGCCGCGGTGGCCTGCCTGCCCGGCCGGCGCCGCTCGACCCGGCTCACCCTGGTCAAGCCGCCGGCCTGACCGTCAGGGCGTCCAGGCCGGGTCGCGGCCGGTGAGCCCCAGCGCGCGGTCGACGGCCGGCGCGCTCGGGTCCACCGGCACCTCGGGGCCGAACCAGCCGCCGTCGCGGCCCAGCTGCGCGATCGGGACGACCGCGGCCAGGGTGGCCTCGCCCAGCGCGGCCGGGACGTCGTAGGGCGCCCCGATCGCGCGGGCGAGGTCCCAGCCGTGCAGCACGAACTCGGCGAGCATCATGGCGCCGACGACCGACGCCGGCATCGGAGCCGCGCCCATCAGCGTCTCGCCCTCCCAGGCCGCGCGGTCGGCCCACGCGTCGGCGGCGGTGTCCAGCTCGACCGGAATGGCGGCCGCCCACTGCTCCACCGGCAGACCGTCGAGGAACGGCGCCGGGGTCAGGCTGCTCCAGTCGTGCTGCAGCGGCGTGCGCACCGCGGCGAGCTGGGACAGCACCGCGGCCCAGGCCAGGTGGTCCAGCAGCGCACGGACGTCGAGGTCGCGGCAGGGCGTCGGTGCGGTCAGCCGGTCGGGGGTGACCGCGGCCAGCGCGGTGGAGGCGAGGTCGGCGGCGGCACGCACCGCGGACGGCGGGATCCCGGTCATGCCGCCACCCTGCCCGACGGCCTCGGCCGTCGAGCGCGCGGGCGCCCGGCGACGTCAGCCCTCGACCGCGCGGGCGCCCGACGACGTCAGCCGTCGAGCGCGCGGGCGCCGGCCCGGAAGAACAGCGCGACGGCGAGCGCACCGGGGTCGAGCACCCCGCGGGCGACCTCCCCGACGTAGCTGGCCCGCCCCCGCCGGGCGATGAGCTCCTCGGTCGAGGCGGCGCCGGACTCCGCGGCCTCGGCCGCCGCGGTCAGCCCGTGCCCGGCGCCCGCGGCGTCGGTGAGCGCGGCTGCCGCCGGGACCATCGCGTCGACCATCGTCTTGTCGCCCACCTCGGCGCCACCCAGCCGCTGCACGGTGGCCGTGCCCTCCCGCACGCCCTCGGCCAGCTGGGTGAGGTCGGCCGGGTCGCTCTCCGGCAGTGCTCGGGACAGCGCCCGGAACCACATGCCGAACAGCGGCCCGCTGGTGCCGCCGGTGTCGAGGAAGGCGTCGGAGACCGCGCCGAACACCGCGCGGGCGGTCTGCGGGTCCGCGGCCAGCCGGGTCTCCACCTTGCGCAGCGCCGAGCGGAGGTTGGCGCCGAAGTCACCGTCGCCGGCGGCCCGGTCGAGCTCGGTGAGCCGCTCGCGCTGGGTCTCGAAGTCGGCGGCGAAGGCGTCCACCCAGCGGCGGGCGGCGGCGCGGTCCAGCGTGGCGGTCATCGGGTCTCCCAGGTCAGCGCGGTGGTGGTGACGGCGTCGTCCCAGAGCCCGAGCAGCTCGTCGTCGGCGCGGACGAGGGTGACCGAGGCGCCGGCCATGTCCAGGGCGGTCACGTAGGGGCCGACCAGGCTGCGGGCCACGGCGATCCCGCGGGCCTCCAGCAGCGCGGCGACCTCGCGGAAGACGACGTAGAGCTCGAGCAGGTGGGTGGAGCCCAGGCCGTTGACCACGACGACGGCCCGGTCGCCCTCGGCCAGCCCGATCGCGTCGACCAGCGGCGTGGTGAGCGCGCCGACCAGCTCGTGCGCCGAGGCCATCGGCCGGCGGTCGATGCCGCGCTCGCCGTGGATGCCGACACCGTGCTCGACCTCGTCGGCGGCCAGGTCGAAGGAGCGCACGTCCTCCCCCGGGTGCACCGCGCCCTCCAGCGCGACGGCCATGCTGCGGGCGCCGGCCACGACCCGGCGGCCGAGCGCAGCCACCTCGGCCAGCGGCAGCCCCCGCGCGGCGGCGGCGCCGCACACCTTCTCCACGACCACGGTCGCCGCGGTGCCGCGCCGGCCCGGGCCGTCGTCGGACTCGCTGGCCAGGTCGTCGTCGACCAGCACGGTCTCGACCTCGATGCCCTCCTCGGCGGCGATCTCGGCGGCGATGCGGAAGTTGAGCACGTCGCCGGTGTAGTTCTTCACGATCAGCAGCACCCCGGCCCCGCGGTCGACGCCACGGACGGCGGCGACCACCTGGAGCGCGGTGGGGCTGGCGAAGACCGCGCCGGGGACGGCGGCGTCGAGCATCCCGGGGCCGACGAAGCCGCTGTGCAGCGGCTCGTGCCCGGAGCCGCCGCCGGAGACCAGCGCGACGCGGCGGGCGTCGTCCCCGGCCGCGGACTGCAGCCACAGCGGGTCGCGGTGCAGGCGGAGGCGGCCGGCCGAGGCGGTGACCAGGCCCTCCAGCGCCTCGACCACCAGGTCGTCAGGGTCGTTAAGGAACTTCTTGACGCTCACGGACGCCGATCCTGCTCCTGATCGGCACCGGCCGCCTGGTCGGTGACCGTGAGCAGCCAGCCCGGGCCGGCGGTGCGGGCACCGGCGGGCAGCCGGGCGCGCAGACCGCGGTCGGCGGTGACCACCAGCAGGTCCGCTCCGGCCAGCTCGGCGGCCACCTGGACCAGGGCGTCGTCCCCGCTGCCGGCGGCACGGACCAGCCGCAGGCCGGCCGGGGCGGCGATGTCGCGCGCACGGCCCTCGACCACGGCCACCAGCGCGGTGACCGGCAGCGGCGTCCCGTCGGGGCCGGCCGGGGTGCGGCCGGGCAGCAGTGCGAGGCGGCCGAGCAGCCGGAACGTCGCGCCGGCGCGGTCCCGCCACCAGCCGTCGGGCCGGGCGCCGACGGTGTTGGCGACGTCGACGAGCAGCACCGTCACCGGCGGCGGGCTCCCCCGGCGTAGGCGGTGACGACCAGGCAGACGACGCCGATCACGGCCAGCCAGAACAGGCCCTTGACGATGATGCCGATCACGGTGAGGGCGACCCAGACCGCGAACAGGACCAGCAGGACGAACAGGAAGGGACGCACGACGACGACGGTAGGCGGTCCCGCCGGCGGGGCGGTCCCGGCGGCGGGGCGGTCGAACGGCGGGCGGCTCAGGCGCCCTCGGCCGCACCCCGGCGCCAGTAGCCCATGAAGGCCACCGAGGTGCGCGGGATGCCCAGGTCGCGCACCAACCGGCGGCGCAGCGCCTTGACCATGCCGGCCTCCCCGGCCAGCCAGGCGTAGCAGCCGGTGGGCCGCACGTCGGGGACCTCCCAGAGGATGCCGCCGTCGAGGTCGACGTCCTCGGGCTCCTGCCCGGCACCGGCCCGGGCCAGGCCCAGGCTGCACAGCGCGGCGTGCACGGCCGGGCCGAGGGCGGCCCCGTGCTCGCGGCGACCGCGGACCAGCCAGTGCACCTCGATGCCCGGGGCGAGGTCCAGGCTCAGCACGTCGCCGGCCTCGGGGACCTCGAGCACCGCGACGGTGCGCCGACCGCCCGGCAGCGCCTCGAGGATGGCGCTGATGGCCGGGACGGCGGTCTCGTCGCCGGCGAGGAACAGGGTGCCGTCGGCCGGCGGGGCCCACTCGACGCCCCACGCGCGGCCGCTGCCGGCACCGCGGGGACGGGGCCGGTCGGGCCCCAGGACGACGACGGCGTCGCCGGGCCGGGCTGCGGCGGCCCAGCTGGCGGCCGGGCCGGCGTTGCCGCCGTCGACGCCGTGCAGGACGACGTCGACGTCGAGCTCGGCGCGGTCGGGCCGGGCGGCGCGCACGGTGTAGGTGCGCAGGTGCGGGCGGACCTCGTCGGGCAGGGCGCAGTACTCGGCGTACCAGCCGGGACCGTCGGTGAGCAGGTCGACGACCGAGGAGCCGTCGCGGGAGACCACCAGCTTGATCCGCTGGTCGTCGCGGCCGGCGCCGAAGCGGGCGAGCTCGGGGCCGGTGAGGGTGAGCCGCAGGAAGCTCGGGCTCAGCCGCTGCACGCGGGCGACGGTGACCGGGAAGAAGCGGTAGCCGGGAGCGGCGACCGGCGCTGGGGCGATGGGCTCCTGCACGACGCGCAGACCGCGCTCGGCGACCGCCGTGCCGGTCGCTCCGGCCGCGCGCAACGCGGTGGTCATCGCTGTCTCCCGAACGTCGTCGTCCCGGCAACGGCGCCACCGGATGATGGTGAGGTTAGCCTAACCGACCAACGGTGGTCGAGGTCCGGTTTCGACCCAGTTCGGTACAGATCCGGTCGACGACCGCGTCGGGGTCCTCGTGCTCCCAGAACCGCAGCACCCGCCAGCCCAGCCCGGTGAGGACGGCGTCGGTGCGCCGGTCGCGCGCGGTGTTGGCGGCCAGCTTCTCCGCCCACCACGCACTGTTGGCGCTCGGCTGGTGACCGCAGGTGGGGCAGGCGTGCCAGAAGCAGCCGTCGACGAAGACGACCAGCTTCCGGCCCTTCCACACGAGGTCGCCGCGGGCCCGGGTGTCCCGGCAGGGCCGGACGTCGACCCGGAACCGCACACCGCGGGCGTGCAGCCGCCGGCGGACGGCCAGCTCGGGCACGGTGTCGCGGCGGCCCTGCCGGCGGAACCTGTCCCGCACCGCCGCCGACGTCGGCGGCGGTGCGCGGCGCAGGTCGACCGGTGGCGGGGCCGGCCGCAGGGCGTGCCGGAGGTCGACCGGGGGCGAGGTCATCGGCCGGTGGCGATCTCCACCAGCCGGCACAGGCCGTTGACCAGCCGCAGCTGGTCCGGGGTCTGCACCGGCGAGGTGAGCAGCGCCGGGCTGCCGACCAGGTAGGCGACGGTCTTGGCGCGGGACAGCGCCACGTTGAGCCGGTGCCGGTCGAGCAGGAAGTCCAGCCGCCGCGGCACGTGCGCACCACTGGAGGCGGCGAGGGAGAACACCGCGACCGCCGCCTCCCGGCCCTGGAACTTGTCGACCGTGCCGACCTCGACCCCGGCCAGCCCGACCGCGGCCAGCGCACTGCGCACCTGGTTGACCTGGGCGTTGTAGGGCGTGACCACCAGGACGTCGGCGGGGCCCATGACCCGGTCGACCCCGCCGCTGCGCCACCGGCGGCCCATCAGGTCCGTGACCAGCGCGGCGACGACCTCGGCCTCCTCGCGCGAGGCCGCCCCGTTGCCCTCGTGCACCACCGGGACCCAGCCGATGCCCGCCGGTGCCGCCCACCGCGCGGGGACGTCGAGGGCGTTGCCGGCGGTGACCGGTGCCGGCTGCAGCTCCCCGCTGTAGGACAGGTCGGACACGACCCGGCACAGCGCCGGCGCCATCCGCCAGCTGCGGTCGAGGAAGACGCCCCGGTCGGCGGGGAGCACCGCGTCGCTGCCGAGCACGTGCTGGAGCGCGGAGACGTCGGCGCCCTCGGGGTGGATGCCGGCGCCGGGCTGGCGCAGCTGTTGCGGGTCGCCGAGCAGGACCAGGTTGGCCGCCGCCCGGCTGACGGCCAGCGTGCGCGCCAGCGACAGCTGCCCGGCCTCGTCGACCACCAGCACGTCGAGCCGGCCTGCGAGCTCGGGCCGGACGAACAGCCACGAGGTACCGGCGACCAGGTCGACGTCGCCGGCGTCGAGGGCGTCGACCACCTGGTTGTTCGACCCGACACAGCGCACGTCCGCATCACCGCAGCGCTGCGCGTCGTCGGCCTTCTGCAGCGCCCGCACGGCCACGCCCGCCTCCCGCGCGGCGACCATCACCGCGTCGAGCAGGTTGCCGATCACCTTGTGGCTGGAGGCGGTGAGCCCGACCCGGCGGCCGGCCCGGACCAGCTCGACCACGGCCCGCGCACCGGTGTACGTCTTGCCCGCACCGGGCGGGCCCTGCACGGCGAGCACCCCGCCGTCGAGCAGCCCGGCCAGCCGCTGCACCGCGGCCGCCGACCCCTCCCCCGGCTCGCGCTGCGGCGCCCCGGGCAGCAGCCGCGGCGGCCGGCGCAGCAGCAGGTCGCGCGCCCCGCGGGACGGGCCGGGCCCGTCGATGCCGCTGCCGGCGACCTGCTCGCCCAGGTCGTGCAGCGCGGCCCGGAACAGCTTGTCGCTGGGCGGGGAGGTGGGCAGCAGACCGGTCGGGTGCTCGGCTCCCAGACCGGCACGGCGGGCCACCACCACCCAGCCGGCGGTCGGGTCGATCTCCACCACCGAGCTGGTCGCGCGGGTGCCGTCGGCCGCGGCGAGCAGGTGCTCGTAGCGGTTGCCGGCCGACACCTTGGTCTCCTGCGGCGGGAAGCGGTAGCGCCAGTGCTCCGACCGCCCGCTCACCCCGAGCAGCTCCGCCCCCTCCAGCGGACCCAGCGCCGGGTTCTCCCGTTCCAGGTCCTCGGCGGTGAGGTCGCGCAGCCGGAAGTACTCCCACCACGCCGAGCGGGCCTCCCGGGCGTCCCAGCCCAGCTGCTGGGCCAGCAGCCAGGTGGCCTCCTGCTCGGGCGTGCGACCGGTCTCGGGCAGCCCGGCGAGCAGCCGGTCCTCCAGCGCCTCGCGCAGCACCTGGGCCGCGGCGTTCTCCGCCGAGCCGTCGGGGTCGCCGTCCTGCGGCCGGGCCAGGCCGGCCCCACCGGCGAGCAGCTCGGTGCGCCGCTCCTCCAGCCAGTCGCGCAGCTCGAGGGTGGAGACGCAGTCGTCGCGGTTGTAGGCCTCGATCTCCTCCAACAGCTGCTGGTCGCGGGTGGCCAGCCAGCGCTCGAAGGCCACGATGCTCTCGCCGGCGTCGGAGACCTGCGCGCCGTGCGCCCGGGTGTGGCCGCGGTAGTAGTCCTCGACCTGCTTGATCGAGTAGGACTCCTTGCTCAGCCGCAGCCCCTGCCGGACCACGGCGTAGAGGTCGACGAGCACGTCGGCGCGCAGCAGCCGGTCGACCTCGGCCTCCCGGGTGCGCAGCCGCGCCGACAGGGTCTTCAGCCGGGTCGGCTCGTAGGGCGCGTAGTGGTAGACGTGCATGGTCGGGTCGGCGGCGTACGCGGCGGTCAGCTGGTCGACGACGGCCTCGAAGGCGGCCCGCTCGGCGGCGGACTGGTCGTCGGCGGCGGGGTCGCAGCCCCAGTGGGCGGTGAAGTGCCCCGCGGTGTCCAGGACGCCCCACAGGTACTCCAGGCCCGCGTCACCGGCGAACGGGTCGCCCTCGATGTCGAAGAAGAGGTCACCGGAGCTGGGCGGGGGCAGCAGCTGGAACCCGCGGCCGGCCTCGCGCGGGAGGAACTCGTAGGAGGGCAGCCCGGTGGTGCGCTCGTCGAGCTGGAGCCGGGCCTGCTGGGTCAGCCGCTGCGCCGACGTGCGGCCGATCGACTCGGGGAGCTCCTCGGGCCGGCGGACGCCGAGCGCGGCCACGGTGGGGATGCCGGCCTCGACGAGGGTGTTGGCGTGGTCGCGGCGCATGGTCGCGACCAGCGACAGCGAGTCCTCGGCGCGCCACCGCTCGGTGCAGGTCTCCCGCCACGGGCAGACCCCGCAGTGCGCGTTCGGGTACGGCGGCGCGAGCTCCCCGTCGGCCAGCCGGGACAGGAAGCGGGCGCGGGCCGCGCGGGTGTAGGCCGCCGCGTCGGCGTAGCGGAAGACCAGCTCCTGCTGGTCGCCGGTGACCACGGTGAGCAGCTCCGGCGGCACGCCCTGCAGGCCGGCGAGCAGGTCGCCGTAGAGGGCCATCTGCAGCAGCGCGGGGACCTTGATCCGCCGGGCGAGCTTGGTGTCGGCGACGTCGTAGGCCCACGGGCCCAGGTCGCTGGCCCGGTCGGTGCGCTTGAGCAGGAAGTCGGCGTGCCCGCGCCAGGTGCCGTCGAAGAAGGTGGCCTGGTAGACGACGTCGGCGCCGGCGCGCATGGCGGCGAGCGTCTCGGCCTGCGCGCGGAGCAGCCCCGCGGCGTCCTTGCCGGCGACGCCGGCGATCTCGACGACGTCCAGGCCGCGGTCGCGCAGCCGCTGGACGTGCCGGGCCTCGTGCGCGATGCCGTGCTCGGCGACCAGCGCGGTCATCGGGTCGACCGCCGGCGGCCGGCCGCGCTGACCCCGGGCGACCTCCACCGACAGCCGGGTGAGGTGCTCGCACTCCAGGAAACCGGTCAGGTCGCTCGCGCTGACCACCAGCCCGCCCTCGACCTCGTACACGTCTCCCCCTCTCGCCGACCCCCCGGTGGAGGAACTCGGGTGACCGTACGACGGGGGTACGACGCTTCTCCGCGGTCGGACGCGGCCCCGGCCGGGTGGGCGCGGCTGACGTAACACCCACTTAACCTGCACAGACACCCACCGATGTGTCTTTCGGCCCATCCGGCGATGTGTCCTCGCCGACGGCACACCTACACCCTCGCCCCGGACAGGGGGGTGACCGTGCGGCGCCGCCCCGACACCGGTAGGAAGCACCTGTGACGGCGACCCTGAACTCCGTGGCCGCCGCTGCCGGGGTGAGCACGAGCACCGCCAGCCGGGCACTGTCCGGCCATCCCGCGGTGCTGCCCTCGACCCGCGCCCGGGTCGAGGCCGCCGCGGTGGCGCTGCGGTACCAGCCCAACCGGATGGCCAGCGCGCTGCGCACGCGGCGCAGCGGGCTGATCGGGCTGGTGGTGAACAACCTGCGCACCGCGACGTTCCACACCATCGCCGAGACGCTGCAGGCCTGGGCGGCCGAGGAGCAGTACGAGGTGCTGGTCTGCACCACCGGCGGTGACCCGGCGCGTGAGGCGGCGTTCCTGCAGACCATGCGCCAGCACCGCTTCGACGGGGTGGTCGTGGCGGGCACGGGTGCCAACACCGAGCTGGTCAACACCCTCGTGCAGGAGGGCCAGGCGGTCGTCACGATGAACCGCGAGGTGCCCGGTTCGCTGGCGCCGTCGGTCATGTCGGCCTACGAGACCGCCGCCCGGGTGGCCACCGGCCACCTGCTGGAGCTCGGGCACGTGCGGATCGCCGCGATCGAGGGCCCGTCGCACATCACCTCCGGCCGGCTGCACCACGCCGGCTTCGTCGGCGCGATGGCCGACGCCGGTGTGCCGGTGCTCGAGGACCTGGTGCTGCGCGGCCCCTTCACCCCCGACTTCGGCCGGCAGGCGGCCACCGAGCTGCTGGCGCTGCCGGAGCCGCCGACGGCGCTGCTGATCAGCAACCACGAGGCGTCGTTCGGCGCACTGCCGGTGATCGGCGGGAGCGGGCTGCCGGTGCCGGAGCACCTGTCGGTGATCTGCACCGAGGACGAGCCGTTCTACGCCTGGTGGTCCCCGCCGCTGACCACGGTCGACAACCGGGCGGAGCTGCTGGCCCGGCGCGCGGCGGAGCTGCTGCTCGAGCAGCTCGCCGGGATGGCCGGCGACTACCCGGTCCAGCGCGCGGAGCTGGTCGACCCCGAGCTGGTGCTGCGCGGCTCCACCGCCCCGCCGCGCTGACCCCGCCGGTTCGCGGCGACCGCGGTCAGCAGCGCGAGACCCCACAGCAGGAACCAGGCGTCCCAGCAGAGCACGTGCCAGCGCAGGGCCCGCTCGTCGGCTACCGGCCCCAGGTCCAGCACGCCGGTGAGCACCGCTCCACCGAGCAGCACGTTGGCCCCGCCCCACAGCGTGAGCAGGACGCCGGCGAGACCGCCGAGCACCCGCACCGCGCGTCCCGGGCGGCGCAGCAGCGCCAGTGCCAGGACGGCGGCCACCAGCTTGGCGACCACGACCGCGCCGCCGAGCAGGACCGCCGCACCGCCGCCCTCCCGGGCGAGGGACTCCAGCTGCCCGCCGACGGTGTCCAGCAGCGCCGTCCCACCGAGCGTCCAGTACGCCGTCGTCACCGCGGAGGCTAGGGCCAGGACCGCGGCGAGGACGGCGGCGGCGCGGGCCACCGCCGTCCTCCGCCGGTCCAGGTCAGTCCTGCGGCTTGGCCATGACCTTGTGCGCGGCGGCCTTCACCGCGTCGGGCAGCACCTTGTTCATCGCCGCCTGCGCCTTGGTGGCCTTCGAGGCCGCGACGACCTTGCGCTCGCCGGCCATCAGCGCCTCGAAGCCCTGCGCGGCGACCTCGTCGGCGCCGTCCTTCGGGCCCTGGCCCATGGCGGTGTCCTCGAGGCCGGCGCGGGAGAAGAACTCCGTGTCCACCGGGCCGGGCATCAGCGAGGTGACGGTGACGGCGGAGTCCTTGTCCTTGAGCTCGGCCTGCACGGCCTCGGTCAGCGACTGGACGAAGGACTTCGAGGCGTTGTAGACCGGCTGGTAGGCGCCGGGCATCGTCGAGGCGATCGAGGAGGTGACCAGGATTCGGCCGGAGTCGCGGGCGGTCATCTCGACCAGCGCGAGCTTCAGCAGCGCGGCGGTGGAGACCACGTTGAGCTGCATGATCGACAGGTCGTCGGCCCAGTCGGTGTCGACGAAGGCGCCGCTCTCCCCGACCCCGGCGTTGAGCGCGGCGGCCTCCAGCGGCCGGCCGAGCGCCTGAACCTCCGACCACAGCTGCGCCACGCCCTGCTCGGTGCGCAGGTCGGCCTGGACCGGGACGACGCGGGCGCCGGAGGCCTGGATCAGCATCGCTGCCTTCTGGATGCCGGCGTCCTCGGCGTTCACCACGACGTCGTACCCGTGCTCGGCGAACTGCTTGGCCAGCTCGAAGCCGATGCCGCTGGAGGCACCGGTGACGAGCGCGAGGGGCCGGACCTGGATCTCGGTGATGTTCTCGGTCATGACCGGCGCGGTACCCCAGCCGACCGGGGAGACACCCCTCAGGGCCAGATCAGCCGCAGCGCCCGGAGGACGTTCCCGCCCAGCACCTTGGTGATCTCCTCGTCGGTGAACCCGTCGCGCACCAGCCAGGCGGCGATGTTGTGGAAGGACTCGGTCGGGTTCTCCAGCCCGTCGACGTAGGGCACCCGGTCAGGCACCGGAGCGCCGGGCCGGGGCTCGGTCGACAGCAGCCCGGCGAAGGTGGTGTGCAGCCCGACGTGGTCGCCGTACAGGGTGTCCGGGCCGAACCCGACCGCGTCGATGCCGACCAGGTCCAGGCAGTACCGGAAGTGGTCCATCACCGAGGCGATCGAGTGCCGCGGGTGCTCGTGCGACACGGTGGTGTGCGGCGCGGCCGACATCCCGATCACCCCGCCGGTGTCGGCGACGGCGCGCAGCACGTCGTCCCCCTTGAGCCGCGGGATGTCCCAGACCGCCCGCGCACCGGCATGGGTGATGAAGACGGGTGCGTCGGAGGCCGCACAGGCGTCGATGCCGGTCCGGTCGGAGGAGTGCGAGACGTCGACGGCCAGCCCGAGCTGGTTCATCCGGCGGACGGCGCGGCGGCCGAGCGCGGTGAGCCCACCGTCGACGATCTCGTTGAGCCCGGTGCCGAGGGCGTTGGAGTCGGAGTAGGCGATGCCGATCTGCCGGATGCCCAGGCCGAACAGGACGTCGAGCTTGTCCAGGTCGTTGCCGATCGGGGTCGCCGCCTCCAGCCCGAACACCAGCCCGACCCCACCGGCGGCGTGCGTGGCCTCGATGTCGGCGACGGTGCGGATCACGCCCACGCCGTCCTGGTGGGCGAGGTCGGCCAGCCGCATCCCGAGGTCGAGCACGACGTCGTCCCACTGCCACGGCGCGTTGCCGGTGACGCAGGCGGTGCCGTCCATCATGTTGTCGAACACGACGGTCAGCCCGGACTCCCGCAGCCCGGTGAAGGCGGTGTGCTGCCGGCCGGTGCGGTTGTAGCGCGGGGTGTCGGCCATGTCGGCGGGGAAGAGCACCGGGTGGTCGTGCAGGCTGATCGTGACGTTCTCCGCCAGCAGCCGCTCGGCCCGGGCGACCTGGTCGGCGGTGAACCCGCCGTCGTAGGCGGGCACCCGGCCGGACTCCGGGGTGAGCGGGACGACGGGCAGGCCGAGGTCGCCGGCTAGATAGTCGAACGAGCGGTACCCCGACTGGTGGTCGTAGGACGAGTAGGTCATCGGGTCCCTCCAGCGGCGAGGCCGTCCCACAGTGCGGCCCAGGCGCGCATGCCCTCGGCGATCCGCGCGATGCGCATGAACTCGTTGGGCGCGTGGTGCTTCTCGTCGGCGGTGGCGAAGGAGAAGAACAGCGTCTTGGCCCCCAGCACCTCCTCGAACAGCGTGGTGGCCGGCAGGGTGCCGGCGATGACCGCGAGCAGCACCTCCTGGCCCGGGTAGACCTCGGCCAGCGCAGCCCGGGCGGCGAGCACCGCGGGGTGGTCGGGCTCGATCCGGTAGGCCGGCACCCGGCCGGGGTCGGCGCGCACCTCCACCCGGACGCCGGGGACGTCGAGCCCGGCGACGTGCGCGGTGATCGCGGCGACGACCCGCTCGGGGTCCTGCTGCCCGACCAGCCGGCAGGACACGTGGCCGGTGGCCCGGTGCGGGATGACGGTGTACTTGCCGCCGGCGGTGATGCCGTTGACCTCCAGCGTGGGCCGCTCCCACAGCCGGGCCAGCGTGGAGTACCCGGCCTCGCCGACCAGCTCCGGGACGCCGAGGCCCGCGCGGTACTCCTCCTCGTCGAAGGCGACGGCGTCGATCTCCGCCCGACGCTGCGCCGACAGCTCGTCGACCCCGTCGAGGAACCCGTCGACGGCGACGGAGCCGTCGGCGGCGTGCAGCGAGGCCAGCACCGTGGCCAGCGCGTGCACCGGGTTGGCCACGGTGCCGCCGTACCGGCCGGAGTGCAGGTCCTCGGTGGCTCCGGTGACCTCGACGTCCAGGGCGACCAGGCCCTTGGACGCGATGGAGATCGAGGGCTCGGTCGGCCGCCACATCGCGCCGTCGGCGGAGATGACCAGGTCGCAGGCCAGCTCCGCGGCGTGCGCGCGCACGTAGCCGGGCAGGTGCGGGCTGCCGATCTCCTCCTCCCCCTCCAGCAGGAAGCGCACGTTGAGCGGCAACGCCCCGCGCTCGGCCAGCAGCGCCTCGGCCATGGCCAGCACAAGCAGCACCGGTCCCTTGTCGTCGGTGACCCCACGCCCGCGCAGCACGTCCCCGTCGACCACCAGCTCGAACGGCTGCGTGTGCCACTCGGCGAGGTCGCCGGTGGGCTGGACGTCGTAGTGCCCGTAGACCAGCACGGTCGGGGCGCCGGGGGCACCGAGCCACTCGCCGCGCACCACCGGGAAGCCGTCGGTCTCCTCGACCCGGCCAGCGGCCCAGGACAGCCGGGCGGCCAGCCAGTCGGCGGCCGCGCGCATGGTCGCAGGCAGCGCGCTGCGGCTGTCGCTGGGGATCGCCACGTACTCGGTGAGCGCGGCCAGGAAGCCCGGCGGCAGGGTGTCGACCGGTGCGGTCATCGCAGGATCTCCTCACGCGTGCGGCGGGCCGCGACGAGCGCCGCGGTCCGGGCCATCTCGTTGCCGACCACCATCAGGCCCTCGTCCACGCCCATCCCGGGCTTGGCCAGCACCTGGCTCGCCTGGCACGCCATCGCCACGTGCGCGCTGACCTGCGCGGAGCGGTCGGTCTCGTTGCAGGTGCCGCCGCAGTAGGCCTCCAGCCCGGCGGCGCGCACCAGCAGCAGCGCCTCGACGGTGTCGGTGAGCGAGCCCAGGTCCGGCGTCTTCACGTGCACGACGTCGGCGGCCCGGGCGTCGACGAAGGCCCGGACGTCGTCCAGGGTGTTGCACCACTCGTCGACCACGATCCGCACGGTGCTGCCGAGCCGGGCGAGCTCGGCGCGCAGCAGCACGTAGGTGTCCAGCTGGGCGGCGGTGCTGCCGGCGTCGATCGGGTGCTCGACGGCGAGCTCGAACGGCGCGCACATCTCCCCCAGCACGGCCAGGTAGGCGGCGACCGCGCGCACGTCGCCGCCGAAGGCGAGGCCCGGCGTGCCGTAGGTGTCCACGTGCAGCCGCGGCCGGTAGCCGCCGTCGGGACGCAGCTTGCCGATCCGGGCGACGAGCCAGCGCAGGTACTCCGTCAGCCCCCAGCCCTCGGGCCCGAAGGCGGCCGGGGAGTTGAACAGCCCGTGCGGCAGGACGTCGACGCCCTTGAGGATCATCTTGTCCGCGTTGAGGTACCGGTCGTCGCCGGTCTGGGCGTACAGCGGCACGGGCACCAGCGGCGCACCGGTGGCGTACTCGTCCCGCACCACCTCGGCCATCGTGACCCGGGCCGCCCGGGCTGCGGCCCCGAGCAGCGCCTGGCTGACGCCGTACCGGATCGCGGTGTGCAGCCCGCCGTCCAGCTCCTCCGCGAGCGCCCGGAAGCCGGTCACCTCCCGGCCCACCAGCCAGGGCGCGACGGACCCGGCGACCTCGACGGCGGCCACCTCGGCCGAGAACACCGGGTCGCGCCCGCCGGCACCGCTGTACTGCACGGCGGCGCAGTCACCGAACTCGACCGAGCCGTCGTCGAGCACCAGCAGCACCGACAGCGCCTCACCCGCCTGCCGGACGGCGGTGAACCCCGGGGTGCGGGGCGGCCCGGTGTAGCCGAACCCGTCGTGCTCGGCGCCGGCCCGGATGGCGGCCTGGTCGTCGGCGAAGAACCCGCCGCGGACCGGGACGGCGAGGACGTCGGCGATCCGCGGCGGGACCATCAGCCGGCCAGCATGGTCTTGATGGAGCGGCGCTCGTCCATCGCGGCGTAGCCCTCGGCGACCCGCTCCAGCGGCAGGGTCAGGTCGAACACCGGGCTCGGGTCGAGCCGGCCGCTGGTCACCCGGTCGATCAGGTCGGGCAGGTAGCGGCGCACCGGCGCGATGCCCGCACCCACGGTGAGGTGCGAGCGCACGATCGGGAACAGCGGCAGCTCCGGCATCTGGTGCGGGATGCCGACGGCGCCGACGTGGCCACCGGCCCGGGCCATGCCCAGCGCCATCTCCCACGACTCCGGGGTGCCCACGGCCTCGACCACGAACGGGACTCCGCGACCGCCGGTGAGCTCGCGGACCGCCGCGATCCCCTCCGCGCCGCGCTCGGCGACGACGTCGGTGGCCCCGAACGTGCGCCCGAGCGCGGTCCGGTCGGCGTGCCGGCTCATCAGGATCACCCGCTCCGCACCCAGCACCTGCGTCGCGCCGAGCACCGCGCACAGCCCGACGGCGCCGTCGCCGATGACCGCGACGGTCGAGCCCTCGGTCACCCCGGCGAGCACGGCACCGTGCAGCCCGGTGGCCATCACGTCGGTCAGCGCGAGCAGCGCGGTCAGCCGGGCGTCGTCCACGCCGTCCACCCCGCCGGGGACGACGACCAGCGTGCCGTCGGCCTGCGGCACCCGCACCGCCTCGCCCTGACCGCCGTCGGTGCCGGGTGCGCCGAAGGTGCCGCCGTTGTCGCACTTGCTCTGCAGGCCCTCGGCGCACGCCGGGCAGGTGTTGTCCGACCAGGTGAACGGGGCGACGACCAGGTCACCGGGGCGCACCGAGGTGACCTCGGCGCCGACGTCGGTGACCACGCCGAGGAACTCGTGGCCCTGCCGGCCGCCGGCGGCGCGGGTGACGATGCCGCGGTAGGACCACAGGTCCGAGCCGCAGATGCAGGACCGCAGGACCTGGACGACGGCGTCGGTGGGCTCGGCGACCGCGGCGTCGGGGACGTCCTCGACGGTGACGACGCCGGCGGCCTGGTAGAGGGCAGCGCGCATGGGGAGATCTCCTAGGGGTGGGTGGGCCGGGACGCGGCTGCGTGGGTGGGGAGGGCGGCGGCGAACGCGGCCAGCTCGTCGAGGTTGGCCACCTCGTTGACGCGGCGGCCCTGCTCGATGTCGTGCACGATCTCGCCGATCTTGGCGAAGATCGGACCGTCCAGGTCGCGCAGCATGCTGTCGATCTCGGTCTTCCGCTTCCGGACGACGAGGTCGCGGTGGATGCCGCTGTACTGCTTGGCGCTGCGCCGGTTGAAGGCGGCCAGCCGGTCGAGCGAGCCCTCCAGGTCGGCGGGGTCGAAGCCGTCGAAGCTCTCCACCGGCACCGGCGCCTGGGCCAGCACCTCACGGGCCAGGGCGATCATCAGCGGCTGGTACTCAGGCCGCTCGAGGCTCTCGGCGATGGTCAGGTCGGAGACCGCGCCGGCCCACAGCATCGCGCCGTAGGCCTCCTTGCCCCACAGGTAGCCGAGCACGTTGGCCGTCGGCTGGGCGTAGGGCAGCAGCTCGGCGAGCTCGCGCACCCGCGGGGTGATCTCCCCGCCGGCCAGCTCCCCGATGTGGAAGGCCGCGACGTTGCCCTGCACGATCCGCCCCGGGCCCAGGTAGTCGGCGCCCACGTTGATGAAGCTGGAGATGACCCGGTCGGCACCCAGCACGTCGACCAGGACGTCGGCGGTCAGCCCGTTCTGCACGGTGAGGACGTGGCCGCCCGGTGCCAGCCGGTCGCGCAGCAGCTCGGCGGCGGCCGGGGTGTGGTGGCTCTTGACGGCAACGACCGCCCGGTCGATCACGTCGGGCAGCCCGTCCGGCGTCACGGCAGGCACCTGCACCGTGAACTCCGCGACCGGGCCCTCGATCGACAGGCCGCCGGCGTTGATCGCGGCCACGTGCTCGGTGTCGACGTCGCAGAGCAGGACGTCGCCGCCGGCCCGGGCCACGTGTGCGGCCAGCGTCCCGCCGATGGCGCCGGCCCCGATGAAGACCAGCGGTGAGCTCACGCCGGCACGACCCGGTCGAGGAAGCCGCGCATCGTCGACTGGAAGAGCTCGCGCTCCTCGTTCTGCGGCGAGTGCCCGGACTCCTCGAACACCACCAGCTCGGCGTTCGGCAGCAGCGAGGCGATGGTCTCCGAGGAGCTCACCGGGGTGACCCAGTCGTACCGGCCGACGGTGACCAGCGTCGGCGCCGTCACCGCGGGGAGGTCGGCCTTGAGGTCGTAGCTGCCCCAGTTGTGCTGGAAGCACCAGTTGTGCGCCTCGTGCCGGTAGTGCCCGGCCTCCACGGCGGCCGCGCTCTTCACCGGGTCGTAGTGCTTGTCGTAGAGCGGGATCAGCTCGGACCAGAGCTGCTTGAGGTCGGCGTCGTCCCGGGTCTCGCCGTGCCAGTACCGGTTGAACCGCTCCCAGTCGATCTCCACCCGGTCCTGGTTGCGGGCGTTCTCGAACGCCAGCTCCAGGTTGGACCCGTCGGCGGAGGTGTCCCGCAGGACCATCGCCTGCACCCGGCCGGGGTACCGGACGGCGTACTCGAGGGCGATGAAGCCGCCGTAGGAGCCGCCCGTGACCACGATCTGCTCGGCACCGGTCCACTCGCGCAGGCCCTCGACGTCGGCGGCCCACTGCTCGTGGGAGTAGGGCGCGATGCCCTCGCTCGTGCCGCAGCCGCGGGCGTCGAAGACGACGACCCGGAAGCGGTCGGCCAGCGGGCCGAAGGTGGAGCGGGGCTCGGCCAGCGAGCCGATGCCGCCGCCGCCGTGGTGGGCGATGAGCACCGGCCCGTCCTCGGGGCCGGACACCTCGACGGTGAGCCGGCAGCCGTTGATGGTCAGGTCCATGCGTGCTCCTCTGCAGTGGCCAGACCGGTGGTCCAGCGGGTGATGACGTCGTCGAGCACCGGCAGCGGCAGCGCACCGCTGCCGAGCACGGCGCCGTGGAAGCCGACGAGGTCGAAGCGGTCGCCCAGCGCCGCGGTGGCGCGCTCGCGGAGCCGGACGATCTCGCGCTTGCCGATCACGTAGGCCAGCGCCTGGCCCGGCCAGCAGATGTAGCGGTCGACCTCGCTGGCCGCGTTGTCTCGGGTGGTCGCGGTGTTGTCGAGCATGAACTGCACGGCCCGCTCGCGGGACCAGCCGAAGGCGTGCAGCCCGGTGTCGACGACCAGCCGGCAGGCCCGCAGCGAGGCGAAGGACAGCATGCCCAGCAGCGCGACGTCGCCGCTGTAGAGCCCCATCTCCTCGGCCAGGGACTCCGCGTACAGCCCCCAGCCCTCGTTGAAGCTGCACGCCTCCACGTCGAGGTGCTGGCGGTAGCGGGGCAGGTCGAGGGTCTGCGCGGTGGCCAGCTGCAGGTGGTGGCCGGGCACCGACTCGTGGAAGGCCAGCGCCTCGTACTCGAACCGGAAGCGCTCGGTGGGGTGGGTGGCCTGCAGCACGTGCGCGCCGGGCCGGCTGCCGTCGACGGCGGGCGGCCGGTAGTAGGCCATCGCCGCACCCGCGGCGTCGACCGGGTCGATCTCCTCGATCACGCACGCCGGGATGTCGAAGTGGGGGAACCAGTCGTCCTGCACGGCCTGGGCACGATGCAGCGCCTGCTCGGCGACCTCGACGATCTGCGCGCTGGTCTCGAACCGGAGCGCCGGGTCGGCGCGCAGCCGCGCGGCGATCTCGGGGAACGTGTCGACGCCCAGCGCCCGGGCGCCGATCCCCAGCCAGCGCGGGCGCAGCTCGGCCAGGGTGTCCAGGCCGATCTGGTGCACCTGCTCGGGGGTGAGGTCGGTGGTGGTGTGCCGGGCGACCGCGTCGACGTAGGCCGCAGCTCCGCCGGGGACGTTGCTGATGCCGACGGCGTCGTCGGGCCGGGCGCCGGGCAGCAGCGCGCGCAGCTGGTCGACCAGCACCGTCATCGCCGGGCGCACCTCTGCTCGCACCGTCTCCTTCGCACGCTCGCGCAGCGCGGGGTCCGCACCGGCCGTGGGGGCGAGCAGCGCGTCGTCGTCCAGGTCCCGCTCGAGGTGGCCGGTGAGCTGGCCGATCGCGTGCTGGAGGCCCAGCTGGGTGGAGACCCGCCCGGCAGCGGCCTCCTCGGCGTACCGCTGCGCGAGGGCGGTGAAGAAGGCGCCGAGCCCGCCCAGCCGCGACTCGTACCGGGCGGCGGAGTCCGCGTCGGTGATCGTCATGGCCGGCACCGCCTGGAAGACCAGCCCCTGCCGGCTGACGTAGCCCTTGGCCGAGGCGTTGGCCGCCCACAGCGCGTGGTGGGCGTCCCGGCCGGCGCCACGGGACAGCACGGTGAGCACACCGAGGTCGACCCGGCCGGCGTCGTCGAGCTCGCCCGCGTCGATCGCCGCGATCTCCGCGTCGAGGGCGGCGAACGCCGCCGCCGCGGCCTCGCTCGCCGCCCGGCTGGGGTCACCGGCCAGGCCGTCGAAGTCGGTGATCCCGAGCAGCGTGGCGTTGTAGGGGTCGTAGGTGTGCTGGGTGCGGAAGTACCGCTCGCCGAGCTCGGCGAGCCTCGCTGCTGCCTGCGTCAAGGTCCCTGTCCCGATCGGTCTAGAAGAGTGAGTGGCCGCCGTCGATGGACAGCGTCTGGCCGCTGACCCACCCGGCCGCGGGGACGGCGAAGAACAGGACGCCGCGGGCGATGTCCTCCGGCGTCCCGGTGGCCCGGACGGCGATCCGCTCCAGCAGCGCCTGCTGACCGTCGGGGCCGTAGCTCTCCCACTGCGCCTGGGTGGTGGGGTTGGAGAGCACGAAGCCCGGCGCGATGCAGTTGACGGTGATGCCGTGCGGGCCCAGCTCGTGGGCCATCTGCCGGGTGAAGCCGATCTGCGCGGCCTTGGCCGAGGCGTAGGCCTGGATCCCGGTGAGGCTCACGCTGCGACCGGCGCCGGAGGAGATGACGACGATCCGGCCGTACCCGCGGCGCTTCATGGTGCGGGCCGCGGCGCGGGTGCAGTTCATCGTCGTCCGCAGGTTGGCGTCGACGACGGCGTCCCACGCGGCGTCGGTGAGCTCGTCGATCGGCACGTGCGTCTGGCCGGTCACCCCGCCGGCGTTGTTGACCAGCACGTCGACGTCGCCGACACCGGCGAAGAACTCCTCGACCTCGGCGGTGACCGACAGGTCCACGGTGTCGCGGTCGACCTCGTGCACCGTGGCCCCGGCCTCGCGCAGCGTGCGGGCGATGGCCTGCCCGATGCCCTGCGCGGTCCCGGTGACCACCGCGACCCTGCCCTCGAGCTCACCCATCCTGGTCCTCCTCGGTGTCGTCGTCCTCGTCGTCGGGTTCGGGTCCGGCGCGGAAGGCGCGGTGGATGACCACCGACTCCTCCCACTGCCGCATGCGGTCCAGCCCCGCGGTGCCGACCCGCTGGAACACGCCCTCGACCAGCGCCTCGACCAGCACGATCAGCCCGGCGAAGGAGTCGAACGGCACGCCGTCCACCGCGATCGGCAGCACGACGTCGGCGTCGTCGGCGGCCGGGGACAGCTCCTCGTCGGTGATCACCAGGACCGCGGCGCCCTGCTGCCGGGCCAGTGCGGCCAGCCGCTTGGCCGGCAGCTCGTGCCGGCGCAGGTCGAAGATGACGGCCACGGAGTCCCGGCCCATCGACAGGTAGCGGCCGATGTCGCGGCCCAGGGGTTCGCCGACGAACTGGACGCCGGGCACCAGCTGGTCCAGCTGCAGGGCCAGGATCTGCCCGACGAAGCGGGAGAAGTAGCCGCCGCTGACCACGATGCTGCGGGCCGGGGTGGCCAGCAGCGCGACCGCCGCCTCGAACTCGCTCGGGGGGACGGTCGCGGCCAGCCGCTCCACCAGGCCCAGCCGCTGGGTGACCGAACGCTGGAACAGCGTCCCGTCGCCCTCGCCGGTGAGCCGGTCGGCGGCCCGGCTGACCGGGGAGTTCAGCCGCTGGGTGACCTCCTCGCGCAGCCGCTCCTGGAACTCCGGGTAGCTGCCGATGCCGATCCGGGCCACCAGCCGCAGCACCGTGGGCGTGCTGGTGCCCGCCGTCCGGGCCAGCGTCGCCGCACTGGCCAGCCCGGCGCTCGGGTAGTTGGCCAGCAGCGAGCGGGCCACCTTCTTCTCCGCCGGCGTCAGCTCGTCCATCCGGACGAACACCTCGTCGCTGATGGGTGTCATGCGCCCTCCCCCGTGTCCTGTCCGTCCCCGTGTCCCCCTGCCCGCGGCCGCTCAGGTGTGGGTGACGAGGCGGTCTCCGTCGGAGTAGGCGGCGAACATGGCCGGGGAGTTGTGGGCGACCACGATCGAGCCGTCGGCGCCCACCGCGATCAGCCCGCCCATCGCCCCGCGGGGGGCGAGCTCGGCGGTCACGGTGTCGGTGATCGCCTGGGCGAGGTCGACGCCGAGGTAGCGCACCCGGGCGGCGACGTCGTGGGCGACCACGCCCTGGATGAACGCCTCGCCCTCGCCGGTGCAGGAGATGGCGCCCACGCCGTCCCGGGCGTAGGTGCCCGCACCCACGATCGGGGTGTCGCCGACCCGGCCCTCGCTCTGGTTGACCATGCCGCCGGTGGAGGTGGCGGCCGCGACGCGGCCGTGCACGTCGACGGCGACCGCCCCGACGGTGCCGTGCCGGCTGCCGGCGAGCAGCCCGTCCTGCACCCGGCGCAGCTGCTGCTGGCGGGCGGGGGTGGTGAAGTGGTCCGGGGTCACCGTCTGCAGGTCCCAGCCGGCGATCCGCTCGGCGGTGGGGGCGATCAGCAGCACCGCCGGGGTCTCCTCGAGCACCTTGCGGGCGGCGTGCACGGGGTTGCGGGCGAACTGCGAGGCAGCGACCGCCCCGGCCCGGCCCTCACCGGTCATGACGCAGGCGTCGAGCTCGGCGGTGCCCTCGGAGGTGAGCGCGGCGCCCCGGCCGGCGTTGAACAGCGGGTCGTCCTCGAGCTTCTCGACGGTCGCGCAGACGGCGTCCAGCGCGCTGCCGCCGGCGGCGAGCACGGCGGCACCGGCCTGGTAGGCGGCGGTGAGGCCCTCGGTGTAGGTGCCGGCCTCCTCCAGGGAGAGCTCCTCGACGCGCCCACCGGCCCCGCCGTGCAGGACCAGGGCCCAGCCGACCGGCGCCGGGGCGACCTGGAACAGCTGCACGCCGCTCACCGGCCGCCGGCCTGACGGGTGATGTAGTTGACCGCGACGAAGGAGCGGAAGACCGCGAGCAGGTCCTCACCGGAGATCGCCACGGTCCGCTCGGCGACCCGCTCGACGCCGCGCGCCCAGGTGGCCACCTCGGCCATGTCACCGGTCTGCACGTCCAGCTCCAGGGTCGCCGGCCGGGTGATGCCCGGGGTGCCCACCGCTCCCCCGGCCACCCGGCGGGCGGCCTCCTCGGCGCCCTCCCGGATCAGCCGGCAGGACTCGGTCGGGTGCAGGTTGGCCGAGCTGAACCGGGTCAGCGACTCCTTGGTGACCACGTGCACGCCGCCCGGGGCGAAGGCGGCGGTCTGGTCCCAGGTGACGGCGTCGCCGGAGAGGAACGCGATCGGGACGCCGAAGTGCTCGGCGACGAGCGCGTTGATGCCGCTCTCCCCGACCTCGACGCCGTTGACCCGCGCGGCGGCGAAGACCTCGGGGTTGTAGGTGTGGCTGAGCGTGGAGGGCTGCCCGGAGATCGAGCCGTGGTAGCCGACGAAGAACGCCGCGTCCACCGTCTCGTCCAGCCCCTGCATCATGTAGAGCGGCTTGTGGCGGCCGGCGATGTAGCTGGCGTTGCCGGCCACCGCCCGCGGGTCCAGGTTGGCCATGGTGCCGTGCGAGTCGTTGAGCACGATCTCGGTCGCGCCCCCGGCGAGGGCGCCCTCGATGGCGGCGTTGACCTCGGCGAGCATCAGCTGGCAGCCGAGGTCGTAGCGCGCTCCCCCGCTGGGCCGGCACTGCTCCCAGTCGACGATGCCGGCGACGCCCTCCATGTCGAAGCTGATCCAGATCTTCATGCGTGCTCCTGCGGGGCGTTGGGGACGGGGATGGCCGCCAGCTCGTCGGCCTTGAGGCAGGCGCTCTCGTGGGCGCGGCCGACGACGAGCAGCGGCGGGTCGTTCTCGATGCAGATCTCGCTGGCCAGGGGGCAGCGCGGGTGGAACCGGCAGCCGGCCGGGACGTCGTAGGGGCTCGGCGGCTCGCCGTCGAGCTCGAAGCCGTCGTTGACGCTGGTCTCGGTCATCCGCGGGATCGAGTCGATCAGCGCCCGGGTGTAGGGGTGCCGGGGCTCGGTGAACAGCTGCGCGGTCGGTGCCACCTCGACGATCCGGCCCAGGTACATCACCGCGACCCGGTCGGCCAGGTGCTGCACGACGGCCAGGTTGTGGGCGATGAACAGGATGCTCAGGCCGAGCTCGGTGCGCAGCGTGGCGAACAGCTCGAGGATCGTGGCCTGCACGCTGACGTCCAGTGCCGACACCGGTTCGTCGGCGATGAGGACGTCGGGCCGCACGGCGAGCGCCCGGGCGATGGCCAGCCGCTGCCGCTGCCCGCCGGAGAACTGGCTGGGGTAGGCCCCGAGCACGTCCTCCTCCAGGCCGACCAGGTTCAGCAGCCGCACGCTCTCCGCCCGCACCTCGCCCTTGGGCACGATCTCGTGCAGCAGCAGCAGCAGCTCGCTGAGCATCTTGCCCACGGTGATCCGCGGGTTCAGCGAGGAGTACGGGTCCTGGAAGACCATCTGCACCCGCCGGGAGGACTCCTTGTCCCGGCGGGCCGGGGCCGGCTGGCCGGCGACGGAGACGTCCCCGCTGGTCGCGGTGGTGCTGCCGACCAGGATCTTGGCCAGCGTGGACTTGCCCGACCCGGACTCCCCCACCAGCGCGAGGATCTCCCCGGGCCGCAGGTGCAGGTCGATGCCGTCCAGCGCCTTGAGGGCCACGCTCTTCCCCGACGTCAGCCGGGTCAGCCAGGACTCGGAGCCGCCGTAGCGCTTGGTGAGCCCGCTGACCCGCAGCACCGACGGCTCAGCGGTGGGGTCCGGCACGGTCGTGGTCATGCCAGCACCTCGTCCAGCCGGTCGCTCTCGTAGCAGGCGGCCAGCCGCCCGGGGGCCACCTCGGCCAGCGGGGGTACGGCCTCGGTGCAGTGGTCGCGGACGTAGCCGCAGCGCGGGGCGAACGGGCAGCCGTGCGGCCGGTCGGAGACGTTCGGCGGGAAGCCGGGGATCGGCACCAGGGCCCGGTCGGGCCGGTCGAAGTCGGGGGCGGACTCCAGCAGGCCCCGGGTGTAGGGGTGCCGCGGCTGGCGGAAGGTGTCCTTGACCCGGCCGGCCTCCACGATGTGCCCGGCGTACATGACCGCCAGCTCCGAGCAGGTCTGGTTCACCACGGCCAGGTCGTGGGTGACGAAGACCAGCGACGTGCCGGTGTCCTCGCACAGCTTCTCCAGCAGCCGGAGCACCTGCAGCTGGACGGTGACGTCCAGGGCGGTGGTGGGCTCGTCGCACAGCAGCAGCCGCGGGCCGCAGGACACGGCCATCGCGATCATGATCCGCTGGCGCAGCCCGCCGGAGAGCTCGTGCGGGTAGGCCCGGGCCCGGCGGGCCGGGTCGGGGATGCCGGTGCGGGCCATCATCGCCACGGCCAGCTCACCGGCGGCCTTCGCCGACAGCCCGAGGTGCCGGCGCGGCCCCTCGGCGATCTGGTCACCGACCCGCATGACCGGGTTCAGCGCCGTCATCGGCTCCTGGAAGATCATCGCGATCTCCGGGCCCATCAGCGCCCGGCGCTTCTTCGCCGGCATCCCGAGCAGGTCCGCGCCGTTGTACTCGATCCCGCCGGACAGCACCTCGACCGGCTTGGGGAGCAGGCCGGCGATGGAGCGCAGGGTCAGCGACTTGCCCGACCCGGACTCCCCCACGATGCCCATCCGCTGACCGGGGGCGACGTCGAAGGACACGTCCTCGACGATCTTCACCGCGCGGGCGCCGCTGCGGACGCCGACGGACAGGTCGTGCACGCGCAGCAGCGGGACGCCGGGGGTGAGCTGCTGGTGCCCGCTGGCCGTGGCGCCGGCCGGGGGTGCCTGGTCGATCGACATGCTCACTTCCTCCGTTCCGGGGACAGCTGGTCGGACATGCCGTCGCCGAGCAGGGACAGCCCCAGGCTGGTGACGACGACGGCGAGGCCGGGGATGGTGGCCTGCAGCCACTGGGTGGTGATGAACTCCTGGCCGTCGAGGATCATCGAGCCCCACTCGGCGGTCGGCGGGGCGATGCCCAGGCCCAGGTAGCCGAGGGTGACGATCGCCAGGATGTCCATGACGATGTCGCTCATCGCGTAGATCAGCGCCTGCGACAGCACGTTCGGCGCGATGTGCTTGACCAGGATCCGGGCGTGGGACATGCCGCCGAGGCGGGCGGCGACGACGTAGTCCTGCTTCTTCGCCACCAGCAGCTCGCCGCGCATGATCTTGGCGTAGGCGACCCAGGAGACCGCGGCGATCGCCAGGTAGATGCTCTTCTCCCCGTTGCCGAAGACGAACACCAGCACGATGACCAGCACGTAGAACGGGAAGGCGAAGAAGACGTCGACGACGCGCATGACGATCGTGTCGAACCAGCCGCCGAAGTAGCCGGCCAGCGCACCGAGC
This sequence comes from Modestobacter sp. L9-4, assembly GCF_019112525.1. Lineage (NCBI taxonomy): Bacteria > Bacillati > Actinomycetota > Actinomycetes > Geodermatophilales > Geodermatophilaceae > Modestobacter > Modestobacter sp. L9-4. The sequence goes on from NZ_CP077800.1 coordinate 770,878, forward strand.
ACCGACCCGACCACGAACGGGATGAGGACGGCGAGGAAGCCGATCCGCAGGTCGACGCGGGCGCCCCACAGCAGGCGGGTGAGCACGTCGCGGCCGTACTTGTCGGTCCCCAGCCAGTGGTCGGCGCTCGGGCCGAGCAGCGAGTTCTGCAGGTCCTGCTTGATCGGGTCGTAGGGGGTCAGCACCGGGGCGAGCACCGCCGCGGCGACGAGCAGCCCGACGATGACCAGACCGGTCACCAGGGTGCCGTTGCGGTACCAGGCCTTGAGCGATCGCGACCGGGCCGGCCGGCGCATCGCGCGGGTGGCCGTGGCCACCGCCGCCGTGGTCATGCGCGCTCCTTGCTCGACAGGTCGACCCGCGGGTCGATGAGCGTGTAGACGACGTCGGTGAGGATGCCGACGACGATGACGAACAGGGCCACGAAGAGGGCGACCGCCTGGATGGTCGGGAAGTCCCGGGAGAAGATCGCGTTGATCATCAGCGAGCCAAGGCCGGGGATCGCGAACACCTTCTCGATCACCAGCGAGCCACCGACGAGGTAGCCGAGGTTGACGCCGATGATCGAGACCGTCGGGATGGCCGCGTTGCGCAGCACGTGCCCGCGGAACAGCGAGACACCGGCCGCGCCCTTGGACCGCGCCGTGCCCACGTAGTCGGCACCCAGCACGTTGATGGTCGAGGCGCGCAGGCTGCGGATCGTGGTCGGGCACATGGCGATCGCCAGGGTCAGCGCCGGCAGGAACAGGTAGTACGGGTGGTCGGCGGCGCTGCGGCCGTACCCGCCGACGGGGAAGGCGCGGGCCTTCACCGCGAGCAGCAGGATCAGCATGATGCCCACCCAGAACTGCGGCATGCCCTGGCCGATCAGGGTGAAGACGCGCACGGCCAGGTCGCGCACCCGGCCGGGTGCGGTCGCCGCGAGCGCGGCGAGCGGGATGCTGATGACCAGCGAGATCACGAGCGCGAAGAACAGCAGCGACAGGGTGATCGGCACCGCCTGGAAGACCAGGTCGAACACCGGCCGCTGGTAGGTGAGGCTGTCGCCCAGGTCGCCGTGCAGCAGGCGCCCCACGAAGATGAAGTACTGGTCCCACAGGGGCTCGTCCAGCCCGAGCTGGGTGTTCAGCGCGGCCACCCGCTCGGGCGTCGCGGACTGACCCAGGATGGTCAGCGCCGGGTTTCCCGGCAGCAGGTGGACCATGAAGAAGACCACGATCGTGACCCCGATGACCACCGGGATCGACTGCAGCAGTCGGATCGGGATGAAGCGGAAACGGTCGAGCAACGCAGCTCACCTCCTCGTCGGCACAGCGCGGACCGGGCGTGGGTGGGTGGGCGCCGGCGTCGGCGCCCACCCACCCCGCTCGACGGTCACTCGGACTTGGAGACGTCCTCCAGGTGGTAGTTGCCGAGCGGCGTGACCTCGAAGCCGGACACCTTGTCGCTCATCGCGTAGGCGTACGGCGAGTAGTAGAGGTAGGCCACGAAGGCGTCGTCGGCGACCTTCTGCTGCAGCTGCTCGTACAGGTCGGCCCGCTTGGTCTCGTCACCCTCGGCCTGCGCCTGCTTGTTCAGGGCGATGACCTCGGGGTTGTCGTAGCTGGTGTAGGCCGAGTGCGAGCCGCCCTCGGGGTCCACCGCGAACGACGTCCACTCGTCGGGGTCCGGGATGTCCATGGTCCAGCCGAGGAGGGTCGTGTCGAAGTCCTGGGCGTTGCGGGCGGCGCGCTTCGCGGTGGCGTCCAGCGACTTGATCTGCAGGTCGATCCCGAGGTCCTTGAGCTGGGACTGCATGATCTGGGAGACCGACACCTCGTTCGGGTCACCGGCGTTGATCAGGATGCTGGTGGAGAACCCGTTGGGCATCGAGGACTGCGCGAGCTCGGCCTTGGCCTTGTCCAGGTCGAAGCTGGGGGCGTCGGGGTTCTTCGCGTAGAACGGCGTCCCCGGGGAGAGCAGCGAGTCCGCGGCCGTGCCGTTGCCGAAGAGCACGCTCTTCACCATCGACTCGCGGTCGATGGCGTAGGCGATCGCCCGGCGCACGTGGACGTCCTGGAACGGTGCCTTGTTCTGGTTGAAGGCCAGGTAGTCCAGCCGGGTCGAGGGGAACGCCGTGGCGACGATGCCGGGGGTGCTCTTCAGCGTCCCGAAGCCCGACCAGTCCGGGAACTCGTCGATGTCGATCTGGCCACCCTGCAGCTGCAGCTTGCGGGTGTTGGCGTCGGGGACGACGGTCCAGGTGACGCTGTTCAGGTGCGGCTTGTCGCCCCAGTAGTCGGGGTTCTTGTTGACCTTGACGTACTGGCCCTGCTTCCACTCGCCCCAGACGAACGGGCCGGTGCCGACGGGTGCCTTGTAGAACTCCTCCGACGTCTTGCCGCCGTAGTCGGCCGGGATGATCCCGTTGCTGAACAGCGACAGGTCGGCCAGCAGCGGCGCCCAGGCGTAGTTGAGCGTGATGGTCACCGTGGTGGGGTCGGTGGCCTCGACCGTCTTGATCGCGGCGTTGATGTAGCCCCAGCCGTCAGCGCCGGTCTTGGTGGCCTCGTCGATGGAGAACTTGACGTCCGCGGCCGTCATCGGGGCGCCGGTGGAGAACTTCACGTCGTCGCGGAGCGTGATCGTGTACGTGAGCTTGTCGTCGGAGACCTTGTAGTCCTTCGCCAACCACGGCTCCACCTTCGTGCCGTCCTGGCTGACCATGAACAGCGGCTCCATGATCTGTTCCATCACGTAGATCGAGCTGTTGTCGAACGTGGTGGTCTTGTCCATGGAGAGGATGTCGGCCTGGCGGGCGATGGTCAGGTCACCACCCTCGGCCGGCGCCCCTCCGGCGGCACCTGCGTCACTGCTGCTGCCGCCGCCACAGGCGGAGAGCGCGAGCGCGGCAACGGCCGCGATCCCGACTGACCTGATCCGGGTTGTTCGTGTCATCGACTGCCTCATCGTTCGGACCGCCGCAGCGGGGTGGGGTGGGGACTTCGGGACAGCGGAGCACCGGTTCACCGACGTTCGGCCGGTGCGGGAGGTGCCGGAGGAGCCGTCGCGAGCGGCGTCCCTCGGCTGTAGTGATCATTACAGTAGGAGGCGGACATTACCCCGCTGTTACGTTTGGAAAGTGACCTGGCCCACGCTTTCGTTGCCGGATCGATACCTGCACCATGCGGTCATGGAGCAGCTGACCCGCACGTTGGACGACCTGCCCGGAGCGCCCGTCGAGGTGCCGTACGCGACGGCCACCGGCTCCGGTGACGGTCCGCACCTGACCGTGATCGCCGGGGTGCACGGCGCGGAGTACACCGGCATGGCCGCGCTGATGCGGCTGATCGCCACGCTGCCCACCGACCGGCTGCAGGGCCGGCTCACCGTCGTGCCGGTGCTCAACCAGCCGGCGTTCTGGAGCCGGACGCCGTTCGTCGTCCCCGTCGACGGGGCCAACCTCAACCGCAGCTTCCCCGGCGACCCGGCCGGCTCCTACACCGAGGCGCTGGCGCACGGGCTGTTCGAGGCGTTCATCGCGCCCACCGACGTGCTCCTCGACCTGCACGCCGGCGACCTGCCGGAGGCTCTCGAGCCGTTCTGTCTGTACGAGGAGTCGCCGGTGGAGGAGCAGGCCCGCGCCCTCGCGCTGGTCTACGGGACCGGCCACGTCGTCCGGCAGACCCGGGCGGCGCGCACGGTCGGCGGCAGCACGTCCGCGGCGGCCGCGGACCGCGGCATCCCCGCGATCACCGCGGAGATCGGCGCCAACGGCATCTGCGACCCGGCATCGGTCGCCGGCCACCTGCAGGGGGTGCACAACGTGCTCGTGGCGCTGGGGATGCTGCCGGAGGAGTTCGCCGTGCCGGCGGCGACGCCCGTCGAGCACGAGGGGTGGGTCTGGCTGCGCACGCCGCTCCGCGGCTTCTGGCAGGCGTCGGTCGCGGTGGGCGCGGACGTGCGCACCGGCGACGAGCTCGGCGTGCTGCTGGACCCGTGGGGCGCCGAGCTGCACCGGGTGGTGGCGCCGGCCGACGGCGTCCCGCTGTTCCTCACCTCCAGCCCGGCGGTCGACGCCGACGGGCTGCTGCTCGGCCTCGCCCGCGCCTGAGAGGGTGCCGGTCATGCGCATCCGCTCGGTGTCCCTCGTCGACGTCACCGCCCGCCGGACCGTCCCCGACCAGTGCGTGGAGTGGGACGGCGACGTGCTCACCGCCGTGGGCCCGGACGACGGCAGTCCGCTGGTGGCCGGGGACGTCGACGGACGGGGGCTGTTCGCACTGCCCGGGCTGATCGACTGCCACGTGCACGTGGCGTCGCTGTCGGCCGACGAGTGGGCCGACTCCGGGCACCCGGCCAGCTACGTCGCCGCGCACGCCACCCGGGCGCTGGCGGCGATGGTGCGGCGCGGCTTCACCACCGCCAGGGACGCCGGCGGCGCGGACGCAGGGCTCGCCCGTGCGCTGGACGAGGGGGTGCTCACCGGCCCGCGGCTGCACACCTGCGGCAAGGCGCTGTCCCAGACCGGCGGGCACGCCGACCTGCGCCCGCGGGGACGGGAGCTGTGGGACCCGCACCCCGACGTCCCGGGCATCGGCCGGGTCGTCGACGGCGCGGACGACGTCGGGCGGGCGGTGCGCGAGCAGGGCAGGCGCGGGGCGACGTTCGTGAAGCTGATGCTGTCGGGCGGGATCACCAGCCCCGCCGACCGGGTGGACGGCGTGCAGTTCTCCGAGGCCGAGATCCGGGCCGCGGTGGAGGAGGCCGACCGGCTCGGCTTGTACTGCGCCGGGCACGCCTACGCCGGGGCCGCGGTGCAGCGGGCGGTGCGGCTCGGGGTGCGCACCATCGAGCACGGCAACCTGATCGAGGCTGCCGACGCCGAGCTGATGGCCGCCGCGGGCACGTTCCTGGTGCCGACGCTGAGCGCCTACGCGGTGCTCGCCGAGCGCGGGCGCGAGTTCGGGCTGCCGGAGCAGAGCATGGTGAAGCTGGCCGCCGTCGCCGACCGGGGCGCCGAGGCGGTGCGCACCGCGGCCGCCGCCGGGGTGCGGATCGCGCTGGGCACCGACCTGCTGGGCCCGATGGCGGCCGAGCAGAACCGCGAGTTCACCCTGCGGGCGGCGGTGCAGTCCTCGTGGGACGTGCTGGAGAGCGCGACGCTGGTCGGCGCCGAGCTGCTCGGTGAGCCAGGTCGGCTGGGCGTGCTTGCCCCGGGCGCGGCCGCCGACGTCCTGCTCTGCCGCACCGACCCGTCGGTCGACGTCCGCGTCCTGTCGAAGCCGGAGGAGACGCTGGCGCTGGTCGTCAGCCGCGGCCAGGTTGTGGCCGGGTAGCTGCCAGGCGGGCTCACGCGGGCGCCGACCGAGACGCCGAGCGGCAGCCGAAGGCGGGCCGAGGCGTCCCAGCGGACGTCCAGCGACCTCGCCGCCGACGTCGAGGCGGCACCCAGCGTGCGCGAGTAGTCCTGTCCTCAGCGCCCGGACACGTCAGCCCGGGCGCACTGGAGAGGAGATCCCGATGTTGGGTCTGATCGCGTTGCTGCTCGTCGCCTGGGTGGTGCTGATGGTGGTGGGGGCGGTCGTCCACGGCCTGTTCTGGCTGCTCGTGGTCGGCGCCGTCCTCTTCGTGGCGACGTCCGCCTTCGGCTGGGTCCGCCGCACCGCCGCGCACCACTGACCGCGCGCCGGTGGCTGCGCCGTCCTGCACGAGGACGCGCAGCCCCCGGCTCGGGCCGTCGCCGCGCGGTGGAGTGACGATCCCGTACCGGTTCCCCTGCGTGCCACCTCCCGAGGAGGGTGCCGCTCTGCCAGGCTCGCCCGCACCCGAGCCGAGGAGCACCCGTGGCACAGCTGACCGTCCCCCCTCGCGCCCAGGCCGCAGCCGGGCCCGTGTCCGCGGCCGCCGGCGGCCTGGTCACCGGCGCGTTCGCAGCCTGGGCCTACTACGGGGATGCGTTCCGTCCGCTGGCGCACACCTTCGGGATGTGGATCGCACTGCTGGCACTGCTGAGCGCGCGGCGGCCGGTGCGGGAGGCGGTACTGCGGTCGGTCCTGGCCCTGGCGGCCGCGGTGGTGGCCTTCTACGTCGGCAAGGACGTGATGTACGGGGTCGAGTACCCCGGCATGCCGTACTCGGCGGACCTCGATCAGCTGGTCCAGTGGCTGGTCCTGGCGGTCGTGGCCGGGTCACTGCTCGGCTGGGCGTTCTGCCGGATCGGCCGTCCCGGTCACGCCGGCGCCGCTTCGGCCGCAGCTGCGCTCGGCCTCCTCGCCGCCGACGCCTACCGCCGCAGCACCAACTACGCGGAGGACGCCACCGTCGTGGTCGGCTTCGCTGCGCTGGCCGCGGTCGTGGTGCTGGCGGTCGCCGTCCGCTCCCCACGGCAGCTCGCCGAGATCGCACTGTGGACCCTGCCCGCAGCCGCCGCCGGTTGGCTGCTCGTCTCCGCCCCCGATCTCCTTGAGCAACTCCTCCTCCCCGGCTCGCTCTGACCCGGCCGGACGCCACTCCCCCCGCCGACTGCGGGCTCCGCGGGACGCCGGGACATCGGGCGACGCAACGACCGGGTGACACATCGGCCAGTCGGCACGTCCACATGACGGCACAGCCACATGACGGCACAGCCACATGACGGCACAGCGGCACGACGACAGAGCCGCACGACGACACGGCGACGTCGGCCACGACGAAGCCGCGCGGGCACGCCGGCGCACAGCTGTCGGCAAGCGAGCCGTCAGGTGAGGAGCGGGCCGATCAGGATCTCGGTGCCGTCAGGTCGCCAGGTCCGCCACCGGTGACCGGGCGGCGCCCCGTCGTCACGCTGGACGCGGAACCCGTGGTGGACCTTGGTGTGGTGCCGTTCACAGAGCAGCGCCGAGTTGTCCAGTGACGTCTCGCCGTCGTTGATCCACTCCACCAGGTGGTGGACGTCGCACCAGTGCGTCGGTGCACCACACCCGGCGAACACGCAGTGCCCGTCGCGGTTCTCCACCGCCCGGCGCAGGTGCGGCGGCACCACCCGGTGCGTCCGACCCACGTCCAGTGGGAGCCCGTCGGGGCCGAGCACGATCCGGGTGACCGTCGAGTCGCACGCCACCCCGCGCGCTCGGGCCGCCGACAAGGTCGAGCCGAAGCCGGTGCGGGCCGCCTCCGGGCCGGTGGCCGGGTCGACGAGGTCCTCCACATCGATCGTGACGACGACGTGCGGCTTGACCGTGCGCAGCACCGGGAGGTTGCCGGAGGCGAGCTGGTTCTCGGCCAGCTGCACGAGCGCGTCGGCGTTCTGCTGGCTCCGCGTCCGGTCATCGCCCTTCGGGCGGTCGGCCTGCGCGATCGACTCCACCGCCGTGGCGACCTTCTCCCCCGCCACCGGGTCGAGGTGGCCGCCGAAGTCCCAGCCGTGCTCGCCCCTGGACATCCAGAACCGGCGGCCCTCGGTCGGGTCGGGCTCCGGCCCGTCCGGGTCGACCCCGGCGACGTAGGAGGCCACGAACTCGGCCAGCTTCTCGTGCGTCTGCGTGGCCGCCACCAGGGCCATCGCGCCGTCGACCTCGGCCATGTCATGGCCCTGCTCCACCGCAGCCGCCAGTCGCGCTGGGGTCAGCTTGCGGCCGATCTCCACCACCTTCGCTGCGGTCACCGACCCCTCCGAGGCCGCAGCAGCCACCGCCGGCATCCGCTCGCCCACCCGGCCGGCCCGCACGAAGCGCTCCGCATCGCCCTTGGACAGCAGCCCGTGGCCGATGAGCCAGGACTGCATCGACCTCAGGCCGTCGCGCTCCGGCGCCTGGGTCAGCTCGCACTCACGCACCGTGCGGGCGATCTCCGCGGACAGCTGGTTGTGCGCCTGCAGCAGAGGGGCCAGTCGATCCAGCAGGGGCCCGCCGAACGACGACGTCAGGTCCTCGGCACCCAGGGCCTCCAGAGCCGACCGCAACTCGCTCACGACCACCCCCGTCCGCCGTTCGAACACGTGTACGAATGGTACGGCAGATCGGGATGTCACTCAAGACGAAACCGCAGCTCAGCGGCTTGTCCACAGATCTGGGCCGTGTCTTGACAGCAGACCGTCGACCGACTTCTCGCGACCCGGCAGCACGCAGCGGCGGCCACCGCGTCGGGCGCCCAGCGACGTCCGGACTCGCACCCAGCCCGCCGACGCACCGGCTCGTCAGCCCGGCCTGCCGACCGCCCACGGGCTCCCGGAAGGGCCCGGCACAATCGCCCACGTGACGACCGACCCGGTGATCTGCTCGGCGAAGGGCTGCCGGGAACCGGCGTCCTACCGGCTGATCTGGAACAACCCGAAGATCCACACACCCGACCGCGAGAAGGTCTGGGCGGCCTGCCCCGCGCACCGCGACTCCCTCTCCGACCACCTGTCGATCCGCGGCTTCCTCCGCCGCGTCGACCCGCTGGAGCAGCCCGAGTAGGTTCCCCCGTGCACACGGGAGCCCGGGCGCGGGCTGAGAAGAGCGGACGAACCCCGCCGACCGTCCACACCTGATCCGGTCCATGCCGGCGGAGGGAGCTGCCCGATGCTCGCGGCGCACTTTCACGGAGCCCACCAGCCACTCGCCCTGGACGACGTCCCGGTGCCCGAGCCCGCCGCCGACGAGGTGCGCGTCCGGGTGCACGCCGCCGGCGTCTGCGGCACCGAGCTGCACTTCACCGACGGGCTCTACGCGCCGTCCCGGACGCCGATGACGCTGGGCCACGAGGCCGCCGGCGTGGTCGACGCGGTCGGCGCCGACGTCACCGGCTGGGCACCCGGCGACCGGGTCGCCGTCTACTACTACCTGTTCTGCGGCAGCTGCCGCTGGTGCCTGCGCGGCCGGCAGAACCTGTGCCTCGCCCCGCGCGGCGTCCTCGCCTTCGCCGCCGACGGCGCCTTCGCTGAGCAGCTCGTCGTCCCGGCGCACTGCCTGGTGCGGCTGCCCGACGAGGTGTCCTTCGACGCGGCCGCACCGCTGTGCTGCGCCGGGACGACGGCGGTGCACGCGCTCACCGAGGCCGCGGTCGAACCCGGCGAGGTCGTCGTGGTGCTCGGCAGCGGCGGCGTCGGGCTGGCCGTCGTCCAGGACGCACGCCGGCGCGGGGCCACGGTGATCGCGGTCAGCCGGGACGCCGCCCGCCGCGAGGCCGCGCTGCGCTCCGGCGCCACCGCCGCGGTCTCCCCCGCCGACGCCGCCGAGGCGGTGACCCGGCTGTCAGGCGGGCAGGGCGCCGACGTCGTCGTCGAGCTGGCCGGCGTGACCGCGACGCTGGAGCTGGCCACCGGCGTGCTCGGCCGCCGCGGGCGGCTCGTGCTGGTCGGCTACAGCGCAGACTCCCTCACCGTCAGCCCGCTGGGCATGGTGGTCGCCGAGCAGCGGGTGATCGCCAGCGTCGGCAACACCCTCGCCGAGCTGGAGGCCGCCGTCTCCCTGGCCGCGAGCGGGCAGCTGACCCCGCCGGTCGCGGCGACGATGCCGTTGTCCCAGGTCAACGAGGCCCTGGACCGGCTGCGCGCAGGCGAGGTGACCGGGCGGCTGGTGCTGCACCCCTGACCCGTCGGGGGCCCGTGCCAGGATCGGCCCCCGTGGCCAGACGCAGCAGCAAGGCCGATCCCCTCCCCCGCGAGGTCGGCGTGCTGGCGATCGTGGCCTTCGTCGTCGCGCTCGGCTTCGGCGTCGTGGCCCCGGCCATCCCGCTCTTCGTCCGCGACTACGGCGTCGGGACGACGGCCGTCGGGTTCGCCATCAGCGCGTTCGCGTTCTTCCGGTTCGTCTCCGCCTTCGCCGGTGGGGCGCTGGTCGAGCGCATCGGCGAGCGGGTGGTGCTCGCCGCCGGGCTCGCGATCGTCGCCGTCACCACCGGGCTCGCGGGGCTGGCCGGCACGTTCCCGCTGTTCGTCAGCCTGCGGGCCGCGGGCGGCATCGGCAGCGCCATGTTCACCGTGGCGGCGCTGTCGCTGCTGCTGCGCACCTCCCCGTCGGGCCAGCGCGGGCGGGCCGCGGCGACCTACCAGGGCGGTTTCATCCTCGGCGGCATCGCCGGACCGGCCGCCGGTGGCTTCCTCGCCGAGATCTCCCCACGGGTGCCGTTCTTCGTCTACGCCGGGTTCCTGCTCGTCGCCGGCAGCGTCGCGCTGGTGCTGCTCCGGCCCGCCGCGCTGCCGCCGGTCGACCCGCCGGTGACCCCGGGCGTCGACCAGGGCGGCGGCGCCGAGCCCTCGACCGCGGCGGTGCCACCGCCGGGCACGGACGGCGGTGGCCTGCGCGCGGCACTGCGCTCGCGGGCCTACCTCGCCGCGCTGGTGGCCAACCTCGGCGTGGGCTGGGTGCTGTTCGGGGTGCGCAACTCGCTGGTGCCGCTGTACGTGACCGAGGAGCTGGGCAAGACGGTCGCCTGGGCCGGCGCGGGCCTGCTCGCCGGCTCGATCGCCCAGGCCCTCGGCCTGCTGCGCGCCGGCCGGCTGTCGGACTCCTGGGGACGGCGTCCCTCGCTGGTGCTGGGCACGGGGCTGGCGACCGCGTCGATGGCCGTGCTGGTGCTGCCGCCGGCGACCGGGGCGTTCCTGCTGGCCATGGCCACGTTCGGGCTGGGCGCCTCGCTGCTGGCCAGCGTGCCGGCCGCGGTCGTCGGCGACGTCAGCCCGGGACGGGGCGGGAAGACGGTCGCGGTGTTCCAGATGGTCGCCGACCTCGGAGCCGTGGCCGGCCCACTGGCCGCCGGCTGGCTCACCGACACGTTCTCGTTCCAGGTGGCGTTCGCCGTCAGTGCGGGCGTGCTCGGCCTGGGCGTGCTCGCCGCGCTGAGCATGCCCCGCCGGATCACCCCCGCCTGACCGGCGGACCCGGCCTCAGGCCCAGGGCGCCAGGGAGGGCAGCGGGCCGTCGGCCTGCAGGTCGGCGCCGTCGCCGCGGCCGGTGATCCAGGCGGTGACCGCCGGCAGGGTGCCGGCCACGGCCAGCGCGCCGGTGCCCCACTCGCGGTCGCCGGCGAACAGCGCCACGTCGGGGACGACGTCGCGGGCGTCCCACCGCCGGAAGACGTCGTCGACCACCGCGGCCAGCACGTCGTCCGGGACGTCGGCGAACCCGATGCCGGCGTCCAGGTCGACCGAGTGCACCCACACCTCCCGGGCCCGCAGCCACGGCAGGTCGGCGGCCGGCAGGTCGTGGCCCGGCCGGGTGCTCACCTGCGCCGACCACGCCTGGTCCGGCAGCTCGCGCACCGCAGCGGCCAGCCGCTGGGTCGCCGCGAGCACGGCGGCGCGCAGCTCGCCCGGCGGGAGGGCGGCCGTCGCGGCCTCGGCGTCCCGCGCCTCGTCCGAGCCGGGGACCGGGGTCCGGACCCCGGTGCGCGCCCCGGTCAGCAGGTCGGCCGTCGCGTCGGCGGTGCGCACCAGGTGGGCGAGCACGTGCGCGCGGGTCCACCCCGGCAGCAGCGAGGGCCCGGCGAGCTCCTCGTCGGTGAGCCGGCCCAGCGCCGTCCCGAGGTGCTCCTCCCCTTGCCGCCACCAGTCCAGCTGCTCGGTCGGCGCGGTCATGGGGTCTCCTCAGGTAGCGGGGCGGGACTCCCCCACCCTGCCGCCTCGGACCGCCGTGGGCCAGCCGCAGTCATCCGACGGGTTCCGGTGGAGGGGTGGACGGGGTTGGATGGAGGTGCTCCTGGAACGGCCCCACCGGGTGACCCGTCCCAGAGCCCAGACCGGAGGTGCCGTGCCCGCTCGACCCGTCCTGCTCACCGTCGACGACGACCGCACGGTCAGCCGCGCCGTCGCCCGCGACCTCCGCCGCCACTACGGCGACCGGTACCGGGTCGTGCGCGCCGAGAGCGGCGCGGACGCCCTGGCCGCGCTGCGCGAGCTCACCGCCCGCGGCGAGCTCACCGCCCTGCTCCTGGCCGACCACCGCATGCCCGGCATGACCGGGGTCGAGTTCCTCGAGCAGGCGATGGACCTCGCGCCCAGCGCCAAGCGGGTGCTGCTGACCGCCTACGCCGACACCGACGCCGCCATCAAGGCGATCAACGACGTCGACCTCGACCACTACCTGCTCAAGCCCTGGGACCCGCCGGAGGAGCTGCTCTACCCGGTCCTCGACGAGCTGCTCGAGGACTGGTCGCGCACCACCCGCGCGCCCTTCGAGGGGCTGACCCTGCTCGGGCACCAGTGGTCGCCGGAGACGCAGGAGCTCAAGGAGTTCCTCGCCCGCAACCAGGTGCCCTACCGGCACTTGCAGGGCGAGGACGCCGCGGCGATCCGCACCGCCGCCGGCCTGGACGACGACGCGCTGCCGGCCACCGTCCTGTCCGACGGCACCGTGCTCAGCCGCCCGTCGCTGCGCGAGGTGGCCGTGCAGTGCGGGCTGTCCACCACCGCCGGCAGCCCGTTCTACGACGTCGTGGTCGTCGGCGCCGGCCCGGCCGGGCTGGGGTCCGCGGTGTACGCGGCCAGCGAGGGGCTGCGCACGCTGCTGGTCGAGCGCACCGCGACCGGTGGGCAGGCCGGGCAGTCCAGCCGGATCGAGAACTACCTGGGCTTCCCCAACGGCGTCTCCGGCGCCGAGCTCGCCCAGCGCGCCCGTGACCAGGCGGTGCGCTTCGGCGTCGAGGTGCTCACCGCCAGCGAGGTCACCGCGATCACCCCCAACGGCGACGGCCGGGCGCTGAGCTTCGCCGACGGCAGCCAGGTCACCGCGCACGCCGTCGTCCTGGCCACCGGCGTCTCCTGGACCCGGCTGCCCGCCCGCGGCGCGGAGGAGTTCGCCGGCCGCGGCGTCTACTACGGCGCCGCCGCCCACGAGGCCGCCGACTGCCAGGGCGAGGAGGTCTACGTCGTCGGCGCGGCCAACTCCGCCGGGCAGGCGGCGCTGCACTTCGCCAAGTTCGCCAGCCGGGTCGTGCTGCTGTGCCGCGGCACCGACATCCGGGCCAGCATGTCCGAGTACCTGGTCGCCCGGATCCTGGCCAACTCCGCCATCGAGGTGCTCACCTGCACGCAGGTCGTGGCCGTCGAGGGCAGCGACCACGTCGAGCAGCTGGTCCTGGCCAACAGCGCGAACGGGCAGACCACGACCGTGCCGGCGTCCCGGCTGTTCGTCTTCATCGGCGCCCAGCCGCCCACGGGCTGGCTCGGTGAGGCCTTCGTCCGTGACTCCCGCGGCTTCCTGCAGACCGGCCCGTCGCTGCTGGACGCCGAGGGCCGCCCACCGCGCGACTGGCCGCTGAGCCGCGCGCCGTACCACCTGGAGTGCTCGGTCCCCGGCGTCTTCGTCGCCGGCGACGTCCGCGCCGAGTCGGTGAAGCGCGTCGCCTCCGCCGTCGGCGAGGGCGCCATGGCCGTCACGCTCGTGCACCGCTACCTGGAGGCCATCGGATGACCGCGACCACCCCGCAGATCAGCACCGCGGAGCTGCGCACGCTGTTCCTCTTCGAGTCCCTCGGCGAGGCCGAGCTGGCGTGGACCGCCGAGCGCGCCGACGTCCGGGTCTTCGACGCCGACGTCGTCGTCTTCTCCGAGGGGCAGCCGGCCGACGCGCTCTACGTGCTGCTCGAGGGCGGGCTGCTGCTGACCAAGCACGCCGACGGCGAGGACGTCGTCATCAACGACACCAGCTACCGCGGCGCCTACTCCGGCGCGACCCGGGCGTACGCCACCGGGGCCCCGGAGGAGTACCCGACGACGATGCGCACCACCCGGCCCAGCCGGTTCCTGCGGCTCGCCGCCGAGGACTTCACCACCCTGGTGAAGGAGCAGTGCCCGATGGCGGTGCACCTGCTCGACGGCCTCTACGAGGGCGTGCGGGCGACGGAGTCCGCGCTGCGCCAGCGGGAGCACCTGGTCCAGCTGGGCCACCTGTCGGCGAACCTGGCGCACGAGCTGAACAACCCGGCCGCCGCGGCGGTGCGGGCCACCGAGCAGCTGCGCGGCCGGACCAGCGCCATGCGGCACAAGCTCGCGCTGCTGGCCGACAGCGGGCTGTCCCCGGAGCTGGTGTCCCGGCTGGTGCGCACCCAGGACGCCGCGGTCGAGCGCTCGCTGAAGCCCCGCCCGGACCTCACCGCCCTGGAGGAGAGCGACCTGGAGGACGCGATCGCCGAGCGGCTCGCCGAGGTCGGCGTCGAGGAGTCCCAGGCCTACGACCTGGCACCGGTGTTCGCCGCCGCGGGGATGGACGCGCACTGGGTCGACGACGTCGTCGAGCAGGTCGACTCGGGGCTGGAGTGGGCGGCGGCGTTCGGCTGGCTGCGCTACACGCTGGAGACCGAGACGCTGATGAGCGAGATCGAGGAGGCCGCGACCCGGATCTCCTCGCTGGTCGGCGCGGTGAAGCAGTACTCGCACCTGGACCAGGCCCAGCACCAGGACCTCGACGTCAAGCCCGGGCTGGAGAGCACGCTGGTGATGCTGGCCCGCAAGCTGACCGGCATCCGGGTGCAGCGCGAGTACACCGCCGCCCTGCCCGCGGTGCCCGGCTACCCCGCCGAGCTCAACCAGGTCTGGACCAACCTGATCGACAACGCCGCCGACGCGATGACCCACGACGGTGTGGCCTCCGGCGTGCTGACCCTGCGCACCCGGGCCGACGACGACGCGGTGTTCGTCGAGGTCTCCGACGACGGTCCGGGGGTGCCCGAGGAGGTGCGCAGCCGGCTGTTCGACCCGTTCGTCACCACCAAGCCCGCGGGGGCGGGCAGCGGACTGGGCCTGGAGAACGCCCGGCGGATCGTCGAGCGGCGGCACGGCGGCTCGCTCAGCTACACGACCGGACCGGAGGGGACGACGTTCTGCGTGCGCCTGCCGCGGTACCGGTCGCGGTGACGTGACCGGCTGGCAGGTGGAGGCCGGCTCCCGCTGCACGCACGCGGACCGGCTGCCGCCCGCGCCCGGGCCGGCGGAGGCCTGCGAGGACTGCCTGGCCACCGGCGGGCGGTGGGTGCACCTGCGGCGCTGCCTGACGTGTGGCCACGTGGGCTGCTGCGACTCCTCACCGCACCGGCACGCCACCGCGCACGCGACCGCCACCGAGCACCCGGTGGTCGCCTCGGCCGAGCCCCGCGAGCACTGGGCCTGGTGCTACCCCGACCGGGCGCTGCTCCTCCCCCGCCCCTGACCGCGCGCAGCCGGTGTGCACCGGGCCGGGGCGGGTAGCGGCCGGGGCATGACCTTCGCGGACTCCCTCGGCGTGCACGGGACGACGGCCGAGGACGGGACCGCGCGGCTGCAGCTGGACGCGACCGAGGCCCACCTCAACCCGGCGGGCACCGTGCACGGCGGGGTGCTGGCGACCCTCGTCGACACGGCCATGGGTGCGGCGGTGCGCAGCAGCACCGGCGAGCACGACGTCCCGGCGACCAGCCAGCTGACCGTCACCTACCTCCACCCGGGCTCCCCCGGCCGACTGGAGGTCACCGGCCGGGTGGTCACCCAGGGCGAGCACCTGACGGTGTGCGAGGCCGACGTCGAGCAGGACGGCCGCACCCTGGTGCACGCGGTGGCGACCTTCGCCGTCCTCCACCGCTGAGCCACCCGCGGCCCCGCGGCGAGCGGTGGGGGGCAGCGGGGTCCTCGTTCAGGCGGGGCGGCGCCCGGCGCGGCTGCGGGCCGCGGCGACCTCGTCGGGGGTGAGCGCGTCGGGGGCGCCGCTGCGGCGGGCCGCTGCCTGCGCGTCCAGCCAGGAGACGTGCTTCTCCCAGGCCGCCCGCGGCGAGACGGCCAGCGCACGGCCGATCCGCGCCCAGTCGGCGCCGCCGCGCAGGGCCGCGACGATGCCGAGCTGGCGGTTGTCGTGCGCCTTGCGGGCCACGACCTCGCCCAGGGCGAGCAGCTCCAGCGCCTCCTCGGCGTCGAGCTGGGTGTTGTGCGTGCCGGCCTTGAAGCTGGCCCAGTCGTCGTCGTCGTCCGCGCTGTCGTTCGGCGCGTCCACGACCACGTTGTCCCGCCGGCTGAGGAAGTCCAACCGGGTCACCGCCGTCATGAGGGAGAACTCGCGCTCCATCACCTCAGGGGTGGTGGCGACCTCTGGAATCGTCGTCATGACGCCAGTATTGCGCGCAACCACACGGGGTGTGACGTGGTCGTGACTTTCATCTCGAAGGTGGGCGGGGTGCTGGCGCTGCGGAGCCGGGCCGGGACAGCGTGTTCCGACCCGGCTCCGCGAGCGTCAGTCCTCGATGCCCACGGCCTCCTTGGCCAGGGCCGCGAGCCGGGTCTGCACGGCGCTGACGACGCTCGCCCGGGCCTTGTGCGTCTCCTCGTAGCGGACGATCGTGCGCACCTGCTGCGGGTCGGTGAGGGTGCGCACCGCGCGGGCGATCTGCGCGGTGGTCATCGAGTCGTAGCCGGCGATCGGCAGCTCGTCGGCGCTGACGTCGCCCAGCTCGCGGCGGGTGGCGGCGACGGTGTCGGCGACGGTGGTGTCGCCCTCCCGCCGGGCGATCCGCTCGGCTCGGCGCAGCGAGGCGACCCGACCGACGGTGAGGGTCTCCCGGACGGCGTCGCCCAGCGCGCCGGCCCGGCCGGTGACGTCGCCGACGACCCCGGTGACCGCGCCCTGCGCCTGGCCCCCGGCGTGCTGGGCGGAGTCCAGCGCCCGGTTGACCGTGTTGGCCGCGAAGCGCACCGGCAGGTTGGCCAGCCGGGTCGCCCCACCGGCGACCCGCTGCAGCGGCGTGGCCCGCAGCGCCGCCGGGCCCCCGAGGGCCTCCTCGGCCAGCACGACGGTGAGCCACTCGACGGTGGCCGAGTGCGCCTCGATCAGCCGCTCGGCGAGCGCGTGCACCTGCGGCCGGTCCGCGGCCTGGGCGAGCACCTTGAGGTAGGTGGCCCGGTCGAGCAGCTGGTGCTCCAGCTGCAGGTCCTGCAGCAGCGCCTCGTCGATCGGCTCGGCCTGCTCCAGGGTGCCCTTGACCAGGGCGGTGAGCCGGCCGAGCGCGGGGGTGACGACGTCGGTCATCCCGCCGAGGTCGCGCAACTGCTCGGCGATGGCGGCGCTGCGCTCCCCGGCGTGCTCGGCGTTCTCGGTGAGCTCGCGGCGGACGGCGTCGGTGCGCGCCTGCCCCGTCCGGATGCGGGCGATCTGCTGCTCGGTCTGGGTGAGCTGCAGCAGCGCGCGCAGCTGGGTGATCAGCGCGGCGGTCTGGACGGTGGTGGTGACGGCCATGGGGACTCCAAGGGTGGGGTGCGACCGGGCACCTGTCCCATGCCCCGGCGGACCGCCGTGCTAACAAGAGCAAGCACATGGCTAGCAGTGAGGGCCGTCACGTCCCGACGGGCGCGGGGCACCCGAGCGGGGTAGGACGGGCGGGCAGGTCGGCCTCGACCCGGTGGGGCGAGGACAGTGTGGTGTCGACGCAGAGGAGGGCCACCGTGGCCAAGACGACGAGCGACGACCACCGCGACCCGGACCTGGTCGCGGTCCAGGAGGGCACCGGGGCGGCCGGCGAGATGACCCGTCCCGCCGGGCTGGACCGCGACCGCATCCTCACCGCCGCGATCGCGTTCATCGACGAGCACGGCCTGTCCGCCCTCACGATGCGCCGGCTCGGCGCCGCGCTCGGCGTCGAGGCGATGGCGCTCTACCGCTACGTCCCCGGCCGGGAGGACCTGCTCGACGGCGTCGTCGACCGCGTGGTGGAGACCCTCTTCGACAAGGACGACGGCGACGACATCTACGTCGAGGACCACAACGGCTGGCAGGACTACCTGATGCGGCTGGCCCACGGCGTCCGCCGGATCGCCCTCGCCCACCCCTCGGTCTTCCCGCTGGTCGCCAGCCGCCCGCCGGCCGCGCCCTGGGTGCGCCCGCCGCTGCGCAGCCTGCGCATGGTCGAGTCCTTCCTCGGCACGCTGACCGGGGCCGGGTTCTCCGACCAGGCCGCGGTCGCCGCCTACCGGGCCTACTCCAGCTTCCTGCTCGGCCACCTGCTGCTCGAGGTCACCCAGATCGGTGCCCAGGTGAGCCTGCTCGACCAGCCCGAGGGCGACCCCGAGGCACAGGCGAACACCGACCTGACCCAGTTCCCCGCGCTGCTGCGCACCGAGGCGCTCCTGTCGCGGGACAAGTCGGCCGCGGAGTTCGAGGAGGCGCTGGAGAACCTGCTCGACCGGCTGGAGCGCGTGCTGCACGAGGCCAAGAACTCCGACGGGGACGTCGCCGACCTGGTCTGACCATGAATTCCCGGTGCCAGTCGTTTACGCCGTAAACGACCGGGCACAGTGCTGTCCGCAGGACGGCGAGCGTGATCGGCGCCGTCCGCAGACCACCCAGATCCCCCCTGGAGGAGCACTGTGATCACCCAGCAGGACATCAACACCATCATCGGCAGCAACGCGGTCGACGCCGACGGCGACAAGCTCGGCAAGGTCGGCCAGGTCTACCTGGACGACCAGACCGGCAGCCCGGAGTGGGCCACCGTGAGCACCGGCCTCTTCGGCACCTCGGAGACCTTCGTCCCGCTGACCGACGCCAGCGTCTCCGGCGGCACGCTCCGCGTCCCCTATCAGAAGGCCAAGGTCAAGGACGCCCCCCGCGTGGACGCCGACCAGGGCCACCTGAGCCCTGAGGAGGAGGCCGAGCTCTACCGCTACTACGGCGTGGGCGTCGGCGGCACGCAGACCGCCGGCTACGACACCGACACCACGCGCACCGCGGGCTACGACACCGACACCACCGTCGCCGCCGGCACCGACACGAACCGCCACGGCACCGTCGGCCACGACACCTCCGGCCCGACGACCGACGACGCGATGACCCGCTCCGAGGAGCAGCTCCGCGTCGGCACCCAGACCGTCGAGGCCGGCCGCGCCCGCCTGCGCAAGTACATCGTCACCGAGCAGGTCTCCACGACCGTCCCGGTCTCCCACGAGGAGGTCCGGATCGAGCGTGAGCCCATCACCGACGCCAACCGTGGCGACGCCCTCGACGGTCCCGCGATCTCCGAGGAGGAGCACGAGGTCGTCCTGCACGCCGAGCGCGCCGTGGTCGCCAAGGAGGCCGTGCCGGTCGAGCGCGTCCGCCTGGACGTCGACACCGTGACCGAGCAGCAGCAGGTCACCGACACGGTCCGCAAGGAGCAGATCGAGGTCGAGGGTGACGGCGTCACCGGCAACCGCACCGCCGGCAACCGCACCGCCGACGCCGACGGTGACCGCAGCCTGGCCGACAAGGCCAAGGACGCGCTGGGTCGCAACGACCACCGCTGATCTCCCCGGGTCGCCCCTGCGGTGACCCACCCCGCCGCTCAGCCGGCCGCCGGAGCCTCGTGCCCGGCGGCCGGCTGACCCGGCCCCCGCCGGCACGGCCGGTCCGCACCACCGAGCACGTCCCCAGCACGTCGCACCCAGCACCACCTGCGGGCCCGCCCGCTGCCAGCACCCGCTGCGCCTCCCCGAGGAGCCCTCGTGACCATCACGAACGAGGCCCGGGCCCCGCGCGCGACCCCGCAGCCACCGGGCCCCCACCGACTCCCGCCCATCCCGCCGCCGGCCGGCCCACCCGCCGTCCGACCGCACCCCGAACTCGTCGCGATCGGCGGGCGGCTGCTCGCCCGCCGATCGTGACGACCACCCCGTTGGAGGACACCATGAGCACCGCCTCGCACGACCCGAACGACGCCGTCACCTCGACGACCGACCGGACGACGAGCTTCCGCAACAACGCGGCGGCCAAGGCCGGCAACGGCGCCCGCGCAAGCAAGGGCGCCGCCCGCGACGCCGTCGACGCCCAGCACGAGCGGTTCGGCGGCATCAAGTGGGGCGCGGCCTTCTTCGGCTGGCTGTCCGCCAACGGCCTGGCCGTCCTGCTGATCGCGATCATCTCCGCCGCCGGCGTGGCCATCGGCCTCACCAACGGCGTTCCCTCCGCCGAGGAGGCCACCTCCAACGCCAGCGGCATCGGCATCGGCGGCGGCATCGCGCTGCTGGTCGTGCTGTTCCTCGCCTACCTCGCCGGCGGCTACGTCGCCGGCCGGATGTCCCGCTTCGACGGCCTGCGTCAGGGCGTCGCGGTGTGGCTGATCGGCCTGCTCGTGGTCGTCGTCCTGGCGATCGTCGGTGCCGTGGCCGGCGCCAAGTACAACGTCCTCTCGCAGCTGAACCTCCCCCGCATCCCCGTCGACGAGGGCACCGCGACCACCGCCGGGATCATCGCCCTGGTCGCCGTCCTGGTCGTCACGCTGGTCGGCGCCGTCCTCGGCGGCAAGCTCGGCGAGCGCTTCCACCGCAAGGTCGACCGGGCCGGCTTCGCCGCCTGATCACCCCACGGACCTGCACCGTCGTCGTCGACCAGGGGGAAGGTCGACGGCGGCGGTGCAGCCGTGTGCGCCCCCGTCCCGCTTGCTCCCTCCGGGACGGGCGGGACAGCCGTGTCCGGTGGGGCCGTTGAGGTCAGGGGCCCGGCGTCCCGAGCGTGTTGCGCCGACGACGGCGGGCCACGTCCCGCACCGTCGGTGCATGGGCTTCACCTACCGCACGGCCCGCGCCGTGGTCATGGTCGGGTCGCTGAGTGATCCCGCCGGACAGACCGCCCGGCTCATCGGCCCCGCGCACGCCACGCTGGGCAGCGGCCCCCGCGGCCGCCGTGCCCTCTGCGGCGCCTACGTCGCCCGCGACGAGGAGGTCGCCTGGCCGCCGCAGCCCGACGTGAGCGACGTCCTCTGCGATCACTGCAGCACCCTCGCGCGGCTCTGACCGGGCCGACCGCCCCTCCCCGGACCACCAACCGCCCGCCGCTCCGGCCCGGATCCGTCCACCTCACGCGACACGCCCGCCACATCCGTCCCACCAGATCGCCGGTCGAGAGGGGAACGTTCCGTCCGACCGGGTAGACAGAACGCATGGGGAACGTCGCGGACCGTCAGCCGAGCACCGAGGGCCAGGTGCCCCCGTCGTCGGCGACCGTCGGCCTGGAGCTCACGGTCACCCCCGCGCTCACCGCCGCCCTCGCCGCCAGCGGCGCCCCGGTGGTTCCCCGGCTGGAGCTGACCAGCGCCACGACCGTCCTCGGCGCCACCCTCCGGCTGGCCGTGCAGGACGCCGAGGGTCCGATCGGCAGCCCCGCCGAACAGCAGGTCGACCTGCTGGCCGGCGTGACCACCGTGGTCGAGGACGTCGCGCTGACCCTGGACCCGGCGGTGATGCTCGCGGTCACCGCCCCCTCGCTGGCCTGGGTCCGCGTCCAGCTGGTGGCCGGCGGCCTGCTGCTGGCCGAGCGCCGCGTCCCGGTGCACGTGCTCCCCGCCGCGCAGTGGGCGCCCACTCCCCTGCCGCTGGCCCTGTCGCTGCTGGCCGCGCACGTGCAGCCCGAGGACCCGGCGGTCACCGCGCTGCTCGCCGAGGCCGCCCAGCTGCTGCAGGAGGGCACCGACAGCCCGAGCATGCCCGGCTACGCCGAGGGCCCCGAGCGGGTCGACGAGGTGGTCGAGGCGATCACCTGGGCGATGCGCCGCCGCAGCATCCGGGCCGAGGAGCCGCCGGTGGGCCGGGTCGACGCCGGTCAGCACGTGCGCACCCCCGGCGAGGTCCTCGACGGCCAGGCGGGCACCGGCCTGGACACGGTCGTGACGCTGGCGGCCGCCTGCGAGCGGGCCGGCCTGCGGCCCCTGCTGTGGGTCGTGGAGGGGCACGCGTTCCTCGGCTACTGGCGCGAGGACCGCAGCGCCGAGCACGCGGCCACCGACGACGTCACCGCGCTGGTGGCCGAGGTCGACGCGGGGGCGGTCGGCCTGGTCGAGACCCGGCTGCTCACCGACCGCGGCAACACCCGTGCCGACCTGCACGGGCCGGCCTACCGGGCCTGGCTGACCGGTGACCGGGCCCGCGTCCTCGGCGTCACCGACGTCACCCGGGCCCGGGAGGAGGGCGTGCTGCCGCTGCCCTCACCGGTCCGGACGCCCGAGGTGGACCCCGCACCGGCACCCGAGCCCGCGCCCGAGCCGGTCGAGCCGGCCGCCGAGGTCGTCCCCGAGCCCCCCGTCGCCCCGGCCGCACCGCCCCCGCCGCCCCGCGTCCAGCAGTGGAAGGCCGCGCTGCTGGACCTCAGCGTGCGCAACCGGCTGATCAACCACACCGAGCGGGCCGGCATCCCGCTCACCGTCCCCGGCGACGTCCTGCCCGTGCTCGAGGACCTGGTGGCCACCGGGTCCACCCTCACCCTGCTGCCCGGTGACCAGCTCACCGACGACGACCGCGAGCGCGGCCTCCGCTCCGCCGCCGAGCTGCCCACCGAGACGCTGGCCCGGCTGCTCACCCGCGAGCGGGCGGTGCACGTCGACGTCCCGCGGGCGGCCTACCTGCCGCGGCTGCGGGCCCTGGCCCACCGCGCGCGCACCGGGCTCGAGGAGACCGGCGCCAACCACCTGCACCTGGCGCTGGGCAGCCTGCACTGGGAGGCCGACGGCCGCCCGCTGCGCTCCCCGCTGCTGCTCGTCCCGGTCGAGCTGAGCACCCCCACGGCAGGTGGAGCGCACCGGCTCACCCTGGACGAGTCCGGTGCGGCGACCGCCAACCCGAGCCTGCTGGAGAAGCTCGCCCAGGTGCACGGGCTGTCCGTGCCGGGCCTGGCGCCCGGCGACGGCCGCGGCCTGGACCTGGCCACCGTGCTCGCGGCGATGCGGCAGGCGCTCACGGACGCCGGGCTGCCCTGGCGGGTGGCGGCCACCGCGGACCTGGCCGTCCTGCCGTCCGCGACGTCCCGGATGTGGCACGACCTGGACCGGCACTGGCCGCAACTGGCCACCGGCCCGGTGGTGGCGCACCTGGTCGACCGTCCCGACACCCCCTTCGCCGACCCGGCGCCCGACACCGCCGGCGCGGTCGACCTCGACGCGCTGGCCGCCCGCTGCCCGCTGCCGGCCGACGCCTCGCAGCTGCGCGCGGTGGCCGAGGGCCTGGCCGGTCGCACGTTCGTGCTCGAGGGCGCGCCCGGCACCGGCAAGTCCCAGACCATCGCCAACCTGCTCACCCGGGCCGTCGCCGACGGCAAGCGGGTGCTGTTCGTCGCCGAGAAGCGCGCCGCCCTGGACGTCGTGGCCCGCCGGCTGGACGCGGTGGGCATGGGGCCCTTTGCCCTCGACCTGCACGACAAGGGCAGCCGGCCGGCCGTCGTCCGCGCGCAGGTGCGCACCGCGCTGGAGCACGCCGTCTCCGTCGACGAGGCCGGGCTGGCCGGCGACGCCGAGGAGCTGCGGTCGGCCACCCGCGCCCTGGAGCACTACGCCGAGCTGCTGCACGCGCCCAACCCCGCCGGGACGTCGTTGTACTCGGCGCACGCCGACGCGCTCGCCGCCGACGCCGCCACCCCGCCGCTGCCGGTCACCGCCTCCTTCGCCGCCCGGGCCGACGCCGACGTGGTCACCGCGGTGCGCCGCGCGCTGGCGCTGCTGCCCGACATCGCCGGGCTGGCCCGCCCGTCCGCCACGCACGCCTGGGGCTTCATCGACACCATCGAGCTGGACATCACCGCCGTCCAGCAGGCGGCCGCCGCCGTCGACGCCGCGGTCCGCGAGCTGCCCGGTGAGGGCGGGCCGGCCGGCGCGGTGCGCGCGGCAGGCACCGCGGAGGACCTCGACACCCTGGTCCACCTGCTCACCGGCCCCCGGCTCGGGCTCGACGTCCTGGACGAGGTGCGCTCGGCCCGCTGGGCAGCGGCCACCGACGACGTCCTCGCCCGGATCGCCGCCCTGGTCGCCGCACCGCACCCGGCGTGGGAGGTGGTCACCCCCGAGGCGCTGGCGCTGCCGCTGGCCGAGCTGCGCGAGCAGGCCGGCGCCGCCGCCGACACCGGCTGGCTGGCCCGGCGCGGCAAGCTGGCCTCGGTGCGCGACCAGCTGGCCCCGGTGCTGCAGCCCGGCGCCGCGCTGCGCCCCGCCGACGTCGCCGACCTGCTCGCCGAGCTGCACCAGGTGCAGGGCGCCGTGCACGCGCTCGCTGCCCGCGCCGCCGGCATCCCCGGCCTGCAGGTGCCGGTCGGCTGGAACCCGTTCCTGGACTCCGGGCGCTTCCTCGTCGACGCCGAGGTGCGCTGGCTGCGGCGGGCGGCCGCGGCCGTCGGCGGCGACACCCGGCTGGCCCGCGCGCTGCGCCGCGCACTGGCCGGCGGCCCGGTCGCCGACGCCTCCGCCGCCGGGCCGGTGGCCAGGCTGCGCGACGCCGTCACGCACCTGCTGGCGGTCTGCTCCAGCACCCCGGCGCTGCTGGCCTCCTGGACCGGCGAGGAGGGCCTGGTGCTGCGCTGGGCCATGACCCGCCCCGAGCGGGGCGTGGAGTACGTGCACCCGCTGTCGCTGCGGCGCTGGGTCAGCCTGCTCGACACCCTGGAGCCGCTGCGGCTGGCCGGGCTCACCCAGGCGCGGCTGCTCCTGCGGCACGGGCTGGTGCGGGCCGAGGACGCCGTGACCGCCTTCGACCGCGGTCTCGCCGAGGCCTCGGTGGCCGAGCGGCGCGCGGCGACGGGGCTGGACGAGTTCGAGGCCGGCCGGCACGAGCAGACCATCGACCGGTTCGCCACCGCCTCGCGCGCCGTCCGGTCGCACCTGGCCGCCGCGGTGCCCGCCGGGCTGCTGGCCGCCCGCCCGGTCGACCCCGCCTCCGGCGAGGGCCCGGTCGCCGCGCTGCGGCGGGAGCTGGCCGAGCAGCGCCGCGGCCTGGGCGTGCGCGGCCTGCTCGCCGCCCACGGCGAGCTGATCACCACGCTGATGCCGTGCGTGCTGGCCAGCCCGGACACCGTGGCCCGCTTCCTGCCGGCCGCGCCCGACCTGTTCGACCTCGTCGTGTTCGACGAGGCGTCGCAGATCCGGGTCGCCGACGCCGTCGGCGCACTGGGCCGGGCGCGGGCCGCCGTCGTCGTCGGCGACAGCCGCCAGCTGCCGCCCAGCTCCATCGCCGACGGCACCGGCGCGGACACCGAGGCCGGCGAGCCCGACGAGGAGAGCGTCCTGTCGGCCTGCGTGCGGGCCGGGGTGCCGCGGCGGTACCTGTCCTGGCACTACCGCAGCCAGGACGAGACGCTGATCGCCTTCAGCAACGCCCAGTACTACGACGGGCGGCTGTCCACCTTCCCCGCCCCCGGTCACGGCCGGGCGTCCGCGGTCGCCGGTGGCCGCGGGATCTCCCTGGTGCGGGTGCCCGGCACGTTCCTGCGCTCGGGCCCGGGCCTGCGCACCAACCCGGTCGAGGCCCGGGCGGTCGTCGACGAGGTGCTGCACCGGTTCGCCCTCGCCGTCCCGCCGGTGCCCTCGATCGGCCTGCCGGTCGTGCCCTCGATCGGCGTGGTCACCTTCAACGCCGCGCAGCGGGCACTGATCGAGGAGCTGCTGCGCGACTCCGGCGACGAGCGCGTCGTGGGCGCGCTGGACCGCACCGACGGCGAGGGCCTGTTCGTCAAGAACCTGGAGAACGTCCAGGGCGACGAGCGCGACGTCGTGCTGTTCTCCACCGGCTTCAGCCCCGACGCCGCCGGCCGGCTGCCGCTGAACTTCGGCCCGCTCAACCGCCGCGGCGGTGAGCGCCGGCTCAACGTCGCGGTCACCCGCGCCCGGCGCCAGGTCGTGGTGTTCAACTCCTTCACCCCCGAGCAGCTGCGCGCCGAGGAGACCTCCTCGCTGGGCGTGAAGCACCTGCGCGCCTACCTCGACCTGGCCGCGCACGGCACCGACGTGCTGCCGGGCTCCGCGCACCGGCTGGTCGTGGAGGACCGGCACCGCGACGACGTCGCCGCCGAGCTGCGCGCCCGCGGCCTGGCCGTGCGCACCGACGTCGGGCTCTCGGACTTCCGCATCGACCTCACCGTCGCCCCGGCCTCGGCGCCGGACTCCCCCGTGCTCGCGGTGCTGCTCGACGGCCCGCAGTGGGCCCGGCGCGAGACCGTCGGCGACCGGGACGGCCTGCCGGTCGAGGTGCTCGGTGAGCTGATGGGCTGGCCGGCCGTCGAACGCGTCTGGCTGCCCACCTGGCTCGCCGACCGGGAGGCCGTGCTCGACCGGCTCTCCGACGCGGTCGCCGCCGCCACCCCGCGCGAGCCCGACCCGGAGCCCGAGGTCGAGCCCGTCGTCGAGGTCGGGCCCGCGGCCGAGGTGGTGGGCGGGGAGCCGGACACCGGAGCCGTCGCCCCCGAGCCCGATCCGGTGACCGACCGGACGGACGGGCAGCCGACCGCGCCGGCGCCGGAGGTGCGCCCGGCGCACGTCCTGCCCCGGGTCACGCCGGCCACCGTCGAGGACGGGCCCTGGGACGGCTCGCTCGCCGACGTCATCCAGCTGCACCGCCCCACCGCCGTCCCGGAGCCCACGCCCGTCCCCGAGCCCGTCCCCGAGCCCACCGTCGAGCCCGAGTTGGCCGTCGAGCCCGAGCCCACCGTCGAGCCTGAGCCCACCGTCGAGCCCGAGCCGGCCGTCGAGTCCGTCCCCGCGCTCGAGCCGGCCGTCGAGCCCGTTCCCGAGCCCGAGCCGGCCGCCGTGCCCGAGGCCGTCGCCGAACCGACCGACGTCGCCGCCGAGGCGGCCGACGTCGCCGTCGTCGTCGATCCCGCACCCGAGACGCAGCCCGCCGTCGCCCGCCCCCCGGCCGCAGCACGGCCGCGGGCCCGCACCGGCTCGCGCGCCGCGCGGCCGGCGCCGCTGGACGAGGAGCAGCCGTTCATCGCCTGGACGCCGAAGCCGGCCGGTGACAAGCGGCAGCTGGACCGCCTCGGCGATCCGACCGTGGCCCGGCTGGTGCGCCGGGTGCTCACCGCCGGGCTCAAGGCGGAGGGGCCGGTGCACCGTGACCGGCTCACCCGGATCACCGCGCACGCGTTCGGCCTGACCCGGGTCACCGATGCCCGGCGGGACGCGCTGCTGGCGCTGCTGCCGGCCGGCGTCCAGGACGGCGACTTCCTGTGGCCGGCCGGCGTCGACCGGTCGGACTGGGCGTGGTTCCGCCGGCAGTCGATCAGCGCCGAGCGCCCGCTGGAGCACGTCGCACCGCGCGAGATCGGCAACGCGATGGTGGCGTTGTGCCGGGCGAACGCCGGGCTCCCCCGGGACGAGCTGTTCTCGCGCACCGCCATCGTCTTCGGGCACCGCCGCCGCACCGCGGGGCTGCTGCCGCTGCTGGACGCGGCGCTCGAGCTGACCCTGGCCGAGGGCCGGCTGATCGAGCGGCCGGACGGCGTTCTCACGGCCTGAGCGCCCGCAGGCGCACCCGTCCGGAACGCAGGACCGTGGGCGACACCGCCGGCGGCGTGCCCGGCCCGAGCCCGGATCGGGGATGATCAGCCGCGATGAGCAGTGCACCCCCGCGCGACGACCACGCCCGTACCGCGGCCGCGGTGGCCGCCGCCCTCGCCGCCCTCGGTGGCGCCGAGGACGAGCAGCAGGTCCTCGAGGTGGTGGCCGGCCGGCTCGCCCCGCTGCTGGGTGCGCGCACCGCCGGGCTCGTCCTGCGCCAGCCCGACGGCACGTCGGTCCGGGCGCTGACCCTCGACCCGACCTCGTCGCCCCCGGCGACGCGGTCGACCCTGCTGGGCACCGACGACGGCGGGCCGGCCGTGCGTGCGGCGGTCACCGGCCGCTCCGCCTCCGCACCGGGCGAGGTCGCGGTGCCCCTGGTCCTCGCCGGCTCGGTGCTCGGCTCCCTGGTGCTCACCGGCGACGGACAGCACCGGCCGGACCCCGGCGACGAGCTGCTGACCGCGGTCGCCGCGGTCACCGCGCAGGTGCTGGTCCGGGTCGCCGACCGGGTGTCCGTGGAGTCCGCCGACGCCCGGGCCGCGGTGTCGACGCAGCGGCTGGCCCTGGTCGACGCCGTCAGCGACCTGTTCGCCCGGCACCACGACCCGGCGCGCCAGGACGACGTCGTCCGCGGGCTGGCCCGGCTGGTCGTCCCCGGGCTGGCCGACTGGTGCACCCTCACGCTCGCCCCGGTCGGACGGGTGCGGCGCACGGTCGGCTGGGCCCACTCCGACCCGGAGCTGGAGGACACGCTCGCCCGGTACGCGCAGGTCCAGGCGGCGGCGATGAGCGAGAACGCCGCGGTGGCCGTGGCGCTGCGCACCGGCGAGGAGGTGCACACCCGGATGCCCCCCGTGCAGGACTGGGTGGGCCCGGCGCCGGCGCAGCAGATGCTCCGCACCCTGGCCCCCGAGCAGGTCGCAGTCCTGCCGCTGGGCACCGGTGGGCGCCCGCTCGGGGCGATGGCGCTGATCCGCACCGGTGGCCGACCGGCCCTGTCGGCCGACGAGCTGCGCACGGCCCAGGAGGTGGCCCGCCGGGCCGGGCTGGCGCTGGACAACCTCCGGCTGCGCGACCGGGCGGCCCTGCTCGGCGAGGTGTCCGACCGGCTGGCCAGCACGATGGACGCCGAGCAGGCCGTCGCCCGGCTGGCCCGCCTCGTCGTGCCCACGCTGGCCGACTTCTGCATCGTCACGCTGGTGCAGGACGACGCCGAGCCAGGCACCCCGCGGTCGCTGCGCGACATCGGCTCCTGGCACGTCGAGCCGGCACAGCGGGCCACCCTGGAGCGGTACCTGGAGCTGCGGCTGCGCTCCGCGCGGCCCGGTGCGTACGTGCTGGAGGCGGCGGCCTCGACCGGGCCGGTGCCGATCCCGCCGCACGCGGCCGACGCGATCCGCTCCGTGCTGGTTCCGGGTGAGGCGGCCGACCTGATCGGCGAGCTCGACCCGGCCCACGGGCTGGTCCTGCCGCTGCGCGCCCGCGGCCGCGTCGTGGGGCTGCTGACCCTCTTCGCCGGCCGGGGCCGCGGCCCGCTGACCGACGACGACCTGGCCGCGGCCACCGAGGTCGCGGCCCGTGCCGCCCTCGCGCTGGACAACGCCCGGCTGTACCGCCAGCAGCGCGACCTCGCCGCCACGCTGCAGCACAGCCTGCTGAGCGCCCCCGCCCGCCCGGCCGGGCTGGAGGTCGCCGTCCGCTACCTCCCGGCGGCCGCCCAGGCGGAGGTGGGTGGCGACTGGTACGACGCCTTCGTCGTCCCCGGAGGTGCCCTGGTCCTCGTGGTGGGTGACGTGGCCGGCCACGACGGGGACGCCGCCGCGCAGATGGCCCAGCTGCGCAACGTGCTGCGCGGGGTGGCCCAGACGCTGGCCGAACCTCCGGCGGCCGTGCTGGGTGAGCTCGACCGCGCCCTGGACCGGCTCGGGGTGGCGACGATGGCGACCGCGGTGCTGTGCCGGCTGGAGCCGGAGGTGGACGACGCCGGTCGCCGGGTGCTGCGCTGGTCCAACGCCGGGCACCCGGCCCCCCTGGTCATCGACCCCGACGGCACGGTGCGGCTGCTGGAGCGGGACCCGGACCTGCTCCTCGGCGTCCTGCCCTCGACCGGCCGCAGCGACCACGCCACCGTGCTGGCGCCGGGCTCGACGGTGGTGCTCTACACCGACGGGCTGGTCGAGCGTCGCCGGGAGACCCTCGACGACGGCACGGCGCGGCTGGTCGAGCTCGCGCCGCAGCTGCACGGCCGCTCCGCCGAGGAGGTCTGCGACGTGCTGGTGGAGCGCCTGGCGGTCGGCGCGCAGGACGACGTCGCCGTGCTCGTGCTGCGCTGCTGACCTCCCGCCGGAGGCGTGCCGCGGGTCACCCGGGGCCGCGTTCTACCGTCGGGGCATGGCCATCCCCACCACGAACCGGGCCGTCGTCGCCACCGCGAGCGGCCCCGTCGACGTCCTGACCGACACCGAGCTCGACGTCCCCACCCCCGGCCCGCTCGACCTGCTGGTCGAGGTGCGCGCCGTCTCCGTCAACCCGGTCGACGTGAAGCTGCGCGGCGGCGCCCTCCCCGGCGGCGACGGTCCGCAGGTCCTCGGCTACGACGCGGCCGGCGTCGTCCTGGCGGTCGGTGACCAGGTGAGCGCCTACGCCGTCGGCGACGAGGTCTACTACGCCGGCTCGATCTCCCGGCCCGGGTCGAACCAGCAGTTCCAGCTGGTCGACGAGAAGGTCGCCGGGCGCAAGCCGGCCTCGCTGGACTTCGCCGAGGCAGCCGCCCTCCCGCTGACCACGATCACCGCCTGGGAGACGCTGTTCGAGCGCTGGCGGCTGGGCGCCGACAGCACCGGCACGCTGCTCGTCATGGGCGCCGCCGGTGGCGTCGGCTCGATCATGGTGCAGCTGGCCCGCCAGCTCACCGGGCTGACGGTCATCGCCGCGGTCGGCCGCCCCGAGTCGCGCGAGTGGGTGCGCGAGCTGGGCGCCCACCACGTCGTCGACCGCACCGACCTGCTCGCCGAGGTGACGGCGATCGTGCCGCGCGGCGTCGACTTCGTGCTCAGCCCGTTCTCCGCCGGCATGGTCGAGACCTACACGCAGGTGATGGCGCTGGGCGGCTCGGTGGTCGCGATCGACGAGCCCGAGGGCGTCGACACGCTGCCGCTGAAGTGGAAGAGCCAGGGCTGGCACTGGGAGTTCATGTTCAGCCGGGTCATCCACGACCCGGAGAGCACCGCCCACCGCGAGCTGCTCGACGAGGTCTCCCGGCTGGTCGACGCGGGCACGCTGCGCAGCACGCTGGGCACCCGGCTGTCGCCGATCGACGCGGCGACCCTGCAGGAGGCGCACCGCCTGCTCGAGTCCTCCGCCACCATCGGCAAGGTCGTCCTCGCCGCCGGCTGACCGGTCCCCCGCGCCCGTGCGCTGCCCGCGAGGGGCAGCGCACGGGCGTCACCGGGGTGTCAGCGGCGGCCGGTGGTGCCGTTCCCGCCCTTGTTGCGCATCGAGGCGATGGCGCTCTTGATCTTCGCCTGGTTCTGCGGCTTGCGGGCCTCGTCGATGGCCTTCTTGGCCAGGGCGCCCTTGGTGATCGCGCTGAACAGTCCCACGGTGTGCTCCTCCGGTAGACGGGCGCGGGCTCGAGACCCGCACCCGTCACCGGTCAGTGCCCCCGCGGGCCGGGCACGAACCGGAGGCGGTCAGGACGACGGGGTCAGCCCGCGCACCCGCTCGATGAGCTCGCTCTTGCAGACGGCCATGAACCCGTCGGGGTCCGGCCCGGTGTTCTGCAGGACGATGTGGTCGAAGCCCGCGTCGACGTAGGGCTGCGCCTGCTGGACGTGCACGTCCAGGTCCGGTCCCACGGAGAACTGGCCGCGGATGTCGTCGCCGTTGACCGTGCTGCTGGCGGCGTCGAAGTTCACCGGGTTGGGCAGCTCGCTCATCACCGGCCAGCCGGTCAGCGCCCAGCGGCTGGTCTTCAGCGCGGCCTCGACGGCGGCGTCCTCGGTGGGGGCCCAGCTCATCGGCACCTCGGCGTACTTCGGGCCGGTGCCGCCGTGCTCGGCGAAGGCGTCGACCAGCTCCTTCCTCGGCTCGGTGGCGAACAGCCCGCTGCCGTGCTCCGCAGCCAGCTTGGAGGCACCGGGCCCGCCACTGGCGACGGCGATCACCGGCAGCTGGTCGGGGAGGTCCCAGATCCGGGCGTCCTCCAGCGTCAGGTACTTGCCCTCGTAGGACTGGTAGCCGCCCTGCCAGAGCAGGTTGATGATCTCCAGGGCCTCGCGGAGCATGTGGTGCCGGATGCGCACGGCCGGCCAGGCGGCCCCGACGACGTGCTCGTTGAGCCGCTCACCGGAGCCGATGCCCAGGGTGAAGCGGTTGTCCGACAGGATCTGCGTGGTCGCTGCGGCCTGGGCGATGACCGCCGGGTGGTACCGGATGATCGGCGCGGTCACCCCGGTGGCCAGGCCGATCCGCGAGGTCTGCGCGGCCATCGCCCCGAGCATCGTCCAGGTGAAGCCGCTGTGCCCCTGCTCCTCCAGCCACGGGTGGAAGTGGTCGGACAGCTCGATGAAGTCGAAGCCGGCCTCCTCGGCGGCGACCGCCTGCGCGACGACCTCCTTGGGCCCGAATGCCTCGGTGGCGATCTTGTAGCCGACCTGCATGGTGCGTCCCCTCGTCGATCCGGTGCGTCCCGCAGCCGGTGCCCGGGCGGCCGCACGGGGAAACAGGACCGGCCGGCTCAGCGGGCCAGCGCCGCCAGCAGCCGGTCGAGGAACGGCGCCTGGCCCTTCACCAGCTTCTCCCGCGCCTGCTCGACCGGCAGCCACGCCGACCGGTCGATCTCGGGGTACTCCTGGACGCGCCCCGACCGCGGCGGCCACTCGACCGAGAAGGTGTTGCTGCGGGTCGCGGCGGCGTCCAGGTCGCCCTGCAGGGCCCAGATCGTGACCAGCTTGCTGCTGGAGGTGCGCAGCTCACCCAGCGGGAGCAGCTCCCCCGCCGGTGCCGGTGACCCCATTTCCTCGGCGAACTCGCGCCGGGCGACGTCCACCAGCTCCTCCCCCGGCATCGACTCGCCCTTCGGGATCGACCAGGCGCCGGCGTCCCGGCGGGCCCAGAACGGACCGCCCATGTGCCCGATGAGCACCTCGAGGACGCCGTCGGTGTACCGGTACAGCAGGATCCCGGCGCTCTTCCTGGCTGGCATCCCGCCAGCGTGCCAGAGCGGTCGCCGCGGTAAAGCAGGTGCGGTCCGAACCGCAGCCGCGTTGACTGCACCGGCCGCGCGGCGCCAGCACCGACCGGCCACCGACGACGTCCGCACGTCGTCGGCGGCCGGTCAGGACCGAGAGAGAGAAAGGACCATGGAGAAGATCAACGGACGCCTGCTCAACTGGGCGTCCATCCTCGAGCCCACCACCCGGGAGCAGGCGGTGCGCACCGCGGCGATGCCGTTCGTGTACCCGCACCTGGCGCTCATGCCCGACGCCCACCTGGGCAAGGGCGCGACCGTCGGCTCGGTCATCCCGACCGAGGGCGCGATCATCCCGGCCGCGGTAGGGGTCGACATCGGCTGCGGGATGATGGCCGTGCGCACGCAGTTCAGCGCCGACGACCTCGCCGGCCGCCCGCTCGACGTGCTGCACGGGCAGATCTCCCGCTCGATCCCGCTGTCGGCGGGAGGCCGGAACTCCCACGTCCGGGCCACCGCTGCGGCACGGGTCGAGGAGCTCCGCGCGATGGCCGGCGTCGAGCAGGCCGACCAGGCGGTGGGCCACTGGCCGCAGCAGCTGGGCTCGCTCGGCTCGGGCAACCACTTCATCGAGGTGTCGCTGGACGAGGCCGACCGGGTCTGGCTCTTCCTGCACTCCGGCTCGCGGGGCGTGGGCAACAAGCTGGCCCAGCGGCACATCACGCGGGCTCAGGAGCTGTGCCGCCAGCGGTTCATCCGCCTGGCCGACCCGGACCTGGCCTACCTCGTGGAGGGCGACCCGGAGTTCGACGCCTACATCGAGGCGCTGCGCTGGGCACAGCGGTTCGCCTTCCTCAACCGCGAGGAGATGATGGACCGGGTGGCCGAGCAGGTCGGCCGGTTCCTGCACGCCGACGTCGAGCGGCTCGAGACCGTGAACTGCCACCACAACTACACCGAGCGGGAGCGGCACCTCGGCCGCGAGGTGTGGCTGACCCGCAAGGGCGCGATCTCCGCCCAGCGCGGCCAGCTGGGGCTCATCCCCGGCTCGATGGGCACGGCGTCCTACGTCGTGGCCGGCCTGGGCAGTGTCCCGGCGCTGATGTCGGCGCCGCACGGCGCGGGCCGCAACCACTCGCGGAACGCGGCCCGGCGGCTGTTCACCCGGTCCGACCTCGACGCCCGGATGACCGGGATCGCGTGGGGCCACTCCGACGCGTTCCTCGACGAGCACCCCGACGCCTACAAGCCGATCGACCAGGTCATGGCCGACGCGGCGGACCTCGTGGAGGTCCGGCACACCCTGCGCCAGGTCGTGAACGTCAAGGGCGACTGAACGGCGGCGGCGCCCTCCCGGGCGCCGCCGGCGGTCAGCCGGTGACCAGGCCCCAGTCGGCGGCCGCGGCGTCGTCGGCCTGGGCCCGGGTGAGGTCACCGACGGCGACCAGCCGGTCGAGCACGTGCAGCTGGCGCTCCCGGGCGAGGTCGGGGTGCACCAGCGGGTCGTAGGCGGTGGGCGCCTGGAACAGCCCGGCCAGCAGCGAGGACTGCGCCCAGGTCAGCTGGTCGGGGGCGACGCCGAAGTAGCCCTGCGTGGCGGCGGTCAGGCCGTAGAAGCCGTGGCCGTAGTAGCCGTCGTCGAGGTACATCTCCAGCAGCTCGGTCTTGCTGTAGGCCCCGTCGAGCTTGAGCGCCAGGACGACGGCCTCGGCCTTCTGCACGGGGCCGTTCCGCCCGTCGAGGTAGAGGTTCTTGGCCAGCTGCTGCGGCAGCGTCGAGCCGCCCTCGTCGGTGCCGGTGACCAGCCCGCGGAAGGAGCGGACGACGCCGCTGGGGCTGATGCCGGGGTTGCTGTGGAAGCTGCTGTCCTCGACGGCGACGAGGGCGTCGACCAGCTCCGACGCCGGGGCGACCGTCAGCGCGGGGGCCTGGTGCTCCATCAGGAAGGCGGTGACCCGGTCGGGTGCGTCGTCGACCGAGGGCGTGGCCACCCAGCCGACGCCGACGGCGAGCGCGACCAGGACGAGCAGGGCGAGGGCCGCGCGGCGCAGTCCACGGCGCACCCGCGCCCCGCGGGACCGCCGCACCACCTGCGGCCGGCTCACCTCAGGGCTGTCCAGCAGATCGAACGCCATCGACTTCCTCCTCCCGACCCCCGTGCCACCCCGGTGAGGCGCACGTCCAGCATCAGGGCAGCACGCGATCTTGTGATCGCCCTGGGGAGTGAAGAAGAGGAGGCCGTGAGTCCACCCCTGGGGGTGCACCGCGTCATCCCCCGGCAGGAGGAGGGCTCAGCTGCCGGGCCAGGGCTCCGCGGGACCGATGCCCAGCTCCGGGCCGCACACCCGGTCCGCGGCGACGTCCTGCGGGCGGAAGTACAGCGTCGAGGCCGTGACGTCGTCGCCGAAGGCCTGCGGGGTGGTCGCCGCCTCCGGCGCGGTGCCGAAGGTGGGCGCCGCGGAGGCGATCGAGAACCGCACCACCCGGGTGAACTGGCAGTTGCCCGCCACCGACTCGATGCTGAACTCGATCGGCGGCCGCTCGGTGCCGCGCACGATGTTGTCCAGCCCACCGGCGCCGGTGGAGCCCTCGACCAGGTCGATCGTCGCGTCGCCGGCCTGCACGTCGGCGCTGTCGTTCTGGGCGTGCACGTGGCCGGAGACGGTCTGCCGGATGCGGCCGGGCAGCACCTCGCGCAGCTCCTTCGCAGCGACCGGCTCGTGGATGGCGAACAGGTCGATCGGGGTGGCCGCGGCCACCGCGCCGTCCGGCGGTGCGGACGCCGGTGCGGACGACGGTGCCGCAGCTGCCGAGGACGACGCGGCGGCGTCCTCGGCCGGCGGGCCGACCGCGGCGCGGACGGTCTCCTGCTGCAGCGGGTCGACCACCGAGGGGTCGTCGGCGCCGTAGCGGCCGGACGCGCCGTAGACCCGCGGGTCCGACAGCCCGGCGACGGTCAGCCCGAACGCGTCGACCAGCCCGGCGGTGACGGCGTACCCGCCACCGCCCACCGTCGTCTTGGTGCCCAGCACGGTGACCCCGGGGATGCCCGCCATCACCTGCACGGTCGCCGGGGAGTCGTGGTTGCCGGCGATCCACAGCATCGGGGTGGTGGCGGTGAGCGCCCGGACGGCGTCGAGGTAGCTGGGGGTGAGCTCGGCGGCGGTGCCGAACTCGCTCTCGTCGCCGGCGTTGACGATCAGGTCGACGCCGTAGTTGGCCGCGTACTGCCCCACCAGCGGGTAGTTCGCGGCCAGGTGCATGTCGGAGATGGTCATGATCTGCAGTGCCGTCTGCGGCGTCTGCTCGTCCTCGATCTGGGCCTGCAGCGCCGCCTGGATGCCCACGACCGAGCCGAGGACGTCGAGGGCCTTGGACTGCTGGGAGTAGTACTGGCTCAGCTCGCTGGGGAACAGCTGCGCGGCGGCCAGCGTGCCGGTGAGCCGGGACTCCCGCACCCAGTTCGGGTCGTAGCTCAGCGCCCCGTACGCGGCCACGGCCAGGACGACGACGACCGCCGCCCCGGCCTGCCGCACCCGGCGGCGCAGCTCGTGGGTGCGGCGCGGCTGACCGCGCAGGTAGCGCAGCGACATGTCCACCGCGGCGGCGGCGGCCAGGCCGAGGGCGACGCCGAGGACGAGCTCGGCGAGCAGCCACCCGATGATCGTGGGCGCCTGCTCGGTCACGTCGGCCTGCAACCGCTGCACGAAGCGGGGCACGTTCCCGCCGGCCAGCCGGGTCAGCGCCAGCACGTCGACGTCCTCGGGGCTGATGTGCACCCCGAACGGCACGCCGCTGACGGCGGGGAACTCCCAGCTGCCCAGTGTGGTGTCCGCGCTGAGGCCAGGGCGGGTGAACAGCGAGCCCCGCACCTCGAACGGCACGCCCTGCACGGTCGCGTGGTACGGGAACGCCTGCAGCAGCGCGGCCGCGCCGCCCAGCGGGAGCGCGATCCGCAGCAGCCACCGGACGATCGCCCCCAGTGCGGCGGCGGCCAGGTCACCGGCCCGCCGGGCGGCGTGCTCGGCGCGCTGGCGCCGGGTCGCCGGGAACGGCAGCGGCAGCTGCTGGACGTCGTGCCGGTTGTGCGCCATCGCGTCCATCATCCCGTGCCGCAGTACCCGGCCGGGGCGACCACGAGGGTGGTCCCGGCGACATCGCCGGCGGCCCGTCCGGGTGGGCGCAGGGTCGCGGCCGACGGGCCGGGCGGCGATCCGTGGGACGCTGTGCGTGAACCGACGACGACGCACTCGCCGACTCGTCGCCGACGAACGGGGCTCCCTTGGCACTGATCACCTGCCCCACCTGCGATTCCGACGACATCAACGGCACGCCGCAGCCGGACAGCCGGCTGCTGATCCACTGCAACGACTGCGGCCACGAGTGGCTGCGCGGCGAGGCCCGCCGCGACCCGGCGCGACCCGCCGTCCAGACCTCGGAGTCGCTGCACGCGACGTTCCCGACCGTGGCCGACGTCCGTCCGGACGTGCGCGAGCGCGTGGCGCTGCTGACCTCGGAGTTCCTGATGGAGCGGCCCGAGGCCGACCCCGACGTCGCCGCCTACCGGGAGCGCTACGCCGCGCTGTTCACCCGCGACGGCCTGTCCTCCGCGACGGCCGAGCAGCTGCTGCACTTCGCGAACTCCACGACCGTGGCCGACCCGGGCAACATCTCCGGGTTCAACCGGGCGTGGAAGACCGCCGGCCCGGACAAGGCCGCCACCCAGGTGCGCGCCACCATCGAGTACCTGCTGTTCGGGCCGGAGAGCCTCAAGCTCGAGGACCGCATGACCCACCTGGTCGACGGCACCAAGAAGGGGCTGGGCTTCCCCTCCTTCAAGGAGTCGCTGCTCACCAAGGTGCTGTGCGTCGTCGAGCCCGAGCGCTTCCTGCCGATCGTGAAGTACACCGCTGCGGCCGGCGGCAAGAAGGAGCTGGCCAAGGCCGTCTTCGAGCTCGACCTCCCGCCGGTGGAGAAGTCCGCCTGGACGGTCGGCCGCCTCGCGGTCTGGAGCAACGACCTGCTGCGGTCGCTGGTCGGCAACGAGCTGCCCGACCTGCAGGAGGCCGCGAAGTTCCTCCAGTGGGCCCGCACCCAGCCGGTGCTCTCGCGCAGCTGAGCCACCGACGCAGAACGCCCCGCCCCGGAGACCGGGTGCGGGGCGTTCGTCGTCGGGGCGTCAGTTGCCGCTGTAGGCGCTGACCCCGAAGTGCTGGTCGCCCTTGTCGTCCTCCTGGACGAGCACGGTGGCGGCCTGGCCGCCGACGATGACCGCGCAGGTGTCGCCGGAGCAGTCGATGGTCTCGACCTGCAGGTTCTGCCCGGACAGGAACTGGGTCACGGCGGCCTCGGTGTCGGCGTTCGAGTCGTCGCGCTGGTTGCGGTAGAGCACGACCGCCGCGATGGCCAGCGCGGCCACGATGACCACCAGCAGCGCCGAGATCAGCAGGTTGGTGTTGCGGGAGACCCAGCCGGGCTCACCGGAGCCGCTGGTCTCCCCGGTCGTGCCGTCGCCGATCGTGCCCTCGCTGGTCGTGCCGTCGCTGGTCGTGCCGTAGGGGGCGGTGCCGTCGGTGCCGGGGGCGGGCGTGACCTCGGGGGTGCCCACGGAGGTGGCGCCGGCCGTGGGGACGTGCCCGGTCGAGCCCGGCTCGGTGGGGTGGGTGCTGCCGTCGGTGCTCATCGGGTGCGTGCCTCGCTCTGGTCGGGCGCCGCGGGGTCCGCGGCAGGGTGGTGGGGGTGGTGGGGGTCTGGGTGCTGGCGCGCGCACCGGCCGTCACGACACTGCCACAACGAGGTGTGTGCCGGGTCCCGGCCTACCGGACGGCGGTGCCGGCGCTGCGGTCGCGGGGCGCCACGCCCTGGGTGTGCGCGGCGAACCAGGCGACGATCTCCTCCCCGGCGGCCGCGCCGGTGCTGGTGAGCGCCTCGACCCAGGGTGCGGACCAGCCGCTGGCGGCGATCTCGCCGTGCCCGGGGTGCACCGCCCGGTCGGCGGCGGCGAGCAGGTCGACGTCGAGCAGGGAGTCCCCCGCGGCCAGGACGACCTCGGCGCCGACCCGGTGGGCCACCTCCAGGGCCGCCGCGGACTTCTGCAGCGGCAGGGGCACGAGGTAGACCTTGCGGCCCTGCACCGACAGCGACCAGCCGCCGTCCCGGGCCCAGGCGGTGAGCCGCGCGACGGCGGCCGGCGGCAGGGCCGCCCGGTCGACGACCATGTAGCAGAACAGGTCGGCCGCGACCCGGGGCGGCCCGGCCCACTCCGGTCGGCACACCTCGGTCAGCTCGGCCAGCGCCGCCGCGAGCGGGGCGACCCCGGCCACCGCGCGCGCGACCTGTCCGGCCCACGCGGGGTCGGGGACGCCGTCGACGAGCAGCACGCCGCCGTTCGCGGCGACCGCGTACCGGGGCGGCGGTCCGGGCAGCCGCACCCGGGCCAGCTGCGCCGGCGTGCGGGTGGTGACCGGGACGACGACCTCACGGGCGGCGAGCGCGGCCAGCGCGGTGGCGGCGGCAGGAGTCATGAACGACACGTCCCGGCCCTCGTGCCGCTCCACCACGACCAGGCCGGCGGTGCCCGGGCCCGCGGGGTCGGCGACCAGGCCGCCCGAGGGCGCGGCGGCGGCGGAGTAGACGAGCGTGCGGTCGAGGTCGCTGGCGATGAGCGTGCGGGTCACGCGTCCCTCCCGAGGGGGCGGATCAGGCCGACGCAGGCGTAGGGCATGTCGTCGACGAGCTCGACCGCGGCGCCGCGCTCGTCGGCCAGCAGCAGCACGTGGGCCAGGTCGGGCACCGCGTCCCGCCGGACGAGCACCTTCTCCGGCACCCGGCGCAGCAGCACCCGGGTGGTCTCCCCCACCCCGGGCTTGACCAGGTTCAGGTCGGCGACGCCGTGCTCGGCGGCCAGCCGCTGCACGGTCGCCCAGCCCGACCAGGTCGGCGTGCGGTCGGAGGCCCGCAGCGCGGGCAGGTCGGCCGCCACCCGGTCCGCGACAGCAGCGAAGGAGCCGCTGACGGTGTCCAGGAAGCGCGCCGAGACGTCGGCCGGTGCCAGGTCGGCGTAGTGCTTCGCGCCGTGGAACTGGCCGGGGCCGATCAGCCGGTCGGTGAGCACGGTGCGCGACACCAGCCCGGACACCGTGGAGTTCAGGCACGCCGAGGCGATCAGGAAGTCGCGCCGGGTGCCGAAGGTGGCCGTGCAGGAGCCGGGGTCGGCCAGCACCGCCAGGTCGGGTGCGAAGCCCCGCCCGGCCGGCAGCGCGGCGTTCGCCTGCGCCACCGACGTGGCCAGCTCACGGCTGATCGCACCCTTGCCGGTCCAGCCGTCGACGAAGACCACGTCGCGCGGGTCGTGGTGGGCGGCCAGCCAGGACAGCGCCACCTGGTCGATGCCGCGCCCGCGCAGGATCGACAGGGCGGCGTGCGGCAGGTCCAGCCCGTGCGCCGCCTGCGCCCAGCGGCGCACCAGGATCCCGACCGGCGTGCCGGCCCGGGCCAGGGAGACCAGCACCGGCGGCCGCTCCCGCTCGGCGAGCACCAGCTCGGTGACCAGCCCGACGGCGTGCGCGAGCGTCTCGGCGGAGTCGGCCAGCGCCCGGTCGAACAGCTGCTGGTAGGCCGGCCCCGGCTGGTACTCCACCGGCAGCGACTCCGAGTAGTGCGCAGCGCCGGACTGCACGGCCTCCTCGCGCTCCTCGACCGGCGCCTCCAGGTCGGCCCCGGACAGGTCGGTGAGCAGCCAGCTGACCTCCTCGGCCCGGTAGGAGCCGAACGCCGGGCCGTGCAGCGGGTCGGGCAGGGCGCCGGTCACCGGGCGCCCGGGCGGGAACCGGGGACGGTGAGCACCGTGACCGGCCCCGCGCTGACCGCGGCCAGCTGGGCGCGCAGGTCGCCGTCCCGGCCGGTGCTCGCGTCGTCGAGCACGAGCAGCACCGCGTCGAACGGTGCGGCGCCGGCGGGCGGGGCGACGTTGTAGGCGAACCGCGGGCCGGGCCCGTCGGCGGGGTCGTCGGAGGCGGGGAAGGTCAGCGCCGTGCGGATCGCGCAGCCGGGCTCGTCGACCGGGACGACCGGCGAGCGGGTGGTGCTGGAGAACACGACCTCGACGCCGTCGCCGGCCAGCAGCCCGGCGAGCTCGGCGGCGAGCCGGGTGGGCAGGTACATCAGCTCCTCGGTGCCCAGCACCAGCAGTCGCTCCCCCGCTCCTGCCGGCAGGCCGGGCCGCAGCTGCGCGGCGACGGCGGCCACCGCGGCGTCGAAGGCGGGCCGCTCGGAGTCGGGGAAGCCGTGCCGGCCGCCGTCCCGGACGCCGGCGGGCCAGCCGGTCACCGAGCGCACCTCCGCCGCGGCCGAGCCGGCCTCGACCGCCGGCCGGCCGTGCTGCTCGACCAGGGCCGCGCCCCGGGCCAGGGCGTCGGCGGGCAGCGCGATCGCACCACTGACCAGGGCGACCACCTCGATCTGCACGCCGGTGCGCTCGGCGAACCCGGCCAGCGCGGCGCGGTCGGCGGCCGACCGCAGGTCGACCAGCGCGGCGACCAGGTACCGCGACCGGGGGGCGACCGCCTGCACGGCGCGGACCGTGTCCATGACGGTCGCGCCGGTGGACAGCTCGTCGTCGACCAGCACCAGCGGCCGCGGCCCGGCCAGCAGTGCAGGGTCCTCGGGCAGCAGCAGGTGGCTGGTGGCGTGCGAGTGCGACTCCTCGAAGGCGCCCACCGCTGCCACCCCGGGCACCGGACGGCGGGTGGAGTGCAGGTAGGGCGCGCGCAGCTGGTCGGCGACGGAGTGCCCGAGCCCGGTGGCGGTCTCGGCGTAGCCGAGCACCAGCGCGTCCGCGGTCGTGGCCGGCAGCTGCGCGTCGAGGGCGGCCAGCAGCCGGGACGACGCCGTGGGGTCCCCGCGCAGCGCCGCGGCGACCAGCGCGCCACCCTCCTCGGCCAGGCCGCCGGGGGTCCCGGTGAGCCGGTCGGCGACCAGGGCGCCGAGCAGCCGGCCGGCGCCGTGCACCAGCCGCGGGTCGGTGGGCACGTGCTTGCCCAGCACCCGGCTGACCAGCAGGTGCGCGCGGCGCGGGTTGCGGCGCAGCGCCATCCCGACGAGGTCCTCGGCGACCAGGCCGCCCACCCCGGCGGTGGTGGTCAGCCGGGCGTCGAGGCGGTCGGCGGTCCACTGCCCGCTCCAGACCGTCACAGGGCCGCGCCGAGCAGGTCGACGAAGGACGTCGTCGGGTGGGCGACGCCGAACACCGCGGCCCGCTGCAGCGTCCGCAGCGCCCAGGCGGTGTGCGGCTTGGACTCGTTCATCTTGTTGCGGAACGCCGACGCGGCGGCCCCACCGGCGCCACCGGTGCCCAGCACGGCGAGCGCGTCGCTGTGCTCCTCGTGCGTGACCACCGACAGCGCGTGCACCGCGGCGACGTGCGAGGGGTGGATGACCGTCTTGCCAGACAGGCCGTTGGCCCGGTCGAGCACCACCTCGCGGATCAGCCCGTCGAGGTCGCGGCGGATCAGCTCGGTGCGCAGCGCGCGCTCCTGGTGCTCGTCGAACGGGGTCTGCCGCAGCTGGGGCTTGAACAGCCGCTCGGGGCTGGAGAAGTACTCCCAGACCGCGCCGGTGATGACGTGGCCGGTGCCGTCGGCGCGGCCGAGGACGTTGACGATGTCGGCGATGGCGTCGGCCAGCACCCGCACGTCGTAGACGGTGAGCTCCCGGCTGCGGCGCAGCCCGTAGGTCGCCGACAGGTCGGTGGCGCCGATCCGGACGGCGAGCACGTGCTGCCGGTGGGCGGCGAGCAGGTCACGGATGCCCAGCAGCGCCGCCGCCCGCGTCTCGGTGTGCGCGATCTCCGGCGACTCCAGCACCGGCATGACCCGCAGCAGCCGGCCGGTGCGCTCGCTGGCGGCGACCACCTCGGCCA
Organism: Modestobacter sp. L9-4; assembly: GCF_019112525.1. NCBI lineage: Bacteria > Bacillati > Actinomycetota > Actinomycetes > Geodermatophilales > Geodermatophilaceae > Modestobacter > Modestobacter sp. L9-4. The sequence goes on from NZ_CP077800.1 coordinate 813,168, forward strand.
GGAACGCCGGGCCGGTGCGCGCGGTGAACTTCGGCAGCACGAAGCCGGTGAGCACGCCGACGTCCTCACCCAGCTCCGCCACCAGGGCCGGGACCTGCTCCGGAGACCGCACCCGGATGAACACCAGCGGGCCGTCGGGGGCGGTGGCCGCGTGCCGGCGCAGCTGGGCGACGACGTTCTGCTCGGCGGCGGGGACGTCGGCGTCGGCGATCGCGTCTTCCAGGCACAGGACGGCGCTGAGCACGCCGGCGGCCCGGTTGCGGGCGAGGTCGGCCGCCAGCGCGGGCCGGGTGGCCGGGCTGTACAGCGTGGCGCCGAGGGCGAGGCCGAGCACGGCCGGGTCGTCGGCGGCGGTGAAGGGCTGGGGCGGCAGGGCGAACAGCCGCGCCTCGTCCGCGCCGGTCAGGTTGTCGAAGTGGCGCATGAGGACCTCGGGAGGACGACCACCGGTGGCTGGGTGGGTGCGGGTCAGGGACGGGCGGCCGACGCTAGTGCGGCTCAGCGGGCGCGGTCGCCCACCGCCGCGTGAACTCTCGGGTTCACAGGACGGGGGTGGCGCCGTCGGCCCAGGTGATCCGGTCGTAGCCGAACGCCTGGGCGACCTCGCGCACCGCGCCGGTGACCAGCTCGCGCTCGGCGCGCAGCACGTGCTCCCCGGCGATCGCGTACAGCGACAGCGCCGCGACCGGACCGGCGTGCCGCCCGACGTCCAGCGGCACCTCGACCCGCGCGCCGCCGAAGGTGGTCACCCGCAGCGTGCCGCCCCAGTCGAGCTCGCGGCCGGACTCGGAGAACGCGTAGACCAGCAGCCGGCGCAGCGCGCGGGACTGCCGCAGGTCGACCGTCAGCCTCTCGTGCGCGCCCTGCGCCCCGGTGACCACCGGACGGCGGGACTGCGGCGGGGCGGTGCCGATGCCGGTGGCCAGCTGCACGATGCCGGAGGTGCCGTCGGCGAGTTCGTAGAGCGCACCGATCCGCACGTCCCCGACCGCGGCCGAGGCGATCGCCTCCACCGTCAGCGTGCCGACGCCGGACTGCACCCGGGTCAGCGTCACCGTGGGGTCGCGGCGGGTCAGGATCACCCGGCCGCCCGGGGCGAGCCGGGGCACCGTCCGGCGGGCCGGCGGCTCGGCAGCCGCAGGCGCCCGGACCGGCGCCGCTGCTGCAGGCGCTGCCGATGCAGGCGCGGGCGTGAGGTCCAGCGGGTTCGACAGGTCCCGCGAGGCCGTGGGGACGGCGGACGGCGCGGGCGCCGCCGGACCGGAGAGGTCGAGGGGGTCCGACAGGTCCAGCGGTGCAGACCGCTGGGCGGTCGACGCCGACCGCGGGGCAGCCGCCGGAGCGGCAGGCGGCCCGGAGAGGTCCAGCGGGTCCGGCCGCGGGGCAGCCGGCGCCGGGGTGGCCGGCGGGCCGGAGAGGTCCAGCGAGTCCGGCCGTGGAGCGGCCGGCGGCCCGGAGAGGTCCAGCGAGTCCGGCCGCGGTGCGGCCGGCGCCGGGGCGGCGGGCGGCCCGGAGAGGTCCAGCGACGAGGACAGGTCCAGCGACGACGCCGGGCGGGCCGGTGACGGCGCGGACGCCGACAGGTCGAGCCCGGACGACGGCTCCGACAGGTCCAGCCCGACGGACCGGGCAGGCGAGGCGGCAGCCGGCGGAGCAGGCAGCGCGGCAGGCGTGGCGGCGGGCCGCGACGGCTCGGGTGCAGGGGCCGTGCCCGGGACCGGCCGCACCGTGCGGTGCCGCAGCCAGGCCAGGTCCGGCCGCGGCGGCGCCGACGCCGGCGGCTGCCCGATCACAGCGGCAGCCCGGTCACAGCGGCAGGCCGTAGTCGGCGGCGATGCCGGCGATCCCGCTGGTGTAGCCCGCACCCAGCACCCGGAACTTCCAGTCCCGCTGGTGGCGGTAGACCTCACCGAGCACCAGCGCGGTCTCCCCCGACAGCGCTGTGGCCAGGTTCTCCGAGCGCACCAGCTCCCGGCTGTCGGCTGCGTCGCGCACCACGACGGTGAGCTCGCGCAGCTGCCCGAGCGTGCGCCGCTGCGCCGTCCCGTCGTTGAGGTAGAGCACCACCACGACCCGGTTGACCTCGGCCGGGACGCCCGCCAGGTCGATCTCGACCTGCTCGTCGTCGCCCGCGAGCGCGGTCTCCCGCTGGGCGACCGACTCCTCCGGGGAGGTGAGCTGGTTGAAGAACACGAAGTGCTCGGCCGAGAGCGCCCTGCTGTCGGCGTCGCACAGCACCGTGCCGAGCACCAGGTTGTCCTGCACCAGCCGCTCGGCCCCGGCGTTCCAGGAGACCCCGACGACGATCCGGGTCAGTCCCGGGATCTCCCGGGTCAGTGCGACGTTGGCACCGCGGCTCATCGCCGCCATCAGGCGTCCTTCACAGTTCGAGGTCCGATCGGGAGAACTTGGTGCGCAGGAAGCTGCCCTGGGTCATCAGCGCGTCGACGTCCTGGTGCTGCGCGGCGTCGCGCACCGCCAGCGCCGAGGTCTCCAGGGCGTCGAGCTGCTCGAGGAGCGACTCCGCCGGGGTCCGGCCGCTGGCCCGTGGCACGTCGACGAGGTCGTCGTCCACGGCCAGGTAGCTGCGCACCGTGGTGGGCAGGTAGTCCGTGGCCGTGGCCCGCACCGAGATGACCGCGTAGACGTCCAGCGGGCGCACGTCGGCTGCGTCGACGACCTCGCGGAGCGCGTCGGTCACCCGCCGCGCAGCGACCACCGCGGCCAGCGGCAGCCGGCCGGCGGAGGCGTTGACCAACCGGTCGACGTCGGTGAGCGCCGCGCGCAGGGCCCTCGGGCTGTCCTCGGGCTCGGGGGTGAGCTCGGCGACCACGCGGGAGGCGACCTCAGGGCGCTTGAACCACGCCACCGCCGTCCCTCCCCCCGCTGCCCGCACCGGTCAGTGCGCTCACCCGCCGGTGATCTCGTTCCGGCGGGTGCGCTCCAGGTAGGGCTGCGCCCGCTGGATCTGGCCCTCCAGCGCCTGCACCGTCTGCGCCATGGAGTCCACGGCCTGCGCGCGGAAGGTGTCGACGGCGTCCATGGTGGCGAACACGTTGTCGAAGGCGGCCTGCAGCTTGGCCACGTCGATGGTCGCCGACGCCGCCTGCTGGTTGATCGCCCCGCCCTGGATGCGCAGCTGCTCCGACGTGGACTCGATCAGGTTCGACGTCACCGTGTTCAGCGCGTTGATCTGGTCGAGCACCAGCTTCTGCCGGCTCAGCGCCTGCGACACGATGACCGCGGTGCGCAGCGCGGCGATCGTGGTGATCTGCGCCCGGTCGACCCCGCGGATGAGCTCCAGGTTGTTGCGCCGGATGAGGTCCAGGGCCATGTAGCCCTGCACCGCGACCGCCAGCTGGGTCTGGATGTCCTGCCGCCGCTGGCGCACCGGGAACAGCGCGTCGGAGCGCACGGTGTTCGCGTCCTCGGTGCGGCCGGCGACCTCGAGCTCGGCGATCCGCTGCTCCAGGGCACCGTCGAGGGCGGCGGCGAGCTCGTTGTACTCGCGCAGGGTGCCCATCAGCGCCCACATGTTGGTCTTCTCGGTCTCGATGGCCGCGTTGTCCTTGCGCAGCTCGTCCTGACCGGAGTCCAGCGCCTTGATGATGGAGTCCAGGTGCGACTGCGCCGACTGGTACTTGGCGAAGTAGCGGTCGACCTTGTCACCGCCGGGGATCCACTTGAGCACCTTCTTGACCCCGGTCAGGTCGGCCCGGTTGGGGTCCAGGTCGGTGACGGTGGTGCGCAGGTCGACCAGGGTGTTGGAGACCCGGGTCTGGGCGTCGGCGACCTTGCCGCCCTTGCCCATCGCCGCGGCCGGGCGCTCCAGCATGCGGTTGGAGACCGCCGCGGAGGAGCGCATCTCCTTGTCGCCCATGTTCGTGATGGACGCGACCTTCTCGGCGAAGGCCGGCGACTTCGAGTCCAGCGACACCAGGTCGGCGACGAAGGCGTCGGCCCGGCTGCGCAGCGCCACCGCCTTGCCGTCGTCGAGGGGGACGGCGCCGGCGGCCTGCTCCGGGGCCACGACGACGACCGGCGCCGGCGGGGCGAGCACCAGCGCACCCGCCGCCGGCGCGGCGGCGGGGGTGGCCGTCGGGGTGCCCGACGACGCGCTGAGGTCCAGTTCGGACACGGGGGTTCCTCCTACGACGGATCGGTCGGGTGGACTACAGGGCGCTGGAGACCGCGGGCATGAGGTCGCGGAACGTGCGCCCGGACGCCGGGACGCCGAGCGCGGTCATCGACCAGCCGGCGCCGTCGCGGGTCACCCGCGCCATGATCTGCGCGTTGTGCGAGCCGGAGCCGGTGAGCTCGTAGCGGGCGATCTCGGTCTCGGTGGTCTCGTCGATGAGCCGGCAGAAGGCGTTGGCGATCGAGGAGAAGTCCTGGCCGGTGAAGGAGTTCACCGTGAACACGACGTTGGTGACCGAGGCCGGCACGCGGGACAGGTCGACCTGGATCGCCTCGTCGTCGCCGTCACCGGCGCCGGTGCGGTTGTCACCGGTGTGCAGGACCGAGCCGTCGGAGCTGCGCAGCTGGCGGAACCAGACCTGGTCGACGAGGTTGCCGGAGGCGTCCAGCAGCAGCGCGGAGGCGTCGAGGTCGATCGACTGGGCCTTGCCGCCGCCGAAGAAGCCCTTCTTCTTGACCGCGTCCCAGCCCAGGCCCATGCGGACGCGGGTCAGCGAGCCGCCGTCCCGCTTGGACAGGCTGACCTTCTGGCCCTTGCTCAGGTTGACGCTCATCGATGCCACTCCTCTGTGGTTGTCCCGTGCACGTGGTCCGGCCCGTCAGACGACGGCGGGGCGTCCGGGGTTCCCGGACCGCTCACTTGCGACCCACGCCCCAGCGGATGCCCCAGTCGTAGGCCGCGTCGAGCTGGGCCTGGGTCCCGTCGACGTAGCGGACCTCGCGGCGCACCGCGAGGTCGCCGCCGGTGGGCGTGAGCAGCGCGATCGCGCAGGTCCGGGCACCGTCACGGGGCTCGTCGAGGTGCACCTCGATCGAGGGCCCGGACGCCGGGGTGAGGGTGACCAGGCCGTCGGCGCCGGCCCAGTTGGCCGAGCCCTTGTAGATGTAGGCGAACACCAGGACCCGCGAGATGGCCGCGGCCTGGCCGAGGTCGACGTGGAGGTTCTCCCCCGCCGAGTTGCTGCCCGAGCGGTCGTCGCCGTCGAGCCAGATGGTCGGCGAGGCCGCACCCGGCGCGGTGACGGAGAAGGCGTTGCCGAGGGCCTGGACGACGCCCTTGCGCCCGCCGGTGAACTCGTAGAGGCAGCCGAGGTCCAGGTCGACGTCCGGCTCGCGCTTGCGCAGGAAGCCGCCGCTGGGGCGCGAGGTCCAGTTCAGGTTGACCCGCAGGACCCCGCCGCCGCCGGTGGACTTGGTCAGCGACACGGTGGGCGCGGACTTGGTCAGCGTCACCTTGCCCGGGGTCGCCGCGGGGGGCGCCGTCGCGGCAGGGGCCTGCTCGCGGGGCTTCTTGGTGTAGTCGATCGGCACCTCAGGCTCCCTTCCGGACGCGGGGCACCGGCGCCCCGCGCGTGCAGCCAACCACGCTCATCCGACGTTGACGCCGAACTCCGTGGCGATGCCGGCGAGCCCGGAGGTGTAGCCCTGCCCGACCGCGCGGAACTTCCACTCCGTGCCGCGCCGGTAGACCTCGCCGAAGATCATCGCCGTCTCGGTGGAGGCGTCCTCGGACAGGTCGTAGCGGGCGAGCTCCGCGCCGTCGTCGGCGTCCACCACCCGGATGTAGGCGTTGCGCACCTGCCCGAAGGACTGCCGCCGGGTCTCCGCGTCGTAGATCGACACCGCGAAGACGATCTTGTCGACGTCGGCGGGCACGGTGGCCAGGCCGACCTTGATCGCCTCGTCGTCGCCGTCCCCGAGGCCGGTGGTGTTGTCGCCGGTGTGCTCGACCGAGCCGTCGGGCGAGGTCAGGTTGTTGAAGAACACGAAGTGCTCGTCCGACAGCACCCGGCCCACGCTGTTGACCAGCAGCGCGGAGGCGTCGAGGTCGAACGCGGAGCCCGACGTCGTCCGGGCGTCCCAGCCCAGGCCCACGACGGCGGCGGTGAGGCCGGGGGCCTCCTTGGTCAGCGAGACGTTGCCGCCCTTGGCGAGGCTGACGCCCATGTCGAGCTCCTTCTCTCTGTCCGTGTGGCACCCGCGGGGGGGGCCGGCGGCGGGTGACCGCCGCCGGCTGCGACGTCAGACGTTGATGCCGAAGTCGCGGGCGATGCCGCCGAGGCCCGCGGAGTAGCCCTGGCCCACGGCGCGGAACTTCCAGTCGCTGCCGTTGCGGTACAGCTCGCCGAAGACCATGGCGGTCTCGGTGGAGGCGTCCTCGGAGAGGTCGTAGCGGGCGATCTCGCGGTTGTCCGCGGCGTTCACCACGCGGATGAAGGCGTTGCGCACCTGGCCGAAGCTCTGCCCGCGCTCGTCGGCCTCGTAGACCGAGACCGGGAAGACCACGCGGTCCAGGGTGGCCGGGGCGCCGGCGAGGTCGACCTTGATCTGCTCGTCGTCGCCGCCGCCCTCACCGGTGAGGTTGTCGCCGGTGTGCTCGATGGCGCCGTCGGGGCTGCGCAGGTTGTTGAAGAACACGAAGTACTCGTCGGCCGGTGCCTTGCCGTCGGCGCCGAGGCCGATCGCGGAGGCGTCGAGGTCGAAGGGCTTGCCGTCGGTGGTGCGGGCGTCCCAGCCCAGCCCGACGATCACCGTCTTCAGCCCGGGGGCCTCCTTGGTGAGTGAGACGTTCCCGCCCTTGCTGAGGCTGACAGCCACCTGGATCTCCTTCGATCGGTTGCGCGGGCCGCTCCGGCACCTGCCGACCCGGCGTTCTCGGCTCCGATACTAGGCAGGACGGCTGTGCAGGAGCTGGTCGTCGCCCACTCGGGTGGACGACCGGGAGCTCCCCTCCTCCCCCTCCCGCGGGGCTACCGTGCGGTGGTGTCCGCACCCGTCGCCACCGACCACCCGCAGATCGTCGCCTGGCTGGGGCTGGGCGCCATGGGCACCCCGATGGCCGCGCGCCTGCGGGCAGCCGGGCACGACGTCCGGGCGTACGACCCCCACGGCGGTCCGGAGGTCGGCGCCGGGACCCCGGCGCTCGCCGCGGCCGGCTGCGACGTGCTGATGGTGATGGTCGCGACGCCGGAGCAGGCCACGCAGGCGCTGTTCGGCGAGCACGGCGCCGCCGCGTCCCTGCGGCCGGGCAGCCGGGTGGTCCTGCTCGGCACCCTCGGGCCCGACTGGGTGCGTGGGCTGCAGCTGCCCGACGGGGTCCGCGTCGTGGACGCGCCGGTCAGCGGCGGCGTCACGCGTGCGGCCACCGGCGAGCTGCTGGTCATGGCCGCCGGTGCACGGGCGGAGGACACCGCGCTGCTGGAGGTCTTCGGCGAGGTGGTCCCCGTCGGGGACGAGCCCGGGCAGGGCCAGGCGATGAAGCTGGTCAACCAGGTGCTGTGCGGGGTGCACATCGCCGCCGCCGCCGAGGCGCTGGCACTGGCGGAGCGACTGGGCATCGACCCGCGGCTGGCCTGGGACACGGTCCGCCAGGGCGCGGCGGCCTCCTTCATGCTCGAGGACCGGGGCGCCCGCATGGTCGCCGGGCCGGACGGCACCGTGCGCAGCGCCGTGCAGCTGTTCGTCAAGGACCTGCACCTGGTGCTGGACGAGGCCGACCGGACCGGCCTGCAGACGCCGGTCGCGGCTGCGGCGGCGCGGCTGTTCGCCGACGCGGGCGACGCCGGCCTGCTGCGGGCCGACGACGCCCGGCTGTTCGACCACGTGCGCTCCGGGTCGGGTGGCGACCGGCAGCCGCCACCCGACCCGCAGGACGACTAGTCCTTGGGCAGCGCGCGCCCGTCGGCGTCCAGGTAGTCGCGCCACGAGCGCTTCGGGGTCCAGCCCAGCTTCTCCATGGCCAGCTTGGAGCTGATGCCGGAGGCGTCGACCCGGTCGAGGGGCCGCAGCTCGATCTGGTCCCCGTAGTACTGGTGCAGGACGGCGGCGAAGTCGTGGCCGCCGACGTTGTCCGGTGAGGCGATGTAGAAGACCTCGTGGCCCGGCAGCTCGGACTTCGTGGACAGCACGATCGCGTCGGCCAGGTCGTAGGCGTCGATGTAGCTCCACAGGTTCGGGCTGAGCACCGACGCGTCCCGGATCTGCGGGCCGAGGTTCCGCTCGTAGTTGTCCACGTTCTGCACCCAGCTGGGCCGCAGGGAGATGACCTGGATGTCCGAGCGCTGCACCGCGGCGTCCATCAGCTGCTCGCTGAAGGCCTTGGACAGCGCGTAGGGGTCCTGCGGGCGGACCGGGTGCAGCTCGTCGACGGGTGCGTACTCGGGCAGGAAGGGCCGCTCGGGGAAGAAGAAGCCCGGGACGGTCTCGCTGGAGATGTAGACGAAGCGCTTCACCCCGAACCGGATCGCGGCCTCCAGCACGTTGAAGGTGGCCATCAGGTTGGTCTGGAACACCACGTGCGGCGGGTTGCCGCCGGGCTCGGGGATGGCGGCGACGTGCACGACGGTGTCGGCGCCGCGCACGACGGCGAACGCCTCACCGGCGTCGGTGAGGTCGGCCTGGTAGTACCGGGCGGTGCCGGGCTCGCGGCGCTCGAAGCTGGAGCGGGTCAGGTCGGTCGCGAGGACGTCCTGTCCGTCGTCGAGCAGGGCCTGGACGGCGGCGCGCCCCACCTTGCCGTGCGCACCGGTGACGAGAGTGGTCATGGGGGTTCCTCTGCGGTTGGGAGGGAGCCGGGTCCCGGGAGGGACCGGCAGGAGGGATCGCTCGAGACCGGCCGAAGGGCGGCCGGTGCACGGGCTGACTGGTGGAGAGGGGGGACGGTTCAGCGGGTGGTGCGGGGGCCCACCGGGCCACCGACACGTCCGTCGCCGGCGCGGATGTCCAGCATCGCCGCACCGGGGTCGAGCACGTAGGTGTCCATGTCGCGCTCGGTCTGCTTCATGTGGTCGCGCATCATCCGGCCGGCCGTGGTCGGGGTCCCCCGGCGCACGGCCTCGAGGATGCGCTCGTGGTGCTCGATGGCGTGTGCCCGGACCGGCGCGTGCGCGCTGGTCTGGTGCCGGGTGAGCTGGAGGATCCGGGCCAGCGGGTCGAACAGCGAGGCCAGGAACGTGTTGCCCGCGGCGTCCATCACCTGCTGGTGGAAGGCGATGTCGGCGGCCACGAACGCGGCCGTGTCCTGCGCCTCGGCCGCTGCCCGCATGTCGGCCAGCGAGCCCTCCAGGAGCTGCACGTCCTCCGGCGACCGCCGCTCGGCGGCGAGCTCGGCGACCGCCACCTCCACCACCCGCCGCGCCTCGATCAGCTTGCGCGGCAGCGCCAGCCGGTCCTCACCCTGGGAGGAGCGGGCGACCAGCAGGACGGGGTCCAGGACCGACCAGTGGTCGGAGGGGTTCACGAAGGTCCCCCGACCGTGCTCGACCCGGACGACCGACTTGGCCGCCAGCGCCTTGACCGCCTCGCGCACCGTCAGCCGGCTGACCCCGGCCAGCTCGGCCAGCTCGGTCTCGCTCGGCAGCGGGGCGTGCGGTGGGTAGGTGCCGGCCAGGATGTCGTTGACGATCTCGTCGGCCAGGTCCTCGGCCAGAGCTCGTCGACTGCCCATCCTCACGCCTCCCCACCTCTGATGACTGACCTGTGGAGCGTAGGTGCAACTCACTTGCCCCGCCCGCGCGTCTGCCGCCACATGTTCAGCCCGACCGCGGCCACGATGACGACACCGCTGAAGACCTGCTGCCAGTAGGCGGAGATCCCGAGCAGGATCAGGCCGTTCTGGATGAGGGCGAGCAGCAGGGTCCCCAGGACGGTGCCCAGGATGCTGCCCTGCCCACCGAAGAGGCTGGCCCCACCGATGACCACGGCCCCGATCGCCACCAGCTCGTAGCCGTTGCCGGCCGCGGGCTGCCCGACGCTGAGCCGGGCCGTCTCGATGATGCCCTCCAGGCCGGCCAGCCCACCGGCGATGGCGAAGATGACCACCTTCGTGCGGCGCACGTGGATGCCCGACAGGGTCGCGGCCTGCTCGTTGGAGCCCACGAAGTACACGTTGCGACCGAACCGGGTGCGCGCCAGGACGAGGTGGGCGACCACGGCCACGGCCACGGCGATCCAGATCGGGATCGGGATGCCGGCGAGCGAGCCCTGGCCCAGCACGAGGTAGTCCGCCGGCAGCCCGCTCAGGGTCTGGCCCTGGGTGATCCCCAGCGCCAGCCCGCGGGCCACGGCCAGCATGCCGAGCGTGACGACGAACGGTGGTATCGACGACGCCGCCACGATGGCCCCGTTGACCAGGCCGACCACCACCCCGACGAGCACCGCGAGGACGGCGGCCAGCACGTAGTTCACGTGCATGTTCACCATGAACTCACCGGCCATGATGCTGACCAGCGCCACCGTCGAACCGACGGACAGGTCGATGCCCCCGGCCAGGATCACGAAGGTCATCCCGACCGCGATGATCAGCGACAGCGACGCCTGGCGCCCCACCACGATGAGGTTGCCGCTGGTCAGGAAGAAGGGCGCCCGCAGGGCGAGGAAGAGCACGACCACCAGCACGACGGCTGCGAGGCCTGCCTCGCGCGCCCCGAGCACGGCGCGCAGGCGGTTGCGGGAGCGGTCGCCCGCACCCTGGGGAGCTGTGGGGGGCGCGGAGGCCCCGATCACCGTGGACACGTCGTCGTCTCCTGTCTGGTCACGAGGCCATCTCGTGGAGTCCGGTCGCAAGCGCCATCACCTGCTGCTCGTCCGCCTGCCCGTAGCCGAACTCGCCGACCAGGTGCCCCTCGCGCATGACGAGGACCCGGTCGGCCAGCCCGAGGACCTCGGGCAGCTCGGAGCTGATCATCAGCACGGCGACGCCATCGGCGGCGATCGTGCGGATGAGGCGGTAGATCTCGGCCTTCGCCCCGATGTCGACCCCGCGGGTCGGCTCGTCGAGGATCAGCACCTTCGGCTGGCGGGCCAGCCACCGGGCGAGGACCACCTTCTGCTGGTTGCCCCCGCTCAGCGTCCCGACGGCCACCTCGGGGGACGCCGCCTTGACCCGCAGGTCCTCGGACATGCGCTGGGCCAGCGTGCGGTCCTTGCGGCCGGACACCACGCCCTTGCTGCACAGCTCGTCCAGGCAGGCGGAGGAGATGTTGCTGCGGATCGGCAGGCCCAGGAACAGGCCCTGCTGCTTGCGGTCCTCCGGCACGTAGGCGATGCCCGCGGCGATCGCCTCCCGCGGGTTGCGCAGGTGCACCTGGACGCCGTCCACGTGCACCTGCCCACCGGTGACCCGGCCGTCGCCGAAGACCGCCAGCGCCGTCTCGCTGCGCCCGGCCCCGATCAGCCCGGCCATCCCCACGATCTCCCCGGGGGCCACCGAGAAGCTCACGTCCTGCACCCGGGGGCCGGCGCACAGGCCGCGGACCTCCAGCACCGGGGTGCCGGCCGGCCGGGGGGCCGACCGCTGGCCGTACATGTCGACCAGGTCGCGGCCGACCATCATCTTCACGACCCGGTCGGGGGTGGTGTCGCTGACCGGGGTGACGCCGACCAGCTCCCCGTCGCGCATCACGGTGATCGCGTCGCAGACGGCGAACACCTCCCGCATGCGGTGGCTGACGTAGACCACGCTCACCCCCCGGTCCCGCAGGCCGCGGACGACGTCGAGCAGCGTCTCGACCTCGTCCTCGGTGAGGGAGGACGTCGGCTCGTCCATCACGATGAGCCGGGCGTCCATCGACAGGGCCTTGGCGATCTCGACCATCTGCCGCCGCGCGACGTTCAGCCGGCCGACCTCCTGGGTGGGCAGGGCGTCGATCCCCAGCTCGGCCAGCAGCCGTGCGGTGTCCCGCCGCATGGTCCGGAAGTCGACCGTGCCGAAGCGGGTCATCGGCTCCCGGCCGGCGTAGACGTTCTCGGCGATCGACAGGTCCTCGGCGAGCATGAGCTCCTGGTAGATCACCGCCATCCCCGCCGCCTGGGCGTCCCGCGGGGAGCGGAAGTCGACGGGCCGGCCCTCGACCTCGATCGTCCCCTCGTCGGCCGACACGGCCCCGGCGAGCACCTTCAGCAGCGTGCTCTTGCCCGCGCCGTTCTCCCCGACCAGGCCCATGACCTGCCCGGGGGCGACCACCAGGTCGACCCCGCGCAGTGCCTTGACACCCGGGTAGCTCTTCACGATGCCGCGCATCGCGATCTGTGGCGCCGTCATGACCCTCCTGCCTCTGCCTCGCTGGACCGGGTCAGTGCGGGCCGGTGGCCATGTAGTCGTCGAGGTTCGCGGGGGTGACCACCTCGACGCCGGTGTCGACGTTGAAGTCGGCGGGCTGGTCGGAGTTCCCCTCGTGCAGGCCCTTGAGGATGTCCAGGGCCTGCGCGGTCATCCCGTACGGCTTCTGCGCGATGGCCGCGTCGGCGCACTTCTCCTGCATGGCCGTGATGTTCTGCGGGACGACGTCGAAGCCGACGGCCTTGATGTCGCCGCACTTGCCGGCGGCCTTGAGCGCACCGGCGATGCCGGGGAGGTCCGACCCGCTGATGCCGGCCATGCCGGTGAGGTCCGGGTGGGCCTGCAGCAGGGTCTCGGCCTTGGACTGGGCCCCGGCGATCGACTCGTCGGAGGTCTCGGTGGCCACGATCTCGATGCCCGGGTGCGCGGCGAGCCCCTTCTTCAGCCCGTCCAGGCGCTGCACGAGGTTGGTGGCCGACAGCGAGCCGGTGACGATCGCGATCTTGCCGGTCTCCCCCATCGCGGCGACCAGTGCCTCGGCCTGGCGCTCACCGGCGGCGACGTTGTCGGTGCCGATGTAGCCCATCACCTCGCTGTCGGGCACGGGGCCGTCCCAGGAGATGACCGGGATCCCGGCGGCCCGGGCCTGGGAGACGATGTTGATGACGCTGGCCGGGTCGTTGGGCGAGACCGCGATGCCGGCCGGCTTCTGCGCGAGCACCGACTCGAAGATCTCGACCTGCTTGCCCGCGTCGTCGGTGTCCGGCCCGAGGAACTGGGCCTTCACACCCAGCTTCGCCGCCTCGGCCTCCATGCCCTTGCGGGCGTCGACCCAGTAGGGGTTGTTCAGCGACTTGGGCAGGAAGACGTAGGTGTCGCTCCCGACGTCGCTGGCCGACCCACCTTGCACCTGGGCCCCGGCTCCGGCCGCGTCGGCGCTGCCGGTGCCCGGGCTGCCTGCCCCGGAACTGCAGGCGGCGAGGGACAGGACGACGGCGGCGGTCAGAGATCCGCGGATGGCAACGCTGCGCATGGCGACTCCTCGTGGAGAGTGGGGACGGTTCACGGACGTGCGGACTCGGCACCGACGGCGTCGGAGAGGGCCGAGATCTTGGTGCGTACGACACCCTGGACGCCCTCACGGGCACGTCCCAGGGCACGGGCGACGTCTGCTCCGGGGGTGACCTCGGGCAGCGACTCGGTGAGGGCGGCCAGGAAGGCGACCCGCAGCTCGGTGTTGACGTTGACCTTGGCCACCCCGAGCGCCCGGGCCGCGTGCAGCTCGGGCACCGGCAGTCCCGAGGCGCCGTGCAGCACCAGCGGGACGCCCACGACGGCGCGGATGGCCGCCAGCCGGTCGAGGTCCAGCGGTGTCGGGCCCGCGGCCGTGCCGTGCACGTTGCCCACGGCCACCGCCAGGGCGTCGATGCCGGTGCGGGCGGAGAACTCCGCGGCCCGGGCGGGGTCGGTCAGCTCCCCGGCGGCGGTGGACTGCGAGACGTCCTCGTCACCGGGGACGGCCCCGAGCTCGCCCTCCACCCAGGCCCCGTGGGCCGCGGCCAGGGCCACCGCCTCGCGGGTCAGCGCGACGTTGTCCTCGAAGGGCAGGTGCGACCCGTCCACCATCACGGAGGTGTAGCCGGCCCGCAGGCACGCCTCGATCTGGGCCAGGTCCCGGGAGTGGTCCAGGTGGACCCCCACCGGCACGGTCGCGCGGTCGGCGGCGAGCACCGCCTGCGCGGCGAGCTCCTCCAGCCCGGCGTGGACGAAGGCGCTCGCGCCGGCCTGGACGACGACCGGTCGCCCGGCGTCCTCGGCGGCCCGGCAGATCGCCTGGGTGATCTCCTGCGTGTAGGTGGAGAACGCGCCCAGCGCCCAGCCCTCCCGGTACGCCCGGGTCAGGGTCCCCGTGCCCCGGTCACGCACCGGGCACCTGCCGCAGCACCTGCACCGCGTCGCGGAGGGTGGTGTCGTCGCCGACGTTGCCGGCGAACACGACGTAGGGCAGGCCGGCCAGGCGGTCGTCGCCGTCCGCGGCCGGCTCGGCCCGCCACACCGAGACGATCCCCGGGAAGAGCTGCCCGAGCACGGTGGCGCGGCGGATCTCCAGTCCCTCGGTGGCGACGTCGTGGGAGGTGATGCCGCCCTTGGCCACCACCCAGGCGAGCTCGGTGGCGCCGACGGCCCGGCGGGTCAGCTCGACCAGCCCGGCGGAGACCCTGCGCGCGCCGTCCAAGCTGGCCTCGCCGCCGGCCCCGACGAAGCGGGTGCGGCTGGTCATCAGGACGACGTCGCCCTCGGCGGCGAGCAGCGCGGTGCCGCAGCGCTCCAGCTCGGCGGCCCCGTCGTCGGTGAGCAGCGCCGGCACGTCGAGCTCGACGCTGACCAGGTCGGGCAGCTCCAGCAGCGCGTCGACCTGACGGGTGGTGAGCTGGACGTGCGAGCCGATGACCACCAGGCCCCGGCCCCCGCGGCCGGCCGCCATCTCGGCCGGCTCCAGCGGCGCGCGGCGGTCGATCCCGGCCCGCACCGGCACGAAGCCCGGACCCACCCGGCACACCGCCCGCCACCCGGTGGCCTCGGCGGCGCCCAGGGCGAGCACCACGATCTCGTAGTCGCTCTCCTCCAGGGCGTTGACGACGACGACCGCGCCGTCCCGCGCCTCGAGCAGCAGGTCGGTGACGTGCTCCACCCCGCCGGTGCGGATGTCGGTGAGGGAGATGCGGTGCACCAGCGCGGCGTCGACACCGGACTTCTCCTGGACCCACTCCAACAGGTTCGAGCTGGCGTAGCCGAAGGCGTCGTCGGTGGCGTAGTCGGTCTGCCCGACCGGCAGGAAGCTGTCGTCGACCCGGGCGTAGTGCACGTCGTCGACGGTCACGCGGCCGGCGTCGAAGTAGGCGGGGGCGAGCAGCACCGCGTCGTAGGGCGTGCCGCGGCGGGTGGCCGCAGCCTGAAGGACGTCGGTCTCCAGCGGGTAGTGACCGCGCAGGGTCGAGTCGCAGCGGCTGAGGACCACCACCTCGGTGCCCAGCTCGGCCGCGACGCGCTGCAGCCGGCTGTCGACGTCCTCGAGCAGGTCGCGGGTGGCCTGCTCGCCGAGGCTGCGGCTGTTGGTCAGCACGAAGAAGGTGCCGGCCGGCTGCGCGAAGGCCCAGCGCAGGTCCTCGTCGTCCCAGCTGGTGAGGACCGGGACGTCGTGCACGACCTGGCTGCCCGTCGGGTCGTCGTCCAGGACGACGATCCGGCGTCCGGCCCGGGCGTTCATCTCGCGGATGCGCTGCCGGGCCCCCGGCACGGGCCGCGGGGCGGCCTGCCCCTCGGTGAGCTCGCGATGGCTCCGGGGGCGGAGGGCGGCTGCCGTCACCGCACGGTCTCGCGGACCGTGGCAGCCAGCAGCTCGACACCGGAGCGCGGGCTGGAGAACACACGCAGCCCGGTCTCCTCCTCCAGCCGGCCGACCAGGCGACGCATCGACGCCTGGGCGAGGACGATCACGTCGACCTCCCGGGCGAGCGCCGCGGCCTGCTCGGCGACCATGTCGTCGTGCGCGGCCCGGTCGCCGCCCATGAGGACGTCGAAGGCGCCGGGGCACAGCCGCTGCACGATCTGCGGGTCGCGGCCGGCCTCCCGGGCGCTGGCGGCGATGAGGTCGCTGGTCGGGCCCAGGGTGGTCGGGACGGTGGCCAGGACACCGATCCGGTCGAAGGTCGCCGCCTCCCGGGCCATCGCCTGGTCGATCTTCACGACCGGCACCCCGACGGCGCGCTGAGCGGCGTCCAGCGTGGGCCCCAGGGACGAGCAGGCGCTGAAGATGACGTCGGCGCCCGCGGCCTCGGCCGCCTGTGCCAGGTGCACCATCCGCGCCTCGGAACTCTCCGAGATGCCCTGCTCCCGGACCACCGTGGCCAGCACGTCGGAGTCGACGAAGTGCAGGATCTCGGCGTCCGGGATCAACTCCCCGATCAGGTCGGTGATCACCGGCTCGACGGTCACGAAGACGAAGCTCGTGTGCAGCACGGCCACTTTCGGCATGTCCCAACCCCTCTGATGTGTTGCTCAGATGTCTGAGGACTATGACCCCGGTCATGCTCGTCGTCAAGGACTTTCTGTGGTCCACGCCACGAAACTGCCGGAGGCGACCGGGAGCAGCCGGCGCAGCCGACCGCGCGTCGCCCGCCTCGGGCCGTCGGGGTGTCCGGCCGGTCACGCTGTGTCGGCAACGCGCGCAGCGGGACGACAAGGCGTCTTCGTGCTCGGGACACCGCTCGCCGCGGAGCCACCCAGGTCAGCTCCGGCGAGTCGTCCGTCGGTCGGCGTGGCGGAGCCCCTCACGACGCTGCGCGTGCCCATGCGATCACCGGGAGTCCGCCATACGTTCCGGGAACCCGCTGTGTTCCACCTGTCGCCGATCACGGCGACGAGCCGGCGGGGACCGCCGAACCGGGCGGACGGCCGCGCAGCACCGGCGGCCGCGAGCCCGGGCCGGGGACCCATCGCAGTTCTGGGGTGAAGCGCGACCGGCACACGTGTGCCGCCGCGCCGGGCGAGTTCCCCGCCCGAACCCGTCAGCTAACTCGGTAGGCGGTTGCGGAGAACCAGGAGAAACGTCGTCCGTGACGACCATGCGCACTGCCACGTCCCGTCGCTCCACCCGGGCAGCGGCTCTCGCCCTGCTCACCGGCGCGGGCCTCATGCTCACCCCCGTCGCCGCCCAGGCCTCGGCTCCGGGCGGCGCCCCCGCGGTGTCGGCCCCCAGCCACGTCGTCGCACCGAACTGGGCCGCCCAGAAGATCGTCGACACCGCACTCGCCCAGCAGGGCACCCCCTACGCCTGGGGCGGGTCCAGCCCGCGGGGCTTCGACTGCTCCGGCCTCGTCCAGTACGCCGCGCGGGCGGCCGGCATCTCGGAGCCGCGCACCTCACGGGCGCAGGCGACCGTGGGCACGCCCGTCTCCAAGGCCGACCTGCGCCCCGGTGACCTGGTGTTCTTCTACAACCCGGTCGGCCACGTGGGCATCTACATCGGCGACGGCAAGATGGTGCACGCGCCGACGACCGGTGACGTCGTCCGCATCGCCAGCGTCGACCGGATGTGGGGCTTCAACTCCGCCCGCCGCATCGCCTGACCCCCGCTGATGGAGTCCCAACGCTCGCTTTCTGCAGCGCTGGGACTCCATCAGCCGGTCAGCCGGCCCAGCGGGGGTCGGGTGGGAGCCGCGGGTTGAGCAGGTGCGCGACCAGCGCCGTCCAGCCGGTCTGGTGGGTGGCGCCCAGGCCCTCGCCGGTGTCGCCGTCGAAGAACTCGCTGAACGTCGGGTGCTCGCGCCACAGCGGGGAGTCGCTGGACTCGATGCGGTCGCCGTCGGCCGGGCGCTTGCCGTCGACCGGGCGGAACAGCCGGGTGAGGCTGGCGTCGATGAGGTCCGCGGCGTCGACCAGCGTGCAGCGGTTGCCCGAGCCGGTGGGGATCTCGATGGTGAACGTGTCGCCGTAGTGCCTGCCCAGGGTGCGCAGCTTGTCGGCCAGCAGCACGTTGACCGGGAACCACACCGGCCCGCGCCAGTTGGAGTTGCCACCGAACAGCCCGGTGCGGGACTCCCCAGGTTCGTACTCGATCGAGGCGTCGCGGCCGCCGACCTTGGCGATCACCTGCCCCGTCGACTTCGACAGCGAGCGGATGCCGAACGGGGAGAGGAACTCCTCGGTGTCGAACATCCGCTGCAGGATCCGGGCGAGGCGGTCCCGGTCGACCAGCGACAGCAGGATCTTGCGGCCCTCGGGTGCCGACCGGCTGCGCAGCGGGCCCATCAGCTGGGGACGGCGCTTCTGCAGCCACCGCACGCGCTCGGCGACGTCGGGAACTTGGGTACTCACCCACGCCGGGATGTCGGTGGCGCCCAGGATCGGCAGCAGCCCGACCATCGACCGCACCCGCAGCGGCTCCGCCGTCCCGTCGGGGGCGACCAGCACGTCGTAGAAGAAGCCGTCGTCCTCGTGCCAGAGCTTGACCTCCTGCGACCCGAAGGCGTTCATCGCCTCCGCGATGGCGAGGAAGTGCTCGAAGAACTTGGTGGCGACGCCGTCCCAGGCCTGGTTCTCGCGGGACAGCTCCAGGGCGATCTTGAGCATCTGCTGGCAGTAGAACGCCATCCAGCTCGTCGCGTCGGACTGCTCCAGCCGGTAGCCCGGGGGCAGCGGCGCGGAGCGGTCGAACAGCGCGATGTTGTCCATGCCGAGGAAGCCGCCCTCGAACACGTTCGAGCCGTCGGCGTCCTTGCGGTTGACCCACCAGGAGAAGTTCAGCAGCAGCTTGGTGAAGACGCGGATGAGGAACGCGCGGTCGCGGTAGCCGTCGATCCGGTAGACGTGCCAGGCGGCCCAGGCGTGCACCGGCGGGTTGACGTCACCGAAGGCCCACTCGTAGGCCGGCAGCTGACCGTTGGGGTGCATCGCCCACTCGCGGCACATCAGCACGAGCTGTTCCTTGGCGAAGTCGGGGTCGACGTGCGCCAGCGGCAGGGTGTGGAAGGCGGTGTCCCACGCGGCGAACCACGGGTACTCCCACTCGTCGGGCATGGAGATGACGTCGGCCAGCGCCAGGTGCCGCCAGCTGGTGTTGCGCCCGCCCCTGCCACGCCGGGACTCCGGGGCCGGGACGTCGGGGTCGCCGTCGAGCCACTGGGCGACGTCGAAGCGGTACAGCTGCTTGGTCCACAGCAGCCCGGCGTAGGCGCGGCGGGCCACGTGCCGGTCGTCGGCGGACAGCTCGGGGTGGATGACGTTGGCGTAGAAGTCGTCGGCCTCGGTGCGCCGGGTGCGCAGCACGCGGTTGAACTCGGCGCCGAACATCTCCGTGTCGGGCTCGGCCGGGCGCAGCCGCAGCTTCACCGTCACGGTCTCCCCCGGCGCGACGGCGTCCCAGGAGTACCAGAACGCGGCCTTGGTGCCGGTGTCGGCCGGGTTCACCGCGGACTTCTCACCGTTGACGACGCGGCGGTTGATGCCGTCCTTGGGGTAGCGCGTGGTGTTGCTGCGCGCGCCGAACAGCGCGACGGCGTTGGTCTCGTTGTCGCAGAACAGCACCTCGGGGGTGCCCTCGGCGGTCAGCACGTAGCGGCCGAGGTAGCCGTGCTCGGCCTCGACCGCCTCCACGCCGTTCACCGTCAGCGTGGGCGCGAGCAGCTGGGTGAGCGTGCCCTGCCGCTTGTCGTGGCCCCAGGACCAGGTGTTGCGGAACCAGACCTGCGGCAGCAGGTGCAGCGGGGCGGCGTCCGGGCCGTGGTTGGTGGCGCTGACGACGATGCAGACGTCGTCCGGGGCGTTCTTGGCGTAGGTGACCTGGACGTCGAAGAACCGGTCCTCGTCCAGGACACCAGTGTCGGACAGCTCGTACTCCCGCTCCAGGCGGGTGCGCTCGGCGTTCTCCCGGCGCAGCTGGGCGTAGGGGTACTCGGCCTGCGGGTAGCGGTAGAGCCACTGCATCCAGGAGTGCGTCGGCGTGCCGTCGACGGCCCACCAGTGCTCCTTGGCGTCCTCGCCGTGGTTGCCCTCGGCGTTGGTCAGCCCGAAGAGCCGCTCCTTGAGGACCGGGTCCTTGCCGTTCCACATCGCCACGGAGAAGTTGAGGAACCCGTAGCGGTCGCAGATGCCGCCCAGCCCGTCCTCACCCCAGCGGTAGGCGCGGGCCACGGCGTGGTCGAAGGGGAAGGACGCCCAGGCGTCACCGTCGGCCGAGTAGTCCTCACGGACGGTCCCCCACTGGCGGCCGGCGAGGTAGGGACCCCACATGCGCCAGGGTGCGGACATCTCGGCGGACTCGGCCAGCCGGGCGTGCTCGGCGGATCGGGGGGTGTCGGCGTCCTGCGGACCCGGGGGGCTCGTGGACTCGTCGTACCCGGAGGTGGCGGCAGACACGACGTCCACAGTGCCATGTGCCGGCTCGGGCCTCTCGGTGGCGGGGCGGTCGGAGACCAGCATCACCGGCCGGGGTCAGCCCCGGCAGTCGACCTCGGCGCGCTGGGAGACGGCGGGTGAGGCGAGCAGCTCGGCGATCGGCACGGGGCGACCGTGGAACCAGCCCTGGGAGAACGCGCAGCCGATCCGGGCCAGCGCCGCGGCCTGCCCGGCGGTCTCGACGCCCTCGGCGGTGACGTCCAGGCCCAGCCCGCGGCACATGGCGGCGAGGCTGCCGACCATCTGCTGGCGGCGCGGCGAGGAGTCGATGCTGGCCACCAGCGAGCGGTCCAGCTTGATGACGTCGGCGGGCAGGGTGTCCAGGCGGCTCAGCGAGGAGAAGCCGGTGCCGAAGTCGTCGATGGCGACCTTCAGGCCCGCGGCGCGGAGGGTGTGCAGCGCGGCGACGGCGATCGAGGAGTCGGCCTCGATGAGGGTCTCGGTGACCTCCAGGACCAGGTGCTCGGCCGGGAAGCCGGTCTCGGCCAGCAGCGCCTGCAGCCGGGCCGGGTAACCGGGGTCGGACAGCTCGAGGCCGGAGACGTTGACGCCGAGGGTGAGCTGCTCGCCGCGGGTGGTGCGGACGCCGGCCAGGGACGCGCACGCCGTCCGGACGACGTGCGCATCCAGGACGGCGATCAGGCCGCTCTGCTCGGCGGCGGCGACGAACTCCGTCGGCGGCACGGGGCCGCGCTCGGGGTGGGTCCAGCGGGCGAGGGCCTCGACGCCGACGACGGCGCCGTCGGTGGTGTCGGCGATCGGCTGCAGGTGCACCTGCACCTCGCCGGCGGCCAGGGCGAGCGCGAGGTCGCCGGCCAGCGGGGAGCCGCCGTCGCCGTCGAGCTCGCAGCGGCCACGACCGGCGGCCTTGGCGTCGTAGAGGGCGCGGTCGGCGCGGCGCATGAGCTGGGCGGCGGTCTCACCGCGCTCGTGCTGGGCGACGCCGCAGGACATCGAGATCTCCGGGTGCAGGGGGACGATCCGCCGCACCAGGGCGAGGGCGTCGACGCCGCGGACGCCGGGCAGCAGCAGGGCGAACTCGTCGCCGCCCTGCCGGGCGAAGAACGCGCCCTCGGGGAGCTCGCGCTGCCAGACGTCGGCGACCCGGCACAGCACCAGGTCACCGGCCTCGTGGCCGCGGGCGTCGTTGACCTGCTTGAAGAAGTCGAGGTCGAGCAGCACCGCCGACAGCCGGTCGCCGCTGCGCGACGTGGCCGCGAGCAGCTCCTGCAGCGAGTCGTCGAAGCCGCGCC
The DNA here is from genome assembly GCF_019112525.1 of Modestobacter sp. L9-4. Classification (NCBI taxonomy): domain Bacteria; kingdom Bacillati; phylum Actinomycetota; class Actinomycetes; order Geodermatophilales; family Geodermatophilaceae; genus Modestobacter; species Modestobacter sp. L9-4. The sequence continues at coordinate 834,633 of NZ_CP077800.1, forward strand.
GGTTGGCCAGCCCGGTGAGCGGGTCACGGCTGGCGCTGGAGGCCCGGATGACCAGGCCGCGGGTGACGCTGCCGAGCGCGATGATGATCGGGACCAGGGTGAGCGTGACGAACGCCGGGACCTCGCCGCGCACCAGCAGCGCGACGGTCATGCCGCCGAGGGCCAGCACCATGTGCGCCCAGGCCAGCGGCAGGCTGAAGAAGAAGCACGCGTCGACGGCGATGAAGGACATGAGGGTGGCCGCAGCCATGGCGGTGGCCGGGTCGGGGCTGACCAGGATCGCCACCACGATCAGCACCGACGCCGAGGCGACGGCGACGTGGAAGGCGTTGCGCGGCCAGCGCGGCCCCCAGCGGACGGCGATGCCGGCGCAGGCCAGCACGCTCGCCGACAGCGCGACCATCGACCAGCGGACCTGCACGGTGAAACCGGTGTTGAGCGCAGCCAGCAGCCCCGCGACCGCGGCGAAGACGTAGAACGTCGCCAGGGTGCGGGTCATCATGCGGGGTGTCGCCACCGCAGGCGCCGTCGACCAGCTCACCTGTCGATCATCGGCTCGACCACCGACAACTTGATCGTGTCCCGCCCGTCGGCTCCCCCACTCACCCGGCGGAGCTACGCACGGGCTGCGCGCCCGAGGGCAATGCGTTGGATCGTGTCGGTGCCGGCACGTACGTTCCAGCGGCTCCCCTCCCCGCCCCGAACGGAGACCTGCCGTGACGATGCCGAGCACCGGCCCGGCCCCGCACGTCCTCGTGCCACGGCTGTCGCTGGACTACCTGGACGACGTCGCCACGGCGCTGATGGTGCAGGCCCAGTGGACCGGGGCGATGCCGTACCACCGCGCCGACTCCGTGCCCGGCGCCGTCGAGGACCTGGCCGCGCTGGTGCCCGAGGGCGCCGTGGTGCGGGTCGACCAGCGGTTCGACCACCACGCCTCGCTGTGCGTCGAGCTGCCCGGGGTGCTGCTGGAGCTGGAACGGCGGGGCAACGTCACGCGGGTGCGGGCGGTGGGCGCGACCGCGACCGGTGTCGAGTCGGTGGTCGCCTCGGCGATCGCGGCGGCCCGCACCGCGGTGACGGTGCCGGAGGACACGGTGCGCATGCGCTTCTGGTCCGCGTCGAAGGACGGCGACGGGTCGATGTCCTCCCGTGAGGTGACGGCGCCGGCGTGGTCGGAGGTCGCCGGCAACTACGCCGCGCGCACCGCTGCCCGGCTGGGTGGGCTGATGGGCTTGCCGGACGTGTCCGGGCGGGCCGGCCGGCTGGTGCTGTGGCACGGCGAGCCGGGCACCGGGAAGACGACGGCGGCCCGGGCGCTGAGCCGTGAGTGGTCGGGGTGGGCCGACGCCCACTACGTGACCGACCCCGAGCGGCTGTTCGAGGACCCCGGCTACCTGCTGGAGGTGGCCGGCGTCGACCAGGACACCCGGGAGCGCAGGGACGACAAGCGGTGGCGGGTGGTGATCGCCGAGGACTGCGACGAGTACCTGCGCACCGATGCGAAGCTGCGGGCCGGGGCGTCGCTGGGCCGGCTGCTCAACCTCTGCGACGGGATCCTCGGCCACGGTCTGCGGGTGGTGGTGCTGCTGACCACCAACGAGGACGTCGGCAGCCTGCACCCGGCGATCACCCGGCCGGGACGGTGCCTGAGCAGGGTGGAGTTCGCCCGGCTCGCGCACGCCGAGGCGCAGGCGTGGCTGGGTGCGGCCGCCACGGCACCGCCCGGGTCGGCGACCCTGGCGGAGCTGTACGCGCTGCGCGAGGAGCGCGCCGACCACAGCGACCGGGCACCGGACATCGGCGGCTACCTCTGACCGGAACGACGACGCCCCGCTCCCGTGTCCGGGAGCGGGGCGTCAAGCCGGTCTCGGTCAGACGGCGCCCATGCTGCGCCAGTAGGCGTTGAGCGCACCGTTGGTCTTGATCAGCCAGACCAGCGGGCCGATGAGGATGAAGGAGCCGAGCAGCACCCAGAGTCCGGTCGTGGCGCTGACCGGACGGGGGCGGCCCTGCCGGGCGTAGAGGTTGCCGACCTCGTTGGGCAGCACGAAGGGCGTGACGAGCCCGAAGGTGAAGAGGGCCAGGACCAGGCCGATGGCGCCGCCGACGCCCTCGCCGGAGTGCTGCTTCATCTCCTCGTGCGTGGCGAAGTAGTAGTACAGCGAGTAGAGGCCGAAGGTGATGATGCTCAGCCCGATGACGGCCCAGGTGCTGCGGACCTTGCCCACCGGGCCGAGCGGGCGGCCGTAGGGCGCGACGCCGTGCTGCATCGGCTGCGCCGGGACCATGCCGTACGGCTGCTGCCCGTAGCCGGCGACCTGCTGCTGCGGCGCGTAGTGGGCGGGCGGCGGCGGGGCCGGCGCGTAGGCCGGCTTGGTCGGCTGCTCTTCCATCGCGGACATCGTGGAACCCCCGTTCGAGCCGCCGGCACGTCCGGCAGCGGTCGCAGACGCTAGGCGTCGACCGGCCGCTCGGACCCATTTCCGGACGCATTCGTCCCGCGTCCGGCACATCCGCCCCACCCGTCGCTCGCGCGCGGCCCGGCCGGAGCCGGGCATGCCGACGCGATCGTCCCGCTCGTCGCCCCGGGGCGCGCAGGACGTCAGACCTGCAGGGCAGGACCGATGAGGATCTGCGAGCCGTCGGGGCGGTAGGTGCGCCATCGGCCGTCCGGTGGTCGTTCGACCCGGAACCCGTGATGGACCTTGGTGTGGTGGCGTTCGCAGAGAAGTGCGGAGTTCTCCAGGCTGGTGTCGCCGTGGTCGCGCAGCCACTCGAGCTGGTGGTGGACGTCGCACCAGTGCGTGGGCGCCGAGCAGCCGGTGAAGACGCAGTGCCGGTCGCGGCGTTCCACCGCCCGGCGGATGTGCGCGGGCACCAGCCGCTTGCTGCGCCCGACGTCCAGCGGCAGCCCGTCTGGGTCCAGCACCATCCGGGAGACCTTGGCGTCGCACGCCGCCCACCGGGCCGCCGCCGCGGACATGGTGGCGCCGAAGCCGGTCTCGGCTGCGTTCGCGCCGGTGCTCGAGTCGAGCAGATCGTCGATGCCGATGGTGACGACGAGGTGCGGCTTCTCGCTGCGCAGGAACGGCAGGTCACCACTGGCCAGCTGGTTGTCGCACAGCTGCACGAAGGCGTCGGCGTTCTGCTGGGCGCGGGTGCGCTCGTCGCCCTTCGGCCGCGACGCCTGCACGATCGACTCCAGCGCCGCCTGCACCTTCTCCCCGCCCACCGCGTCGAGGTCGAACCGGCCGGACACGCTGCCGTCAGCGTGCTTCGCGATGCTCAGCCGACGCCCCTCGGTCGGGTCGGGCTCCGGCCCGTCGGGATCGAGTGCGGCGAGGACGAGCTCGACCACCTCCCACAGCCGGGCCGGTGAGTTGATCGCCGCCTCGGCCAGCGCCTCGTCGAAGCCGCCCAGGTCGACGCCCCGCTCCGCTGCCTGCGCCAGCCGTGCGGGCGTGGCGACCTGGGCTGCGACAGCGACCTGGTCGGCGGTGATCGCGCCGGTGGCGAAGCCGGTCGCGACGGCCGGCAGGTGCTCGAGCGCACGCCCGTTCGCGACCAGCTGGACCGCACTGCTCTTCGACCAGCGGGCGTGCCCGCGCAGCCAGGACTGCATCGTCTTCAGCCCGTCGTGCTCGGCAGCGCCGGTCCTCTCGCACTCCCGCACGGTGCGGGTGATCGCGGCGACGAGCGCGGTGTGCGCTCGCAGCAGCGGCGTGAGGCGCTCGAGCAGCTGCGGCCCGAACACCGACGTGAGGTCGTCGGAGACGAGGGCGTCGACCGCCGACTGCAGCTCGTCCATCACACCTCCCGACCCGTTCGAACGCTTGTTCGAATCCTACCGTCAGGCGACCAGGCCAGCAAGACAAAAGTGCTGCTCAGAGGGCCTGATCCGATGTCCGGCGGCACGCCGGACAGGGCGCCGGCCATCCGCACACAGCGCCGTCCAAGACGCATCGTCCGTCGGCAGGTGCGAGGCTCCGGCCATGACCGACGCCGCTCCCCCGCCCGTCGACCAGGCTGTGCTCGACGACCTCCGTCACCGCCTGCAGCGCTGGCGCCGCGTCGAGCTGACCGGCACCGCCGGCTGGGACCGCGGCACCGAGCCCGGCTACCTCGCCGACCTCCTCAACGACTGGGCCACCGACTACGACTGGCGTCCGCACGAGGAGCGCATCCGCGCCCTGCCGTGGGAGCCGACCGCCCGCATGCGGCTGGTGCACCAGCGGGCGGCGGACCCCGGTGCGACCGCCGTCGTCCTGCTGCACGGCTGGCCGGACTCGGTGCTCCGCTACGAGCGGGTACTGCCGCTGCTGACCGACCTGCACGTCGTCGTCCCGGCGCTGCCCGGCTACCCGTTCGCCGCATCCCTGCCCGAGCGCGATCTCTCCTCGGCCGACATGGCGGCGATGGCCGAGGCGATGGCCGAGCTGGGGCACGAGCGGTACGTCGTCTCCGGTGGCGACATCGGCCGCGGGGTGGCCACGGCGCTGGCCGCACAGCACCCCGACCGGGTGGCGGCTCTGCACCTCACCGACGTCCCGACCGGCACTGTGCTGGCCGGTGAACCGGCGGCGCTGACCGACGACGAGCGCGACCTGCGCCGGCAGGTCGAGCGGTGGCGCGAGGCGGAGGGCGCGTACATGCACGAGCAGTCGACCCGGCCGCACACGCTGGCGGTCGCGCTCGGCGACTCCCCCGCCGGACTGGCGGCCTGGATCGTGGAGAAGCTGCGCGCGTGGAGCGACTGCGGCGGCGACGTCGAGTCGGTGTTCCCGCGCGAGGAGCTGCTCACCTGGGTCACCGCGTACTGGGTGACCGGCGCGATCGGGACGTCGTTCGCGCCCTACGCCCGGCAGGCCCCGCCGCTCGGGCGGATCGACGTCCCGACGGTGGTGAACCAGTTCCCGCACGACCTGGTGCAGGCGCCGCGCTCGGTGGCCGAGGGGCTGTTCGACCTGCGTGTGTTCGAGCACGGCAGCGCCGGTGGGCACTTCGCCGCGTGGGAGTGCCCCGACGAGTTCGTCGGGTTCGTCCGGACGGCGGTGGCGCTGGGCGCCTCGGCCGGCTAGAGACCGGGCTCGCACGCCCCGGCGCCGAGACGCGCGAGTCCCTCGAGGTCTCCGGCGGCGAAGTCGAACACGGACGACGCCTCGGGGTACATCAGCTGGGTCGGGTCGCTGACGTGCCCGAGCCCGACCGCGTGACCCAGCTCGTGCAACACGATCGCGCGGGCGACGTCGGCGCCACCGGGCTGGGCCAGGATGTCGGTGAACTGCGCCGCGTCCAGCGCCACCGACCCGGTCACGTAGACCAGCGGACCGCCGGCGCGCCCCACCGGCGTGCTGCCGCCCAGTCCGGCGACGTCCGCGGCGAGGTCGGCGTTCTCGGACACCTCGTCCCAGGTGATGAGCAGCGGAGCCCAGCGGTCGCCGTACCGGTCGGGTTGGAAGAGGTCCCGCGGCTGGCTCGGGGCCTCGTCGGTGGACCCGTCGTAGACGAACTGCAGGCCGGTGACGGCTGAGACGCGGGCGACGGCGTCCGGCACGAGCTGGTCGGCACCGAACGGCGCGTTGTCCGGGCGGACGACGTAGTGCACCGGGCGGCAGGGGTCGTAGGCGACCGGGGTGACGCCGTCGTCCTGCACGGCCAGGAAGTCGTACGCGCCAGCGCCCACCGGCGCGAGGGGCGGTGTGCCGAGCGGGTCGTCGGCGGCGTCGACGCCCGGGGTGGGCATGTCGGCCGAGGCGGCCGGCCGCGCCCCGGGCAGGAGACCGTGGTGGTCGGCCACGACGCCGAGGCTCACCACCGCCACGACCAGGACGGCGGTGCCCAGGCCGGTCCAGTTCCGTCGCCGCCGCTGCCGGGGCGGTGGGGCCGGTGTCCAGCTCCGCCACTGCTCGACCGCCGGCGCCCGGCCGTCCGCCTCGTCCAGGACCCACTGCGGCACGCGGCCGCTCGGCGACGTCCGCAGACCGGCCGGCGCCCGTCCTCCCTGCTGCTGCACGTTCCCCCCGTGGTCGATCGTCTGCGTCGTGCGGACTGCGTGGCGCTCAGCCGGCGGCGGCGAGCGGCCGGGGGGCGAGCGGCTGCAGGCCGAGCGACCGGGCGGCGAGCGCTGCGGCCAGCTGGGGCAGCGGCACCGGACGGCCGTGCAGCCAGCCCTGGCCGAAGGTGCAGCCCACACTGCGCAGCAGGTCGTCCTGCTCGGCGGTCTCGATGCCCTCGGCGACGACGTCGAGGCCGAGCGCTCCGGCGAGGCCGACGATGCTGCGCAGCATCTGCCCACGGCGCGCCGAGCTGGTGACGGTGGCGGTGAAGGACGAATCGACCTTGAGGACGTCGACGGGCAGGGTGTCGAGCCGACTGAACGACGAGTAGCCGGTGCCGAAGTCGTCCAGCGCGATCCGGATGCCCAGGGCGCGCAGGGCGTGCAGGGTGGCGACGGCGACCTCGGAGTCGGCCTCCAGCAGGCTCTCGGTCACCTCGAGCACCAGCTCCTCGGCCGGCCAGCCGGTCTCCTCGAGGACGGCGGCGACGCGTGCGGGGTAGCGGGGGTCGCAGAGCTCGAGCCCGGACACGTTGACGCCCAGCCGCAGCTGCCGGCCGCTCTGCCGACGCAGGGCGGTGAGCTGGGCGCAGGCCGCGCGCAGCACGTGCTCACCGAGCGCGCCGATGAGGCCGTGCTGCTCGGCGACGGTGATGAACTCCAGCGGCGGCACCGCACCCAGCTCGGGGTGGGTCCAGCGGGCCAGCGCCTCGACACCGACGACGTCGCCGGAGCCCAGGTCCACGATCGGCTGGAAGTGCACGGCGATCCTGCTGGCGGCCACGGCCGCGGCCAGGTCGCGGGCCAGGTCCCAGTCGGAGTCGACGCCGTCTAGCTCGCATCGGCCACGTCCGGCGTCCTTGGCGGCGTAGAGCGCCTGGTCGGCGCGGCGCATGAGCTGGGCGGCGCTGTCGCCGACCCGGTGCTCGGCCACCCCGACCGACATCCGGACGCCGGGGTGCTCGGCGCACAGCCGGCGGACCAGCTCCAGGGCGGCCGGACCGGCGAGCCCGGGCAGCAGCAGCGCGAACTCGTCGCCGCCGTGCCGGGCGAACACGGCGCGGGAGGGCAGCGCCCGGGTCCAGGCGTCGGCGACCTGGCACAGCAGCGCGTCACCGGCGCCGTGGCCGCGGGTGTCGTTGACGGCCTTGAAGTGGTCGAGGTCCAGCAGCGCCGCGGACAGCCGGTCACCGCTGCGCGGCAGGTCGGTCAGCAGCTGCTGCAGCGCCTCGTCCAGGCCGCGCCGGTTGGCCAGCCCGGTGAGCGGGTCGCGGCCGGCGTCGGCGGCGCGCAGGACCAGGACGCGGGTGGCCACGGCGAGCGCGACCACGACGGAGTCCAACGCCAGCGCGGTCGGCAGGCTGACGCTGTCCTGCACCATCAGCGCGACGGTGACCCCGGCCAGCCCGAGGAGCATGTGCGCCCCGGCGACGACGAGGTTGAACAGCAGGACGGCGTCCATGACGGTGAAGGCGATGATCGCGGCGCAGGCCACGGCGGTGCCGGAGTCCGGGGACAGGAACACGCCGGTGCTGATGAGCCCGGCGGCCGAGCCGATGGGCAGGTGGAAGGCGTTGCGGCTCCAGCGCCGGCCCCACCGGAAGACGACGCCCGAGGACAGCAGCGCGCTGACCGACATGCCGATCAGCACCGCCCGCGGCGTCCCGACCAGGTGGCCGCCCCAGGTGATGAGCAGCCCGGCGAGCCCGCCGACCAGGTAGAAGACGGCGACCATGGCGGCCAGCGATCTCGGCGTGGCTCCCTCGGGGGCGCGCAGCAGGTTCACCTGGTTGCACTCGGTGTCTGCGCGGTGCTGCTTGACCGTCCGGGGCGGGACGGCGGGCGCGACTGGCCCGTCCGGGTGAGACCGGTCAGGAGGTGGCGCGGCCGGCGCGGTCGCCGTCGAGCACGCTGCGCCCGCGACCACCGGCCTTGGCGGCGTACAGCGCACGGTCGGCGCGGCGCATGAGCTGCGAGCCGGTCTCGCCGGGGCGGTGCTCGGCGACGCCGACCGACAGCCCGATCCCGGGGTGCAGCGTGCTGACCCGGCGCACCAGGGCCAGGGCGTCGGCGCCGCTCATCGCGGGCAGCAGCAGTGAGAACTCGTCGCCGCCGTGCCGCGCGAGGACGGCGTCCGTGGGGAGCTCGGCGCGCCAGACGTCGGCGACCTGGCAGAGCATGCGGTCCCCGGCCTGGTGCCCGGCGGTGTCGTTGATCTGCTTGAAGTGGTCGAGGTCCAGCAGCGCCGCGGACAGCTGCGCACCGCCGCGGGCGACGGCGGTCATCAGCTCGTCGAGCGCCTCGTCGAAGCCCAGCCGGTTGTGCAGCCCGGTCAGCGGGTCGCGGCTGGCGCCGGAGGCCCGGAGCACCAGCGCCCGGGCGACGTAGGCGAGAGCCAGCACGATGACGTCCAGGGCCAGCGCGGTGCGCGGATCGACCTCGGGGTGTGAGACCAGCGCGGCGGTGACCACGGTGAGGGCGAATGCCAGGTGACCGAGGGCCTGCGGGAGCTGGAAGAAGTAGCAGGCGTCGACCGAGACCAGCGTGATGAGGGCCGCGGCGAGGACGGCGGTGGGGGCGTCCGGGCTCGCCAGGACGGCGATGCCGATCAGCCCGGCCGCCAGCCCCACCGGGAGGTGGAAGAGGTCGCGCGGCCAGCGCGGGCCGAAGAAGCCCACCACCGCCGCGGCGGTGAGCGCGATGAGCGAGAGCGCGAAGAGCACGCCGCGCCCGGTGCCGTGCGTGGCGCCCGAGGCGCCCAGCAGACCGGCGACGCCGCCGGCGAGGTAGAAGACGCTGAGGACGTTGGCCATCACGCGCGGGGTCGCCACCGCCGGCGCCACAGTCCTGTCCACGGGACGATCATCGACCTGCGCCGCCGCGCGCACGACCTGTGGAACTCGGGAGTGCCGTTGTCTCACCCGCCTGGGCGACCCCGGGTCCGCCACCGACCAGTCGCTCCCCTCATTGGGCAGTCGTACGGTGCTCCAGCTCACCTCCCGGTGGCCGACGTCGTCGGCCGGCCACCGGGAGTCCTCACTTCTCGCAGGCCACGCCGTCACCGTCGCGGTCGAGCTTCCTGCTGTAGCCGGGCTCGCCGGCGTAGATCGGCGCGGCACCCGCGGCCTTTACCTCGCTGCAGTTGGCGTACGAGGTGCTCACCGGCTCGGGGTCCTCGACCGGCTCGGGCTCCACGACGGGCTCGGGCTCGGGCGCCGGCTCCGGCTCGGGCGTGGGGGCCGGAGCGGGGGCGACGATGACCGGCGCCGGGGCGGGAGCGGGCGCCGGCTTGGGCGCGGGCTGAGCGCTCGTCCTCGGCGCAGGAGCCGGAGTGGGCGTCGCGACCGGAGCCGGCGCGGCCGTCGTCCGGGCTGGGACGTTCGCGACGACGCCGCCGGGCAGCGGCTCGGCCGGGCAGGAGGACAGCACGGTCGCCATGGCGTTGTGCTCGGCCTGCGTCGTCCAGAGCCCGTAGCTCACCTTGACCGCGACCTGCCGGGCGACATAGGCGCAGCGGTAGCTCTTGTTCGGTGGCAGCCAGGTCGCGGCGTCGCCGTCCCCCTTCTGCATGTTCAGCGGGCCGTCGACGGCGAGCAGGTTGAGCGGGTCGTTGGCGAGGGCGGTGCGCCGGGCGGCGTCGAGCGCCTGCGCGCCGGTCTGCCAGGCGTTGGAGAGCGCGACGACGTGGTCGATCTGCACGGCGGCGCTGGTGTCCTGGCCGCGCACGAAGCTGATGGCCTTCCCGGAGTACGGGTCGGCGAGCTGGCCGGAGACGACGACGCAGTCGTGGGTGCCCGGCTTGAACGCCTCCGCCGTCAGGTCGCGCCCGAGCACGTCGTTGCGGGTGTCGCAGCCGTTGCGGTCGACGTCGGTCCAGGCGGCGCCGAACTGGTCGCGGCTGTAGCCGGTCTTCGGTGCGCGTCCCTTGACCGGGACGGCGGCCAGTGCGGCGAGGGCGGTGGTGGGCTGAGCGGTCTCGACGGCGGTCTGGGCCGCTGTGTCGCCGAGGAGCCCGGTCGCGAGGTCCGACGCCGCAGCAGGCGTCGCCTCCTCGGTCTCGGCGACGAGCAGCTGCGCCTCGGCGGCCATGGTGGCGGCCTCGGTGTCGAGGGCCGGTGCGGCGACCAGCGCGCTCGGCGGCGGGGCGGCGACCGTGGTCACCGGAGCCTCGGCCGGGAGCGTGGCGCCGCCGATCATCAGGGCCACCAGGCCCGCGGCAGCGACGATCCCACCGACGCGGCGGGAGGCGATGTGCGCCCAGTGGGCGCCGCCACGGACGGCCGCCAGCACCCCGACGACGAGGACCGCGAGACCGAGCACGGACATCGCTCCGCCGAACCCGCTGTCGACGGCGCCGAAGACGACGAGCGCGAGGACCAGGGCTGCGATGACGGCAAGCCGGGTCGACGGACGCCGCGTGGTGCCCACGGCGGAAGCCCCGGCCGGCGGCACCGGGTACTGCACCGTCGCCTGCTGCGGCATCGGGTACTGCACCGTCGCCTGCATCGGCACCACGGGCGGCGGGCCGGCCGGTCCGCCGGTCACGCCACGGCGGAAGGAGTCGAGAAGCGCCATCGGGTCCGTGGCGTCGAACGGGAGCCGGACGTCCCGGGAGCGGACGACGGCGCCCGGCATCGCGGCCGTCAGCTCCCGCGTCGACGCGCTGGCGGCGGTCAGGCCGAAGTTGTCGACGTAGAGGGTGGCGCCCCGGCCGGCGGGGGTGTCGAGGACCAGCCGCAGGTACTTGGCGTCCCCCTCGGGCGCCAGCACGACGTAGCCGAGCTGGACGGCGTGGTCGACGACCGCGCCGACCGGGCTGGCCGGGTTGTTCTGCGCCCAGCGGGCCAGGCGCTCCTCGACCGCTGATGGACGTGCTGACGACATTCCGGACCCCCGTTGGCGATGCAGTGAACCGGCTCATCGTGTGCCGGATCGCGGCGTCCACCAGCGAGGACATGCGGGTCACCGCTCCGCCGTCCGCTGCGCCGTCCCACCCGTCTCCCGGGCCCCACCAGGGACGGGTCCGCCCTGGTGGGGCCAGTAGGCGATCAGGTCATCGGCGTGCTCACGGGCTCGCCGGTCTCGGCGACCGCACCGTGCAGGCCGCCGGTCATCGCGTACTCCTCCTCCGGGCTCAGCACGAGCCGGTGCCGCCCGAAGCGCGCGAATCCGATCAGCCCGAGCAGGAAGACGACGAGGATGGCGACGATCGCCGGTCGGTAGTCCTCGTTGGTCATGACCCCGATGAAGATCAGCGTCGCGATGACCCCGGCGAACACCGCCCCCGGGACGCCGACCGGGCTCTTGTACGGCCGCTCGGCGTTCGGGTACTTCCGGCGCAGGAGCACGTAGCTGACCATCTGCAGCACGTAGGCGATGACCGCGCCCCAGACGGCGATGTTGAGCACGATGCTGCCCGCGGCGTCCCCACCGAACTGGACACCGAGCAGGGCCACGAAGCCGATGACGGCGCCGACGAGCAGGGCCGCCCACGGGGTCTTGCGGGTGCCGGTGACCGACAGCGCCTTGGGGTAGTAGCCGGCGCGGGAGAGCGAGTAGATGTTGCGGCCGTAGGCGTACATGATCCCCTGCAGCGAGGCGAGCAGCCCGATCAGCGCGAAGGCCGACAGGACGGCCGCGACGTCGCTGTTGGGCAGGATCGCGCGAAACCCGTCGAGCAGCGGCTCCCCGGACTCCCCGATCGCGGCCGACCCGGTGACGGCGGGGTTGAGCACGATGACGACGGCGCCGCTGGCGATGAGGGTGAACATCCCGCACATGCCGGCCCTGGGGATGTCGCGGGCCGGGGTGTGCGCCTCCTCGGCGGTGAGCGGCAGCTCCTCGATGCCGAGGAACAGCCACATCGCGAACGGCAGCGCGAGCACGACCTGCCACCAGCCGTGCGGCAGGAAGGTGGAGTTGCCCGGGTCGGGCTCGATGTCGAAGAGGCTGCCGAAGTCCAGCGCCCCGGAGAACAGCGCCATCACGCCGAAGACGGCGATCACGCCGAGGGACAGGACGGCGACGACGGTGGCGACCTTGAACGACAGCTCGGCGCCGGAGACGTTCACCGCGAGGAAGACGGCGTAGAGGATCACCCACCAGATCCACGCGGGCATCGACAGCCCGAAGAGCTCGTCGGTGATGCCGTCGGCGTAGGTGGCGGAGAAGTAGACGACGACGCCGGTGGTGGCGACGTACTCGATGGTCTCGGCCAGGCCGGTGATGAACCCGCCCCACGGCCCCATCGCGGCGCGGGCGAAGGAGTAGGCGCCGCCGGTGTGCGGCATCGCGGCCGACATCTCGCTGATGCTGGCGATCATCGCCAGGTACATCGCCGTGACGATGACGCAGGCGACGAGGAACCCGCCCCACCCGGCACCCAGGACGCCGACGTTCCAGCCGGAGAAGTCACCGGAGATGACGGCGGCGACGCCCATCCCCCACAGTCCCCAGAACCCGGCGGTGCGGCCGAGGCCGCGCTTCTCGAAGTAGCCCTCGTCCGCGGCGGCGTAGGTGACGCCGTTCTTGGCACTGGTCATGCGCACTCCCTGGTCAGCGACTCGTGGCCGCGGACGCTAGGGCTGCGCCGTCCCGCGTTGGTGTCAGCTGTGCGACGCCGGAGGAACGTCTCCGTGTCCGGCGACGCACGCCGCGGCCCTCCGCAGTGGGGGCGCGTGCACCCGTCGTCCGGTCACCGCTCGAGACCGTGGTGGCGCTGCGCGCAGTCGGCGCAGACCCCGCGATACCCGGCGAACTCCTCGGGTGGGTGCGGCTCCCGGCAGACCGGGCACCAGCGGAAGCTGCGCCGGCGCGCACGGGCGATCTCGTCGGCTGCCTGGGCCAGCCAGTCGGGGGCGCACAGCAAGTCGTCCCGACTGAACACCCGGCCCTCGTCATGGACGTCGGGGAGCTCGCCAGCGGTGACCGCGCGGAGCACGACCATCCCGCCCCCGACCCCGAGCGCGACCTGGGCGGGGCGGCCGCTGACGAACCAGGCCATCCCGCCATCCGCGTCGTCCGCCCGCCGCCAGCCCGTGCCCACCGCCGCGACGACGTCCTCGGGGCGGACACCGATGAGGTCGGCGAGCTCCTGCTCGTCGGTGGTCGGGTCGTCGGGAGACCCTCACTCGTACGCACATGCCCGGCAGCGGAACTCCGGCTGACCGTCGACCACCACGCACCCGCAGAGCACGACCAGCCCGCGCTCGGCGGCCCGGAGCAGCCCGGGGTCCGGCAGGCCGGGGACGACGCGGACCGCGTCCTCCATGCCGCACTTCGGGCACACCTGTCCGCGGACCACCCCGACCTCGCCCACCCGTACCTCCTGCCGAGATCGCCCCCGTTACCGTGCGCCCCGCGAACCTGGCACGGGCGTCCGACAGTTCCGCCGATGCGGTTCAGCCGGCGATGCGCTGCACGATCCGCCGCGTCGCCGCGCGGCCCTCCGGCGTCGGGGTCAGCGGGTAGACGTGGACGGCGCCCTCGCACACCTCCGCGTGCCCGAGGACGCCGGCGGCCCGAGCCCGCTCGATGAGCAGCCGGCCGTCGGGCAGGCCGATCTCGTGCGTGCCGACGTAGACGTCGATCGGTGCGAGCCCGGCGAGCTGTCCGTTGCCCGGGCTGAGCCGCGGCTGCGTCGGGTCGTCACCACCGGCCCACGCCTCCCCCGCCACCCGCAGCCCCACGCTGGACAGCCACGGGTCGTGCGCCTCGACGGCCGGGAGGCCGGAGTGGCTCAGCGTCAGGTCCAGCCACGGGGATAGCAGCACGATGCGCTCGGGCTGCGGCAGGCCGGCGTCGGGCAGCGTCTGCGCCAGGCCGAGCGCGAGCCCCCCACCGGCGGAGTCACCGGCGATCGTCACGCCGTCCGCGTCGTCCAGCAGTTGGCGGTAGACCTCGGTGACGAACGGATAGGCGTCCCGGTGGGTGTGCTGCGGGGCGAGCCCGTAGTGCGGCACCTCGACCCGCAGGCCGGCATCGGCGAGCGCGCCGATCAGCGCCCAGTGCTGCGGGGCGATGCCGCTGACGTACGAGCCGCCGTGCACGTAGAGGACGGCGCGCTGCGGCGTCCGGCCGCGCGGCAGCACGGTGTGCACCTCGAAGCCGTTCAGCTGCCGGCTACGGACGTCGCGCTGCTTCCGCAAGCGGGCCGGCGGCTCGGTGCTCGCCTTCGGGGCGGCGAGCCGCTTCCGGGCTCGGGCCACCGTGGCCATCCGCGGCTTGAAGGCCAGCCGCATGGCGACCTCGAGCGCACGCATCAGCAGGCTCACGGCGCCGCCGTGTCGTCGGTCCGGAGGGCGGGCCTCCGCCACACCTGGGACTGGGCCGTAGATCGGTCAGCGGGGATCTGCTGCAGCGCCCACCCATTGCCGTCGGGGTCCGACAACGCGGCGTACAGCACCCCGCCGCCGACGTCGACGACGTCGCTGACCTCCACGCCACGGCCGACCAGCTCGGCGCGGGCCTGCTCGATGTCGGCGACGACCAGGTGCAGCCCGCTGACCGGACCGGGCGGAGTCGCGTACACCGGCAGCCCAGTGCCGAAGCCGACCGAGCAGGCCGAGCCCGGCGGGGTCACCTGCACGAAGCGGAACCCGTCACCCGGGCGCAGGTCGAGGTCGACGGTGAACCCGAGCTGGTCGGCGTAGAACGCCTTGGCCCGGTCGACGTCGGCAACCGGGATCGGCACGAGCTCCAGCTTCATGTCCACGCGAGGCACCCTGCCACTCTCGGGGCCGTAGACGCGGCCCCGGTCGCGGCACGTCAGTCATCGCCCAGCCGGACGACGACGAGATGGCGACGCGCTGGTCAGAAGGCGTCGCCGGTGCGCCAGGGCATCTCCTGCAGGGTCCAGCCGTTGCCGTCGGGGTCGGCGAACCCGGCGTAGCGCACTCCCCCGCCGACGTCGGTGACCTCACCGACGTCGACCCCGCGGCCGACCAGCTCGGCACGGGCCGCGTCGATGTCGGCGACGACCAGGTGCAGCCCGCGGACCGACCCAGGCTCGGCCGCGTAGACCGGCAAGCCGGTGCCGAAGCCGATCGAGCAGGCCGACCCGGGCGGGGTCAGCTGGACGACGCGGACGCCGTCGGCCGGCTGCACGTCGACGTCGGCCGTAAAGCCGAGCCGGTCGACGTAAAACGCCTTGGCGCGGTCGACGTCGGTGACAGGGATTGGCACGAGCTCGAGCTTCATGTCCACGACTGGCATCTTGCCGTCCAGCCGGTCGGTACGACGGGGTTCCGGGCTGATCAGCGCACCGGTCACTGCGGGCCGGTCCCTACAGGTCAGCGCATCGTCCCCTGGCGCGCGAAGTGCTCGGGGACCGTGATCAGCTCGACGTCGAAGGCGTCGCACACCCGCTGGAGGCGGTCCCGCCAACGCTCCTGGTCCGGTTGGAACTCCGGGACCACGACAGCCGCACGACAGGCCGCATGGTCCAGACCGAACCGCTCGAACCACGGCGCGAGGTACGTGGCGTGCCGGATGAAGTGCCTGTACAAGACGGCCTGCTTGACGCCGTGCCGGTAGTACCCGGCCACCCCGGCGCTGCCATCGACCTTCAGTTCCAACGCCCAGGGCGTCCGACCGTCCCGGAGGAGGACGTCGAGGTAGCGACCGCTGTTGGACTTGGTCAGCCCCCAGCGAGTCGGGAACTGACTGCCCCAGCTCACCCGCTGCTCCTCCGGGGATCGCAGGAGCGTCAAGGCACCCTCCGACGTCCGGACCGGCACGATGCCACGGAGGATCCGTGACTCGAGCACGTGCTCGTTGTGCTTGCCGGTGGCCGGGACCTCCCCGTCCCAGGCGTCGGCGAAGGCGTTGATGGCCCCGGCAGCCCTAGCCACGGACGAGTCGTCGTCCG
This sequence comes from Modestobacter sp. L9-4, assembly GCF_019112525.1. Classification (NCBI taxonomy): domain Bacteria; kingdom Bacillati; phylum Actinomycetota; class Actinomycetes; order Geodermatophilales; family Geodermatophilaceae; genus Modestobacter; species Modestobacter sp. L9-4. The sequence continues at coordinate 850,559 of NZ_CP077800.1, forward strand.
TGATGTCCAGCCGTCCCTCTGGGACGGCGGTCAGCCAGGCAGCCCGTTCGGGGCCGCGACGCCCGTCGTAGTCCTGACCGACGTCGACACGACCTTGCTGCGCGCCGACCTGAGCGACCTCCAGGCCCTCGAGCCGCAGGGACCACCAGTTCTTACGCGTCAGCATCGGATAGGCGCGGAACTCGGGGCGCGTGACGCCGGCCAGGACACGGTTGACCAGCGTCGGAGGACGATCGCCCAGGTCCATGAGGTAGCGCAACCATTCGGTGTAGCGGTACTTCTCGTGATCGCCGATGTCGTCGAGACCGCTGGCGCTGATGGGGAGCAGGTCACCCCGACTGTTCAGCCGGCGCAGCAGCACCCGGACAGGAGCCCGTAGCTCGGCCGCGAGCGTCCGTAGCGCGCCCTCTGCCTCGGTGTCCCACGCGTCCTGGACCAGGAGCAGCACGACCTCATCCGCGACCACCGCGGTGTCGCCGACGACGCCGGCGCCGTGCAGGTGCAGGTCGACCAGGTCGAGCAGTGCATCGATCTCCGTCCTGCCGTCAGCACCGACGGCGACTGCTCGTCTGCCGTCGTACACGCACCGCACGACCGTGTTCCCGATCGAGTTGACCCGGTCGCTGGTGGCGTCGACCTGCGAGACGCCGGGCAGTTGCTCGAGCAGCGTCACGAGGGAGTTGGACGTCGGCATACGTGCACCTCTCGTCTGGGGCGCTGTCGCGTCCCTCACGTGCCACCGTCCAGACGGACAGCCCAGGTGGCGGCGGGGCGCTCGTCCGCGCCTCACCAGGTGTATCGGCACCACGAGCACCGCACCGCACGTCGGGCACGACTCCGCGACTCACTACCCGACAGCGCCGCGCCGCGCCGCGCTCACGGTGGACGACCCGCAGGTCATGCCATCGGCTGGCTCGGTCGTCGCCCGGCCACGATGCTCGAGAAACGTCGAGCGGCTGCCTCTCCGTGTCCGACCGCCCGACTGCGACTTGGAGCTGTCTACGTGCGCGGCCTCGTGACCAGCGACTGACGACCACACACGGCACCGGCCAACCGTGGCGTCAATGGCCGCCTACTGACGAAGGCTTGTCGGTGACGCCGCAGAGCGACCAGAAGTGGCTGCGCCGGGCTCCGTGCTGTCCCTCCCCCGGCACTCGACTCAGCGCACGGTCGAGGCGTGACCGAAGTGCCGGGTCTGCCACCAGCCGCGGCAGGTCCTCCATTCCGAGGACGCCGTGCGTGACCAGGGTGCGCGCGTAGCGCAGTGCGGCGTCCGCCTTGGTCACGCCGCCGCGGGTCGACGTCCGCTGCCTGTTCTGCGCGGCCGCCTCCAGCGCCTGCTCGTCCGGGAAGCGGGTGAGCAGCCGCGGCAACGGGTGACTGTCGACCTCTGGCAGGGAGTCCGCGAGCAGCGGCCCGGTCGCGCCAGACGTCAAGACCCGGTGTACCAGCGGCACGACCACTCGGTCGTGGTCGGCGCCGACGCTCCACACGGCGTCGAGGACGCACGCGGACAGGCTGGTCCACCGCTCGACCGGCGTCGGCACCGGCGGCCGCTCGGTATCGGGGATCCGCCGGACGTGGTCCGGTGCTGGCTCGACTGCTTCGTCGAACAATGACGGTGACGCAGCGTCCACTCGCGATCCTTCCCTCGGCATCGCTGGCACCAGCGAGCCAACTCAGGGTTGCAAACGGGTAGGCGGACCCGCGACTGCCACACCAGCGATTCTCATCAACGGTGGACCGGCCCCACCTCGACCGGCTCCCCCATCGGCAGCCAGCGGAACCGACGCCGGGCGTCTTCGGAGTCTGCGTCGACTCCCGCTCGCCCGCGGCGGAGACCTGCAGGAAGTCGCTTCACCCTTCCTAGGGCACCGGGACGACGACCGGGGCGGCCAGCCGAGCCGCCTGTCGGCCGGTCATCGAGTACCGCAGCGGCCCGGTGACCGGATAACTGCACACCGCCCAGATCTAGGTCGGCGACGGCGACCTGCAGCCGCTCGATGACCTCCCGCTACCCGCGGAACGGCGAAGTGTCGCCGAAGACCCACAGCGAGCCGCCGTCCCACCGCAGTGCGAGCCGACAACGTCCCCGACGACCGGGCGGTCAGCGGTGGACCGTGCCGCGCGGAGATGGCCGTCACGTCGACGTCCGGGCGCCCGGGGGCGGTGAGCAGCGTCGACTTACCCGGCCGCGGCCCGCGTGCGCCCGAGCGCCGCCCACCGGACGGCGTCGTCGCGACCACCGGCACCGACGACAGGAACGCGACAAAACGACGAGCACACCGGCTCCAGCCACCCCGACCAACTCGTCCACCAGCTCCTCGACGCCGTGACCAGTGACGACGTGACCCGAGTAGAGCGGACAGCACTGACACGACCACCGCCACGGCGAAGGGCCCGGCTGACAGCGCCGCCCGCCGCGCCGGCTGGGGCGCCGAGGCACGGGACAGCCGTCACCACGCGGGCCGCTCACTCGGTCCGGTGACACGGCGGACTCTCGACCACGCACCACCGGCCCGGCGTGCTGCCATGACGCCTCGACCGAGTGGTGAGGAGGACAGGTGGCCAGGTCCATCGGTGACTGGTTCGATGATCATGCCGACGGCTCGCTCGGTGATCGCCTCGACGACGAGGTCGTCGAACGGCAGGCTCCCTGGGACCTGCAGGCGCTCGGGCGGTCGACGGCTCGTGCTGACCGTAGGACCACCCGGTCCGGCACGTGGCCGAGCCGCCGTGGCGCCGGGGGGCAGCCCCGACCCGCGGATCGACCCGTGGTTCCGGCACCGCGCGGACCTGCGACGAGCGGATCAGGTCGGCCGGGAACACCACGTTCCACCCTGCCGGCAGGGGTGCAGGCACGGGTGCGCCAAGCCGCCGAGACCCACCCGGGAGTCGGGTACAAGCAGCTCGCCCGGACACTAAAAGCGGACGGCCTCAACATCACGAGGGCGCAGGTCGCCGACGTCCTGGCCCACCCGAACTCGGGGTGGAAGCGCAAGGTGGCACCGGCCCCGCTGCCTCGTAAGCCGGCCACGGTGTTCCGCCTCCCCGCGGATGCCCAGCGGAGCCGGATCGTCCCGGCGACGGATCTGTGTCCCTCGTGCGAGATGCGGCTGACACTCACCAGCACATGCCGCTGCTCCTGACGCGGGTACAGAGAGCCAGGGTCCGTCAGCCTGTCGACGGACAGTCGCCTGCGCTGACGTCGGGCTAGTAACGGACGCCGCGGTGGTCGGCCGCGCAGCCCATGCAGTCGCGCCGGTCGTGCATGTGCTCGGGCCGGTGGAGGGTGCGACACGTGCGGCACCACCGGAACGTCCGACGGCTCCGACGCGCCATCTCCTCGACCGTCTCGGTCAGGAGTTCGACCAGGTCCCCCGGCAGTTGAGCCGCGGCAGCACCACCATGCCACTGCGGGGCGTCTCGCTCGACCCGGGTATCGCGACCAGCTTCGGCACCCGCTTCCCGCTGGAGATCGTCGGCGACTTCCCGGCCGTCCCGGCGTGGGTGGCGTCGGGCTTCAAGGCCTGCGAGCAGGAACTCATCGCCGGCGGCGAGTACCGGCTGCTGTCGGTGGACGAGGTCGGCGGGACGACGCACGCGCGGCTGCAGTGCATCGGTGCGATAGGTGACCGGGTCGGCTCGGACGACGTCCTGCTCGACGTGCTCGCCGCTGTGGACAGCGTCGGAGGGAGCGAGCTGGGGCGGGTCGGCGGCCAGTCCGAGACGCTCACCGTCCACCTGCCCGGCCGGGGCAACTGGGCGGAGGTCATCCGCGAGTCCAGTGCTGCCGAGGAGGTCGAGGTACGGCGGTACTACCTGCCGGACGACGACCCGGACGCCTTGACGACTCGGAGTACGCGATGGAACGCCGGATCCTGGCCGCGTCGCCCTCGTCGACGGGTGCTGCCCGGAGCGCCGACACTGGCCGCCATCGCGGCCCCACGTTCCTGACACCACCACGACGAAGGGACACCACATGACGGCTGCCGCACTCGAGGCACGCAAGACGACGGGCGCCGGGCCGCTGACCGAGCGGTTCGACGAAGCGCTGGCATACGCCTCGCGGCACCACCGGGAGCAGCTGCGCAAGGGATCGCGGGTGCCGTACATGTCGCACCTGATGAGCGTCAGCGCGATCATCCTGGAGCACGGCGGAAGCGAGGACCAGGCGATCGCCGGCCTGCTGCACGACACCGTCGAGGACGCACCTGACGGCGAGGGCCCGCGCGTGCTGGCAGAGATCCGCGAACAGTTCGGCGAGCCGGTGGCCGCCATCGTCGAAGCGTGCTCGGACGGACTCGACGCGGCCGGCAACCGGAGTGGTACCTGGGCGGAGCGCAAGATGCCGTACGTCGAGGGCCTGCTCGACCCGGCGAAGAAGTCGAACGAGGCACTGCTCGTGACGGCCGCCGACAAGATCCACAACGGATCGCGGATCGCCGCCGACCTGCGCAAGTTCGGCCCGGAGTTCTGGTCGACCTTCAACGCCGGCGCGGACCAGTTGCTCTGGTACTACAGGAGCGTCGACGCCGCGGTGTCCGATCGGCTGCCCGGCAGCACCATCGCCGAAGCGCTCCACCGCGTGGTCGCTGATCTCGTGACTTCGGCGGAATTCGACCCGGTGCCAGCCGCCCCGACCAACCACTCGCCCCGGGTGAAAGACGCACCGTGACGGAGGAATGGCGCCCGTTGGACTCCTACGCGGGGCCGGTCGATGAGATCGAGCCACTGACCGGCCGAGCGCTGCAGGACGAGGTCGCCTTCCGCAAGCACACCGCCGACGCAAACGGCGAGCCGTACGACCCCGAATAGGACCGCTGGTTGGAGGAGGACCGGACTGGCAAGTCCTCCAATCGGCCCGATCATCCTGGGGCCTGGTGGCGGTCCAACCTTGCCAGCTGGGAGCTTCACGGGACGATCACTTGCTCTGCCACCGGGGCGCCATCACGGCAGCCGCCGCGGAAGCGTCGCCGATCCGCTGCTGGGTGCCTTGAATCAGGCGTTGAGCCGACCAGCGACAGCCGCCGCCACAGCCGCAGCGAGCGGGGGCGGAACAGCATTACCGATCTGGCGGGCGATGGCAGCCTTGGATCCGCACCACAGGTGACGCTCATCGAAGCCCTGAACGACAGCCGCCTCGGCATGCGTGAGGGCACGGTTCACTTGAAGGCCACCGTTTTCCCACTGCGGGTGCAGGAAGCGCCCCTTCTCCGGTCGGAAGAACTCGGTGCGGATGGTCACCGACGGTTGATCCCAGCGCAGACGACCCAAGACGTCTCCCGCGCCGCTTGAGTGGCGCCGCCAGCACGGGTATTGGAGCTCCTCGGGGAGCTGGAAGCGACCTTGCCCAGGCGCGATGTGTGCATAACGGATCTCCGAGAGCACGTCATAGTGCCGCGTGACGTGCAGGTCGCGAAGCTTGAACGGTCCCGCGACCGGCACGCCTTGAAAGTCGATGGCGCTCTCGGGAAGCCAGACGTCGCGAACGTCGGGCTCCAACACCACAGGCCCCTCCAAGAAGGCTTGGCGCAGGCTGCGCCAAGCTTCGAGGCCGGCGCCTGGATTCTTACCGTGCGTCATCACGGGATCTACCACCGGACCGATTCGCGAACCGACCACGACCGTCCGGACACGCTTCTGAGGTGCCCCGAAATCTGCGGCGTTGAGCCGGAACACCTGTGAACGGAAGTCAGACAGCTCCCCGCCTTCATCAGCTGCTCGTCGCAGGAGCTGGAACTCGGGCGTGCGAGCAAACCGGTCGACGTTCTCGAACACGAACATCTGCGCGCCAGACTCGCGTACGACCCTGACGAACTCGCGCCACAGCTGATTTCGCACGTCGGCAGGGTCCCGCCGGCCGAGCGCCGAGAAGCCTTGACAGGGAGGCCCGCCGACAACGACGTCCGCCGGTGGCACGTCGACGAAGGCCGCTATGTCGCCGGCGAAGGTGTGCTGGCCCGCGGTGTCGAAGTTCACCGCATAAGTCGCCGCAGCCGACACATCCCGCTCCACGGCGGCAGCCACGCGGAAGTGCCCCTCATCCAGGAACCCCCGCGTGAGCCCCCCGCAGCCGGCGAAGAGATCTAGCATCTGAAAACTCGGCGCCAGCACCGACCCCACGCTAGTCAGTCGTGAACTCATCACCAGCGCCGACCCGGCAGGTGGCGCGTGATGAAGTTCCACGCACCCCTTGAAGCGCCTCGAGGACCCGACCGAGGGCCACGTCGGGGGGCTCGTGCTCCCAGATCTCCAGGACAGTCCATCCCAGGTCCTCGAGGTGCCGCCGCGTCTGCGCGTCGCGAACCTTGTTCTGATCGATCTTCTGCTTCCACCAAACGGCGTTGGCTACCGGCCAAGTTCCGTGTTCCGGGCAGCCGTGCCAGAAGCAGCCGTGCACGTTGACGGCCACTCGGGACCGCGTGAAGGCGATGTCGATCGTCCTCCGCCTGAGTCCCGGGACAGGCCAGGAGACGCGATAGCGCTTGCCCCGACCATGCAGCATCCGTCTGAGCGCCATCTCGGGTGCGGTGTCCGCACGTGCCTGACGACTCATCCGCGCTGCCACGGCTGGGGAGCTCGGCACCGGCGGTTGCAGAGATTTTCCAGTCACCGTCCGACATCGTAAGCAGGTGGAACTTCTGCGGCCTCCTGCTCCCGCGGATCATGATCCACTGAACTGGAGCCGCTCACCTGCAATCCTGGCGCATCGGGGAAACGCCGACCGTGCCGCCGCCCGGAGTCGACCGCCGTCGGACAGAGCTGCGTCGACGCCTGTGCCGCAATCGCAAGCAGCTATCTGACATCAACGATGTCCTCATTCGCACGCCTTCCACCGTGTCGTCAGACCTACCGGGATACTGCATCTCGTGACGGACCCCACACGGTGGAAGCAGCCCGACGCCTCACTGAACAGGTGGCTGACGACTCACCGCGAGAACGCCCTGCAGTCGTACCGCGCCAACCCTCTCCTGGTCTCGGAGCACGGACGACAAGAAGACAGCTTCCGGACAGGGGGCTACGCGAATCGGCAGGTCCTCGAACTGATCCAAAATGCTGCGGACGCTCAGCAACGCAGCGGCCGACGCGGTCGGATCGAGCTTCGTCTGACTTCCGACGCGCTCTACTGCGCGAACGACGGGGAACCCTTCACACAACGTGGACTCGAGGCAGTGTGTCAGGCGTACATGAGCGACAAGCGCGCCGACGAGATCGGCCGTTTCGGACTCGGCTTCAAGTCGGTCCTGGCGGTGACCGACAGACCCGCTGTGTTTAGCACGTCGGTGAGCTTTGGCTTCGACGCGGGCACGTCCGCGCGGGCCCTGCGATCAATCCAGCCCAACGCCTCCCTCTATCCGGTGTTACGCCTGCCCGTGCCGCTGGACGTCCAAGCCGAGTTCGCCGCCGATGAGGTGTTGGCTGAGCTCGCCGAGTGGGCAGTCACGGTGATCCGACTTCCTCTCGCGTCAATTCCTGACCGACTGTTCACGGATCTGTACAAGTTCCCTCACGAGTTCCTGCTCTTCGCACCGAGTGTCGAACGGCTCCGCATCGAGGTCAGTGGCCAGCACGGCAGCGCCTCGATCGAACATGCCTGCGTCGCACACGACGACAACCGCATGACACTCGTCAGTGAGGACGGGCAAGAAGCCGACTGGCTCGTCTGGCATCGACAACATCACCCGAGCGAGCTCGCGCTCGCTGAGTTGGGGGAAGCTCTGCGGCGAGACGAGGTGCGGGTCTCATACGCAGTACCACTCGACGACGCATCCTCACTGGGCCGGTTCTGGGCCTACTTCCCGCTGCAGGACGTGACATCCGCCCGAGGCATCCACAACGCGCCCTGGCGTATCAACGACGACCGCACGAACTTGCTGGACGGACTGTTCAACGAGGAACTGCTCGATGTCCTCGCAGACATGATCGTGGCTGGGCTGTCCTCACTCACCGATCCCGACGACCCCGCCCGCCACTTCGACTACCTGCCCGCTCGTGGTCGCGAAGCGCCGAACGGGGCCGACAAGTACCTCGCGGACGTGGTGCCACCCAGGGCGCGAGTGACGGCATGCATCCCGGACGCGATCGGGACCCTGCAACGACCGAACAGACTCTTCTACCCGGCCGCCGACCTGCGCCTCGACCTCCAGACCTTCGGCCTGTGGGATGCAGCGCCCCAGCGCCCTACCGATGCACCGCACTGGACCTGCTACAAGACGCCGACTCGGCGAGCTCGGCTGAGGAGTCTCATCCGGGTGGACGACTCGAAGACGTCCGATCGAGAGCTCGGTGCCGCCGAGTGGGTCGAACGCATTGCCGGCGATGGTCGAGACGACAAGGTCGACGCGGCCCTGAAGACGGTGTTCTCCGTCAGCGATGACGCCGTCAGGCGCGACATGTTGACGGCCAGGATCCTCCCGGACACGACGGGAGTTCTCCACCGACTGAACGCGACCAGCACCCTCTATCTGCGGGGGAACCTGCTCAGCTCGGCGGCCGGCCTCGCGCTTCTGCGTCCTTCTCTCCTGGCGCTCGGTAAGGTCGCCGAACGGCTGGAGGCCATCGGCTTCAAGGACGTTGAGCCCCAGGAGGAACTGCGGAAGCTGGCAACGGCGGCGGCCCGGAAGTGGTCGGCCACCGAATGGACCGCCTTCTGGGGGTTGGTGGAGGAGGTCACGGTCACCGAGGCCGAGAAGATCCTCGTGGACCACGTCGCGGCAGGCGCGCCCCTGAAGGTCCGCTCGGCAGGTGGTCGCTGGCAGGACGTGGGAACCGTCGTCGTCCCAGGCCTGGTGGAGCCGATGGACTCATCCCTTGCCCTCGATGTCGAGTTCCACGAGTTCCACCTCAGCCTGCTGAAGTCTCTCGGCACCGCGGTTCGGCCCGTCGTCTCCCGGGCGAACTCGCAGGACATGACATTGCTCGAGTACCTGCGGATTCAGCGTTCTGCAGCGCTGGACGGTCTTCCGCCGCGCGGGAGGCCCGAGGCATCGGCACTCCACTTCCAAGAACCCGCCGCACTCGGGCCCCTGCACGTCCTCCGGCGCTTCGGCGATACGGGGGACGTCGCTTCACAGGTCGTGTGGACCACGGAGCTGCTCGAGGCGCAGGCGCCGAGCCGCTGGCACTTGGGCCACATTAACCCCCGGGTGTTTGAGCCTCGGTCGGTTCTCGCGCCGCATCTGTGGGCAGCCGAGAGGTACGGGCTCCTCGAGTCGTCGTGGGGACCCCGACCGCCTGCCGGATGCCTGAGTCATGAGCTCACCCGATACGCGTCTCTGCTGCCGGTTGCCACGCGCTCCTCCTCCTCCCAGGTGCGGACCATCAGCTCTTTGAACGAGGTGCCACTGGACCTGTGGCGCGAGTTCCTCGGCAGGACGAGCCAGAGCGATGACGCGTGGTTGTTGGGCGACCTACTGGTCGAGGCGTGCCGCCGACTGCCGACTGAGGAGTCGCCGGTCGCTCTTCCCCACGTTGGCGGGGACCTCAGACTCGTACCCACGCGTGAGCTTCTGCTCGCCAGGACGGAGGAGGAGCAGCGCGCCCTCTCAGCGCGCGGCCTGCCCCATGTGGGCATGAGGAGCGATGAGGCGGAGACCCTGCTGACGGGGCGGTGGGGGTGCACCGTCGCATCCACGGTCCTGCGTGTCGAGATCGCAACGGAGACGCCTGGTGAGCCGATCGTCCTGCTCGACCGATTCCGCGGCCTTCGTGCGCTCGCAGGCGGTCAGCTGGACGGTGTGGAGCTGATCGAGTGCTCCGACTTGGCTCGGCAGGTGACAGGGCCCGACGGTCTGCACTCCCAGGCTGCGGACTTCGCCCGGCGTGGGAAGACGGTGTTCTACGTCAGCACCGTGCATGACGACGAGCTGTTGGGACGACTGTCGGACGAGTTCGGCCTTGATTTGACCGCCACGGTCATCCAGCGCGTCCTCGATGATGCTCAGGACGAGCAGGTCAACGGTCGGATGGCGGCCTGTCGGGCCGCCATCACACCTTCCCGCAAGCTCCTCGCACTCCTCCCGGGGCCGGTCCTGGAGTCCCTCCTTCCGTCGGGCCTGCTGGTCACGGTGCGGAGGATCGGGGAGGACACTGGCCCTGAGCAGGTCGCAGAACTGTTGCTGCACGTACACGGCTACAACGTCCTCTCCGAGTTGCGTCATGTCCTGGAGTCGGCGGGCTATCCCGTGCCCGACCGATGGGCCGGGTCGTCGCCGGCGGTCGCCTTCGTCCGTCGTCTCGGCTTTCCGAGCGAGTACGCCGGCATCCGGGGCGCCTCCTTGGATCCCGACCTCACGGTCTTCGGTCCGCCCCGACTCGACCCCCTCCACGGATATCAGGCCGAGCTGGCCGACCAGATCCGGGACCTCGTGAGCGCAACTGCCTCACCGGATCGCGCGATGCTCTTCCTGCCCACAGGCGCAGGGAAGACCCGCGTCACCGTCGAAGCGTTGACCAAGGCGTTCATCGAGGACGGCTTTCAGGGACCGCTCCTGTGGATTGCGCAGACGGAGGAACTCTGTGAGCAAGCGGTCCAAACCTGGAGTCTCGTGTGGCGCGAGTTCGGTGATCGGCCGCTACGCGTGTGCAGGCTCTGGAGCACCAACGAGGTGGCCAGGAGTGATGAGGCACTGACCGTCGTGGTCGCGACCGACGCGAAGTTGGACAAGCTGAACCGCGATGAGTACGACTGGCTTCGGCAATCGGCGGCGGTTGTTATCGATGAGGCGCACACGGCCACAGGGGCAGGGATCACTGAGACCCTGGCGTGGCTCGGTATCGAGCAGGGGAAGACCGCCCGCCCGCTGCTCGGCCTGACGGCCACCCCCTTCAAGGGGACCGGTACGGAGGCGAACAAGCGCCTGGCAGTTCGCTTCGGGAAACGCCAACTGGACGTTCTGGGCGACGACCCGTATGGCGAGTTGCAGCGCCTCGGCGTTCTCGCCGAGATCGAACACGAGGTTCTCGATGGGGTCTCGATCACCCTCAAGTCTGGTGAAGCGAAGCAGGTCGAGACCTTCGGAGCGATCCCTCAGGCGGTCCTGGAGCGTGTGGGGCAGGACGAAGAACGGACGCGACGTCTGCTCGACCACATCACGGGACTGCCCGATGACTGGCCGGTTCTCGTGTTCACAGCGTCCGTCCTCTCATCGCAGACGCTCGCAGCACTGCTGCGGGTACGGGGGATCGAAGCAGCTTCGGTGAGCGGTACGACGCGCATGTACGACCGCCGTCGGAGCATCGACGCATTCCGGAAGGGGGACATCAAGGTCCTGACCAACTGCAACGTCCTGACTCAGGGCTTCGACGCCCCGGCTGTGCGCGCCCTGTACATCGCCAGGCCGACGTTCAGCCCTAATGCCTACATTCAGATGGTCGGCCGCGGGCTCCGCGGCCCGGCCAATGGCGGCAAGGAGAAGTGTCGGATTGTCAACGTTGCCGACACCTTCGACCAGTTCGGTGACAAGCTGGCGTACAAGGAGTTCGACTACCTCTGGCGCAAGCAGGGTGGGAGGCTCCGATGAAACTGATTCCCTCACTGGCGCAATTGGGACAGATCGAGAGTCGCGGCGAGTTCCGCGTCGCTGAGCTGATCGCCCAGATGGTCCCGGGCCGACCGGCCACGTGCTTGTACTCCGTCCACCTCCCGCGGCACGAGTACAAGCGGATGTCGGAGATCGACTTCCTCATCGTCTACGACGACATTGTGCTGGTCATTGAGGTGAAGGGTGGCCGACTGAGTCGCCGCGCGGGTGCCTGGACCTTCACGGACAGGTACGGCGAGACATCCGAGAAGCGCGAGGGTCCGTTCGAACAAGCCCGAACCGCCATGCACGCTCTTCGGGACGGCCTGCGGACGAGACTTCCGGCGCTGGACGTGGCCTTCGGCTATCTCGTCGTAACGCCGGACCAGGAACTGGGGCGCGACCTGGAGTGGGATCCGCAGGTCCTGGCAGGTCCGCGTGCGATGTCGGTCAGCGGGCTGGAACGTGCGCTTGAGGCAGCTCGTTCTTACTGGCTCGACAAGGAGTCGCGGCGTCCGGTCGGCAACGCACACCGTGACCTTCTGTCTGTGTTGCGTCCTGACTTCGATCGGGTGCCGTCGATGGCGAGCCGAATTGCCAGCCTCGAGAACGAGTACGTGAGATTCGCGGATCGACAGTACGAATTGCTTCTCGTGGCCGAGCGCAATCGCCGGATCGTCTGCCTCGGGGGGGCAGGGTCGGGTAAGACGCTGCTCGCCGTCGAGACGGCGCGACGAGCGGCCGTCGGCGGCGATCGCGTTCTGCTGACGTGCCGCTCGAAGGCGCTGGCCAGCGTCCTCCAGCATGCCCTGGCAGGATCGAGCGTCACCTGCCTGCCCTTCGAGAGCATCTCCGATACAGAACCCGTCGACGTTCTCATCGTCGATGAGGCCCAGGACTTGATGGACCTCCAGTCCTATGCGCAGCTGGACGCGCTCGTTGTTGGAGGATGGGAGAGGGGCCGGTGGCGCCTGTTCTGCGACGCCAACAACCAGGCAAACGTCGACGGGACCTTCGATCGATCAGTCTTCGATGAGCTGGCCGCCACGGCGACGGTCGTCGAACTCCCGTTCAACTGTCGGAACACCGCGACGATCGTGCACCAGACCCAGATGATCACCGGTGCTGACATCGGTGTCGCACGGGCTGGTCAAGGGCCCCCTGTCGAGTACAAACAATGCCCTGACGATGACGCCACCGCCCGCCTCCTCGACGCTCATCTCAAGCATCTCCGCCAAGCCGAGGTGGACGAAGGGGACATCGTGGTGGTCACGGTTCGCGACGCCATTGCGGACAGCGCAGCCCAGGAGTCGAAGGCTTTTCGCACCGGTCGACTCCTACCGGTCCTCGATCCTGCTGCGGAGACAGCCGGCAAGATCCGACTGACGACCGCCACCCAGATCAAGGGCCTCGAGGCAGCTCACGTGTGTGTCGTCGACGTGGAGGACGTCGAGGACCCTCACGCGCGAGCGCGGCTCTACGTGGCCATGACCCGGGCTCGGATCAGCCTGTGGATCGGCCTGAGTCCCACTGCATGGAGCCAGATCGCAAGCGGATCGCAGACGGGAGCACAGACATGACACTCAAGGATGAACTCGCAGGGGTACGCGAGGACCTCGTTCACTATCTCCGCAGGCAGTACCTGGGGCCCGCCAACGGTGAGTTGGAAGTACTTCAGGATCGGCCGGACCGGATCTATCTGGTCGGCACCCTCTTCCCCCGTGGACAGAGTGCGACTCGGCTCGACGGCGACGAGCTGGGCGAGGTCGCACATGACGACGAGCTCGACGAACCGGTTGAACTCGCCAACGCGTGGCAACCCGCCTCAGCCGCCATCTCGTTCTTCCACGACGGCGACAGCCTCTCGTGCACCCTGACGGCCGGCGTCTATGCCAGTGAAGGCGCCGATCACAGTTGGGCGCGGGAACCACTGGTCCATGACGACATCACCGTCACGTCGGACGACACAGAGCCCCACGACGTTTTTGATGGTCGCGCACGCTTGGTCGTCGTCTGGCGCCCTCTCGATGGCAAGTGGCTGGTCACCGCGGCCCTCGAGAACAAAGCAGTACACGATGATGCCGAATCGCAGGTCTCGATCGAGGACTGCCTCTTCCAGGTCCACATGTCCTGCACGGTGCGCAACGGGGTCGCTCTCCCCTACCCCACGAGCACCGACCTGAGTGACGATCCCGAAGACCAAGAACTGCGGCTCCTGTACCGAGACCGTCGTTCCTACGGCACCGGCCACGGGTGCTCCGTGAGCTGGCGACTTGCCGAGGACGGCACCGTGCGCACAGTCACGACCGACATGCTCCCGACCACCGTTGTCCCGGCAGTGCGAGCGGCTGGGCTGGACCTACCTGTACTGCGCCTGGAACGGTTGGCCGACGAAGCGCTTCCCGCGGAGATCCTCCTGGGGGAACTCCGCGACTTCGTGCACGTCTACGGCACATGGGTGCAGGGGCAGGCGGAGGACGCCGAAGGGCTCCAGACATCCGACCGGCCTGCTGCCGAGCGGCTCGTCGGTCGTATGCGGTCGGCGCTGCGCCGAATGCTGAGCGCAGTCGACCTGCTCGGCGATGATGCTGACTCGCTGTTGGCCTTTCGCCTGGCCAATGCCGCGATGCGAGAGCAGATGCTCCAGAGCAGGCACGTCCGAGACAACGTGGGCCGGCGTGGCCAAACGCTGGCCGCGCGCGCGGCTGCTGCACCAGAGCCTCGGTGGCACCCGTTCCAGCTGGGCTTTCAGCTGCTCTCACTGGCATCGACTGCCCAGGCGGAGCACGTCGATCGCCAGACGGTCGACCTGCTGTGGTTCCCGACCGGCGGTGGCAAGACCGAGGCGTACCTCGGGCTCGCTGCATTCGAGATGATCCGCAGGAGGCTGACTCGAGGCGTCAAGGGCGGGGGTACCGCCGTCCTCACCCGCTACACCCTGCGGTTGCTCACCACACAGCAGTTCCAGCGGTCCGCAACCCTCATCTGCTCGCTGGAGCGGTTACGCCATCGCCACCCGGCGTTGCTCGACAGTTCCCCGTTCAGCATCGGCATGTGGGTCGGCGGAGACACGACGCCGAACAACTTGGCGACAGCCCACAAGCGCGTCCTGGAGCTCCGGCGAACGCAGACGCCGGAGAGTCCCTTCCAGATCCAGTCATGCCCCTGGTGCGGCACCCCGCTGCTGCCTCGCCGCCGAGTCAATGACGCAGGCGCATATGGCGTCAGGTCGACCCAGCACAGCTTCGAGCTGTTCTGCACCCATGATCAGTGCCCATTCCATCCAGCGCTCCCAGTCAGCGTCGTGGACGAACAGATCTTCGCGGAGCCACCGACGCTCCTGGTGGCGACCGTCGACAAGTTCGCTCGGCTGCCATGGGTGTCGAGCGCCGGCTCCCTCTTCGGCCAGCACAACGTGTCGTACGACCCGCCCGGCCTCGTGATCCAGGATGAGTTGCATCTCTTGTCCGGCCCCCTGGGCACCACCGTTGCGTTGTACGAGTCAGCGGTACAGAGCCTCATCGGCTGGGGCGGTCAGAGGCCCAAGATCGTAGCGTCGACAGCGACCATCCGAGCTGCCGATCACCAGATCCGCAGCCTCTACGGAGCACCCGTCAATCTCTTCCCTCCGAGTGGGCTGACGGCCGACAACAGCTTCTTCGCAGAACCCGATCCTGCAGCACCTGGGCGGCTCTACCTAGGGCTGATGCCGCAGGCCCACAGCCCCTCGTTCGCCACAGTGCTGGCCTGTGTGGCCCTACTGCAGGGACCGTTGGCGCTCGGTGTCTCAGCCAGATCGCTGGATGCCTACTGGACGCTCGTCGCCTACCACAACAGCCTGCGCGAGCTCGGTCGAACCGTGACGATCGCGCGAGACGACGTCGAGAGCATGCTGCAGGCGCGTGACCGCGGTGACATGGTCGCCCGGAGCCTGCGCCGCGACGGGGTGATCGAGTTGACGAGCAACGTCTCCGCCAGCCAGTTGCCCCGCATCCTCGAGCGGCTCGAACACGGGGTGGAGCGCGATGACACGGTGGACGTCGTCGCGACCACCAACATGCTCAGTGTCGGGATCGACATCAGTCGGCTCGGGCTGATGCTCATGAACGGGCAACCGAAGACCACATCCGAGTACATCCAGGCCACGAGTCGTGTCGGCCGTTCTGACGTCCCCGGGTTGGTGGTGACGCTGCTACGTGCCAGCAAGCCGCGTGATCGTTCACACTACGAGGGCTTTCTGGCCTACCACCAGGCTCTCTACCGACATGTCGAACCGACCAGCGTCACCCCGTGGTCCCTGGCTTCCCGGCGGCGGTCGCTCCATGCCGCTCTGACCTTGCTGGTGAGGCACGGGGTAGGCCTCCGGCAGAACGATCAGGCGGGCGACTTCCGAGCTGAGGATCCCGGCGTGCAGCGAGCCGTGGCACAGCTCAACTCATGGGCCCAGCGATCGGATCCCGATGAAGCGCCAGGCGTGGCTGCCGACCTACAGCGGCTCGTCGGCGAATGGGACGACCGAGCGCGCGCAGCCGAAGCGTTGGGCATGCGTCTCAAGTACGAGTCGTCGAGCAAGGACGGCCCAGCGTTGCTCTGTGACTTCGGGGAGAAGAAGGAAGGCTGGGAGACCATGCACTCAATGAGATCAGTCGACCGACAGGTCCGCGTCCTCGCCATCGGGGAGACCCTGCGATGAGGATGATGCGTTTGAGTCAGACGATCTCGCCGTTCGGGGTCGGAAGCGTCCTGGATGTACTGGGTGAGTCGTTGATGGGCGCGGACATCAGCGAATGGCCGTATGAGAAGACTGAACGAGTCGAGTCCGCGCGCCTCGAACAGGCACTGGGCGTACGCGAGTTGCGATCCGCACCCAGCGTTCCGTCGTATCCGTCCACCAACACCCCCGGCATCTACTACCAGCGGTTCCCCCGTTGGCTCTTCTGTCAGGACTGCCGCCTGATGCGGTTCGTGTTCGGGAACGAGGAGACCGGCGAGGCACCGACGTGCAAGGAGTGCCGAGGGAAGCTGGTGCCGATGCGTTTCATCGCGGTCTGCACGACGCGCGGTCATGCAATGGACGTGCCGTGGGACAGGTGGGCTCACTCGTCACACGAGAACGCCGACCAGGACAGGTGCAGATCGCCGCGTCTCCTGTTCGAGACCAGCCGCGGCGGCTCCGAAGGGCTGTCCAGCCTCGTCGTTCGCTGCACGACTTGTCGGGCGAGCCGGCACCTCGGGGACCTGCCGAGCCGAGAGTCGTTGAAGCGCATCGGCGTCCGGTGCTCGGGAAAGCAACCTTGGCAGCGGAGTACGGCAAATCCCTGCGACGAGCGCATTGAGGTGTTGCAGCGCGGCGCCACGAACGTGACGCTGAGTGAGACGACTACGGCGCTCGACATTCCCGAACCGACGAGTCAGTCGCGAGACCTGGATGCAGAGATCCGACAGCACCGGAACTTCGAGGACGTGAGCACCGCCCCTGGCGGCCCGCGGGCGACGATGCTCATGGAGTTGATAGCCGAAGACCTGAAGGTGTCGGAGGACCTGGTTCGCCGTGTGGTCGCCTCGAGCGCGGAGCAGAACGACGGGTTGGAAACTGCTCGCACCGGACTCCTGACAGCGGAGTGGCAAGCGTTCATGCAGGCCGTCGATCATCCGGGCGAGCCCACGGGGACGCCTGACTTCGTCGTGTCGGCCACCGATCTTGCGACCGAACTGGACGGCGAGGTCTACAGGTCGCTGGAGGCACGCGTCAGGAACGTCGTGCTCGTTCATCGACTTCGAGAAGTCCGGGTCCTCCACGGCTTCCGCCGTTACGATCTTGAAGCGAGTCTCGTGGACGTCGACCTGGGTCCCCGAGGTCGCGAACGGTGGTTGCCTGCCGTGGAGTCCTTCGGGGAGGGCGTCTTCATGACGCTCGACCCGGAGAGGCTCGCGGATTGGGAGGAGGACGAGGACGTCCTCAAGCGTGTCAGGGTCATCGAAGGTCGACGCCGAGACAGTCTCATCGGCTCTCGGTTCGCTGAGGCAACACCGCGGCTGGTCCTCCTCCACACCCTGGCCCATCTGCTGATGAGGCGACTGGCCTTCACATCGGGTTACTCGGCAGCGTCGATCCGGGAACGCGTGTATGCAGGTACTGGATCCGCGCAAGAGGCGGGCGTCCTTCTCTACACCGCAGCTGGGGATGCCGAGGGCACGCTCGGGGGCCTCGTCAGACAAGGCGAGCAGCCTCGCCTGGCCAACACCCTGCTCGGATCACTGGAAGACGCTGCTTGGTGTTCCGCCGACCCGGTCTGTCGCGAGAGTCGCGGACAGGGCCTCGGCAGTCTCAACCTCGCAGGCTGCCACGGTTGTTGTCTAGTGGCCGAGACGTCGTGCGAGCGCTCGAACGTCCTGCTCGACCGGGTCCTGGTCATCGGCGATCAACGGACCCCTGGCTTTTTCGCGCCGACCCTCACGGCCATGAGAGACGCCGCTGCAGCAGCAGTGAAGTGACTGGACCCGACTCAGGAAGCACGTCGAATCAGGGGACTTAGGACACACTCGGTGTTGCGGCTACCGACACGCCGAGTGTGTCCTGGGCCCGACCCAGGACTGTCAGTCCTGCCCCCTAGTCTGACGGCATGCCGGTAGCCAGCGTGATCGATCTCTTCGCCGGGTGCGGCGGCATGAGCCAGGGTTTCCACCAGGAGGGCTTCGAGTCGACCCTCGCGGTCGAGTGGAACCTGCACGCTGCCGCCACTTATGCCGCGAATTTCGGCGAGGAGCACACCTACTGGGGCGACATCGAAGCTCTACCGACCTCAGACATCCCCGAGGCAGACCTGGTCATCGGGGGCCCCCCCTGCCAAGGCTTCTCCAATTTGGGCAGTCGTGACATCGAGGACCCGCGGAACAAGCTCTGGAAGCAGTACCTCCGGGTCGTCAAGGCCGCCAACCCCAAGATCTTCATTCTCGAGAACGTCGAGCGTTTTCGACGTAGCAGCGAGTTCGAGTTGTTGCTGTCCGAGGTGGACGGAGGCCTGCTCTCTGGGTACAAGTTGCACCACGGCGTTCTGCTTGCAGCTGACTACGGGGTAGCGCAGCGCAGGCCACGCACCATCGTCATCGGTAGTCGTATAGGCGATGTGCCCCTACCCCCGCCGACTCACGCCAAGCAGCCCATGCTCGGCCTTGAGATGTGGGAGACCGTTCGCTCACGCATTGAGGGCTACCCCGCCGAGCCGCTCACGACCGCGCTGCCCGCGAGCACCGCCAACTTCTTCGGCCAGAAGGTGCCGGGCGTCTTCAAGTCTGAGGACCTCCATCTCGGACGGCAGCCGCAGCCTCGGAGTCTGCTCCGTTACGACGCCATTCCGCCGGGTGGCGGCCGATTCGACCTTCCCGATGACCTCCTGCCGGCTTGCTGGGCGAACAAGCCCACCGGGACGACAGATGTCATGGGTCGGATGAAGTGGGACGCCCCCTCCTTGACCATTCGCACCGAGTTCTTCAAGCCCGAGAAGGGGCAGTACCTACATCCCCAGTGGGAGCGGGAGGACTCCACGGCTCGCGTCAACCGTCCGATCACGCATCTCGAAGCCGCTCGCCTCCAGGACTTCCCGGAGAGCTTCGTCTGGTGCGGATCGAAGATCGAGATCGCCCGCCAGATCGGCAATGCGGTGCCGGTTGGTCTCGCTGCCGCTGTGGCCAGGCACGTCAAGCAGTACCTGTGAATCCCGGAAGCCATCCCTGATCGCCGGAACGGGCGATCCGCCGTTGACGGTGCGAGTCGTTGGCCGCCTGGCGGTGACACGTCCGACAGTAGGTCGCCAGCTGTGCACGGTCATTGAGTTGCTCGACGGGCAGTCGGTCCAATGCTTCCCCGACAGCCTCGAGGTGGTGCAGCTCAAGATGGAAGCCTGCATCGCCTTCCCGTCCAGCGATCTGCTTGTTGCGCCGGCACCGCCAACACGTGAAGCTGTCCCGCTGGAACACCTGCTGGCGGACCCGCTCGTCGAACAACCGTTGCCGGGGATCGTGTCGGTCCTCCTGCGCTGAGGAGACGAGCCGGAACTCCCCCGTCTCCAGGTCGGGAGCATCGTCCGAGGACTCGATGGGAAAGCACTCGTCGTCGCGGAGTTCCCTGACGCGCAGACCCGAGTCGCGGCCGCGGCTCACGTAATCGAGCTCATCCTGCGAGACGACACCGCCCTCGAAGTGGGTCAGCAGGGCAAGCACCCGATCCCTCGGCGAACCGTCGGTTCGGCGCATCTCATTTAACAGCCGCCACCGCTGAGCTGCTCCCTCACTGGGCTCGACTGACACGAGGCGGTAGAGACCCCCGTCCTCTTGGATGTCATAACCGCGCTCGACCCGGAGCTCACGCACCCGCCGAGCCCACTCCCCGATCCTCGAGACCGCCGCCAGTTCCTCCCCCGACACCCACTCGCCACAGCGTGCTTGCAGGTGCTGCAAGATCCGGGTCTGCGCTCCGAGGCCTGACGGTGCCTTTGGCTTGCGGCCGCCATAGGAACGGATCAAGGCCAGGTGAAGGTCGGCGAGCGTCTCGAATACAGCGTCTGCCTCACGCGCGGTCGCGACACTGTGGCGCAAAGCGTCCAGACGCTCCAGGGCTCGCTCAAAGTCGACATACGGGTCTGTAAGGGCCACATCCGGGACGCTAGCCGTGGCCTGTTCGTCTCGGCGTACGCATCGCCGACGACCCAGCAAGACGCGGTGGTCCGACAGGACGGATGCACCGTTCCAACACCTGCGCCGAGTATCGAGTCGCATGAGCTGACACCTGCCGCGGTGCTTCGCCGTCGACTTCTCGATCCGCGCTTCACCCCGACCCCGCTAGAAGATGTGCTGACGAAGGGCGCCGCATGGCGCTACGTCCGTGGCATCGCTCCTGAGTCAGCGGTCAGGAGCTCTTGACCGACGACGGGAGCCCTCCCTGTGGGGCGATCGGGCACCTCGATCGACGTCCGTCTCGCCTCCCTCCTGCGGGTGGGAGTGGCTGGTTGCCGATTCACCGCGGACTCTCACCGAGCCGATGGGGACGTGAGCTGAGGTCACAGCTCGAATCCGCGCCTCAACTCGACCTCACCCAGGCGATACCAGCCGGCCTTCCACTCGTCGGGAGACGGCGTGCGTAAGGTCGCGGCGCCGAAGCCCGCGGACAGCAAAGAAGGGAGGCACTCGGTGATCAAGGACGATCAAGTACCCATCACAAGCCGCGTCACCTTGCAGCCTGACCCCCGGCTCTTGAGGAGCCTGGGGCGCAATCACGACCTGCCAAGTGCTTTAGCGGACCTCGTCGACAACAGCATCGACGCCGGGGCCCGTCATGTCCGCATCCGATTCGTCAGACGCGACAACCGATTGGTGCGGCTGTACGTCACGGACGACGGACGAGGCATCAGCAGCGCCGCCATCAACACCGCCATGACCATCGGCGGCGTGCGTCGGTACGGCCCCGGCGAACTCGGGCACTTCGGTCTGGGACTGAAGGCAGCGAGCTTCGGCCATGCCGATGAACTGACGGTGGTATCGAAGACGGCCGACGGGAGCTACACCGGTCGGCGTTGGACGCTCGAAGGCGCACAATCCGGTTTCGAGTGCGATGTCGTCGATCAGGACTTTGCTCGCCGTGAGCTCGCGACCCAGCCACCCGCAGCGGGTAATGACTCGGGCACGATCATCCGCTGGGACAGCGTGCGCACCTTCCCCGTGGTCCACGACGAGCGAGAGACCAATCGATTCTTCACCGAGACCGTCGAAAAGCTCCGACGCCACCTCGGGTTGGTCTTCCACCGACTCCTCGCGGCGAAGGTGGTGGAGATCCTCATCGACGAGTTCGACGCCGACATGGACGCGGTCGGCTCGGCAGTTCCGGTCGAATCCCTCGACCCGTTCGACTATGCCCATTCCGGACACCCGGAGTACCCGAAGACGCTGCAGGTCGTCAGCGACCCGCCCCATCAACTCGTCTGCCATCTGTGGCCCCCTCGGTCTACAACTCGTCAGTTCCGCTTGAACGACAGGCCTGAACGACACCAAGGCTTCTACGTGTACCGAAATGGTCGCCTGATCCAGGCAGGCGGGTGGAATGGAGTCATCCACGACGCCAAAGACCTGCAGTTGGCTCGGGTGGTCGTGGACCTGGCTCCCGGATCGGAAGCCCACGTTCGTCTGAACCCGGAGAAGTCGCGGATCGAGCCCGATGAATCGTTCGTCCGCGCACTTCAGCAGGCGGCCGGGGAAGACTTCACCTTTGACGACTACCTCGATGACGCGCGCGCGCTGTACAAACGCGGTCGGCGCCGTGAGGCTCAACGTCCGCGAGTGATCCCGCCGGGCCGGGGCCTGCCACCCGCGGTGAAGCGCGCACTTCGCACAGAATTGCGCCCGATCCCCAACGAGGAACCCATCGACATACGCTGGGGCCGCGTGGACGGCGACGTCCTCTTCGACATCGATCGAGATGCCCGACAGCTGACTCTCAATCGCAATTACCGAACTGTCGTGACGGGGTCTACGACAGGCAGCCTGAACGACGCTCCATTGGTCAAGACCTGTCTTTATCTACTGGTGGAGAACATCTTCCAGGGTCACTACATGGGATCTCGCGACAAGGACAACATGGACCTCTGGCAGAGTGTGCTCACAGCCGCTGTGCGGGCTCAACAGTGACCGGTCCGGAGAGCAACGGCAGACACCTCACCGCCGAAGCGCTGCGGCAGTACATCGATCAGGGGTCGCGCGCGCTTGTCCCTGTTCCAGGAGATCCCGTCGTCGTGCTCGTCATCGACGGCGCGAATGGGTCGATGTGCGTGGACACACCCTGGGACGGCATCGCCGTACCGGAGCTCTCCGCGTACGAACATCTCGACAGTGACGTCGTCTTCCGAGACGGCGTGAACTGGGCGCGTCTTCAGGTCACGGGGCGTCAGTTCTTGGACGATGCTCATCCGCTGCTCGCGGCACTCGCCGACCGGATGCAGCTGCTGAACGAAGCGTTCTCAGTTGCCGTGACGGAGGTGCTGGCCTCCTTCGAAACGCTCTTCAATAAGGCAGAACAGCTGTCGCGGGAGCGCGAGATTGGTCTTTATGGCGAGCTCCTGGTGTTGGAGCGGTTGCTCTCTCGAGTCAGCCCCGAGACCGCCCTCGCGGCATGGCTCGGACCGGAGGCGGCCGAGCACGACTTCGCCTTGCCCGTCGGTGATCTAGAGGTCAAGACGACGGGCAGCGAGAACCGCATCCATTGGATCAGCGGACTGGATCAGCTGAGCCCGTCCCCGGGACGCGATCTGTTCCTGCTCAGTCTTCAGATCACGTTGGCCGGCGCTGGCCCTGGTCGCAGCCTGGAAGAGCTGATCGAGGCGATACGGATCATCCTCGGTGATTTCAGATCAGCCTTCGACGACAACGTGCGCAGTTCCGGGTGGCGTGACGACCACGGCCGACGTTGGCAACGCTGGCGACTTCGGAGTCACCCGCTGTGCGTGAACAGTGGATGCCTGCCTGCCTTGACCAGTGAGACGCTCGCCGCCACCGGGGTCGACATCGCACGCCTCCACGATGTGCGATACCGCATCGACGTGACGGGTCTACCTGCAGCTGACATATCAACCGACGACTTCGCACCCACAGGAGCCAATTGATGTCGCTCATCGACGCGTACCGCGCCGCGTTGCTCAGTCTGGGCGAAGGCGCCCCCAAGCCCCTGGAGCGTCGTGCGCAGCTCATTGCCGAGGAGGAGGACCCACAAGCCGACGTGAGCCTCTCCCAATTGGTCACCTACCTCGCGGCTGCTGACGTCAACGACTCACTGCGCATCCAGCTGCACGTCGCCATCCTGCGCTGGGACTCGGCCGAGACAGCCGCGTGGGCGCCTGGCACGACCCCGTACACGCGCGAGCGTAGGAACGAGACCTACAGTCGCCTGCAGCTCGACGGACCCTCCGTATCTGCATTCGAGGACGTCTTCCCCATCGCCACCGCCGGCGGCTCGGTCATCAGCGACCAGTTCGAGGACTGGTACACCCCGGAGCGGCGCCAAGAGCGACGCCACTACTGGAACGTGTACAGCAACTATCTGCTGGATGTCCGCGGCTGGGGGCCAGAGGCCGTCGTGCGTCTCGACACGGCCAGCAGCCAAGTAGTGGAGCGACTGTCCGACCCGACGCGTCCGCAGGCATATCAAGCCAAGGGCCTCGTCGTCGGGTACGTGCAGAGTGGCAAGACGGCCAACTTCACAGGTGTGATCGCGAAGGCGATCGATGCCGGCTACCGACTCGTGATCGTCCTGACGGGCACCGTCGATCTCTTGCGCCAGCAGACGCAACGCCGCCTCGACATGGAGTTGGTCGGCGTGGAGAACATCCAGCGCGGCGTCGACCTGACCGATCCCGAAATGGCCGGCCGAGTCGACTACCAGGAGGACAACGACTGGATCAAGGGGAAGTTCGTCAGGCACGGGCACCAGCCGTCGCTGCTGGGCGCAGCGGACATCGTCCGACTGACCACGAGCCGCAACGACTACCGACGCCTGAACACGGGCATCGTCGCACTCGACGTGGCACGCACGGACAAGCACAAGCCGCTCTACAACCCCGTCAACCTGTTCGCCAGCGACGCTCGCCTGGCCGTCATCAAGAAGAACGCGACCGTTCTCACGAAGCTCGTACAAGACCTCAAGAGCATCACGGCCAATCTCTCCGACATCCCGGTGCTGATCATCGACGACGAGTCGGATCAGGCATCGGTCAACACGAGCAACCCGGCGAGGTGGCAGGCCGGCCAAACGGACAGGACGAAGATCAACAAGTTGATCTCCGACATCCTGGGACTGCTTCCCCGGGCTCAGTACGTCGGGTACACCGCCACTCCGTTCGCCAACGTGTTCATCGACCCCAGCGACGCCGAGGACATCTTCCCCAAGGACTTCCTGATCAGCCTCGAGCGACCGGTGGGCTACATGGGCGTCAGCGACTTCCATGACATCGACAGTGATGTGGAGCCCGCTGATCGAACGCCTGCCAACTCTCAGGAAGCCGCCTTCGTCCGGCCCGTTTTGGGGCAGACGAATGACGAACGACAGGACGACCTGACCGCCGCCATCGACTCCTACGTCCTGGCCGGTACGTTGAAGCTCTACCGCGAGGCTCGCCTCGGACAGCCCGGTCGGTTCCGACACCACACGATGCTCGTGCACGAGTCGGTCAGGATGCAGGAACACCGGGACACGCGGGACAACGTGATCGCCGCTTGGCGCGGACGCGGTTATGCCTCGGCCAAGGGTCTCGCCGTCCTGCGCAAGCTGTACGACTCGGACTTCCGGCCAGTCTCGGATGAGCGCGCGGGAGGCCTTCCGTACCCGGTCGACTTCGTCGAGCTGGAGCCGTTCGTCGGACAGGCCATCGCGAAGATGGTGGGCGCGGGGGGTGATCCGGTCCTCATCGTGAACGGGGATCAGGACCTGCTCCAGGAGGCGTTGGACTTCGACGCTCACGACGTCTGGCGCATCCTCGTCGGGGGCACGAAGTTGAGTCGCGGTTTCACGGTCGAAGGGCTGACCACCTCGTACTACCGTCGGCGGACCGGAGCTGCGGACACCTTGATGCAGATGGGTCGGTGGTTCGGTTTCCGCGAGGGGTACAGCGATCTGGTCCGCTTGTACATCGGCCGGCGTGAGCGGATCGGGCAGACGTTCGACGACCTGTACGCCAAGTTCGAAGCGATCGTCCGCGATGAAGAGGCCTTCCGCGAGCAGCTCCGCCAGTACGCCAAGCCGGTGGACGGCGAGCCTCAAATCCGCCCGGACCAGATCCCACCCCTGGTCTCGCAGCATCTCCCGACGCTCCGGCCGACGGCCCTCAACAAGATGTACAACGCCGAGCTACAGGTCCGCCGCTCACCGGGTACCCCGCTCGAGCCAACGGCCTACCCCGACAAGCCGCTGAGAGTAAAGGCGAACTACGAGGCTGCAGTCCCGTTGCTGCAGGCAGCGTCTACGCAGCGAACACTGCTCGTGCCGAGCCCGAACTTGAGCTATGCGCCCTCCCCGTCCAGCTTCATCGCTCTGACCGGCGTCGTGCCTCACGAGCAGGTCCTCGACACGCTTCGCAACTTCGCATGGCTGAGGAACGACTACTTCTCCCCGGACCTGCGTTACCTCGAGGAGATCACCGGACAACTGGACGACTGGGTGCTGCTGGCTCCACAGCTAACGCTGGGCACGTCAGCGGCGCTGCCCGACGTCGGGTCACGGAGCCTCTTCAAGCGTGAGCGGCGGCGCGCGCCCATGTTCGGCGCCATCAGCGAACCCAGGCATCGCCGCGCGGGCATCATGGTTGCCACGCGAGGTGGTGGGACCGACCCTGTCGCGCGCCAGCTGGCTCAACAACGGCGAGGCGTCCTGCTTCTCTACCCCGTCATCGAGCCGGGGTACACCCCGCAGGGACAAGCCGACCCCAGCCGCGTGGTCATCGCTTTCACGGCCATCACGCCACAGTCAGCCATTGGCCGCACCAGGCAGCTCGTCACGTTCCGTGCCAGGAACAGCGCGTTGACCCAGCCGATCATCGACGCGGACGACGACAGCGACGGAGCCTGACGTGGTGGGCGTGTGTTCAACGCGCATGTGACACCCGCGCCAAGGTCCCTTACCTGACTCACGGGCCGCGGACGGCGTGGCGTTCCCGGGAACGCCACCCCGTTCGCGGCCCATCGGTGCGGGTAGCTCACGGCGCGATCTAACTTCCAGTCGCTGCTCCCGAGCCCTGAGCTGTGGTCGAAGCGACGGCCCATGCACTCGTCGACCTCGCCTGAGCTCGCTCGCGGAGCCAGCGACGTCCTCCTGCCGCCACCTGAGCAGCAGCTGCGCTTTGGCTACAGCTGGTGCCCCCCTGCGATTGACGAGTCCTACGAGCCGGCGGTCGCGTCGTCGGGGTGGAGCCGGTACGCGACCGAGCCGACGAGGAGCGAGGAAGCTGCTGGAGCGCTCGCCTTCCTGTCGTCAGACATGGGCGCATTGACACCCGGACGCACCGTGTCCCCACTCACAACCGCTGACCCGAAGATCGACCTCGGCACCCGATGGACGGACACGACCAACGAGCGGCCAGTGAGCGAGAGGGGCCGTCAGAGCAACAGGACAACAGCCGCCCGTTGCTCTGCAACGAGGTCCCTGCCGACAGTTGAGCGCCCGGAACACTGCGGACCCAATCCGCACGGCCGCCCACCGGCACTGTGCGAAAAAGTTGACCGACGTCCCCGGCGCCCGTAACGAGAACGGCGTCCGGACGAGATCGACTCGGGAGGAACCTGCCGCTCCACGAGAGGACCTCGCGTGCCCGACCTCTTCTCCCCTTTCACGCTCAAGGGCGTGACGCTGCGCAACCGCATCGCCATGTCGCCGATGACCATGTACGGCTCGGTCGACGGCCAGATGGACGACTACCACGTCATGTACCTCGGGGCCCGCGCCGCCGGCGGCTTCGGGCTGGTCTTTCCCGAGCAGATCGCCATCACCCCCGACGGGCGCACCACCACCACCTGCGCCGGAATCTGGAAGGACGACCAGATCGAGGGTCACAAGCGGGTGACCTCGATCATCAAGCGCTTCGGCGGGGTCGCGGGCATCCAGCTCGGCCACACCGGGCGCAAGGGCAGCGAGGTCCCGCCGCACAAGGAGACCAACGCGCAGGGCGGCTGGAAGGCCCTCCCGCCGGACCACCCGGACGGCTGGCAGACCGTCGGCCCCTCCAACATCCCCGCGGGCGGCGACCACTCCTTCCCGGTGCACGCGCTCACCGTGGACGAGATCAAGTCGCTGCACCGCAGCTACGCCGACGCCGCCCGCCGCGCCGCCGATGCTGGCTACGAGTGGCTGGAGATGCACTTCGCGCACGGCTACCTCGCCGCCAGCTTCTTCTCCCCACTCGCCAACCAGCGCACCGACGAGTACGGCGGCAGTAACCGCAACCGGGCGCGCTTCCTGCTCGAGGCACTGGACGCCGTCCGGGAGGTCTGGCCCGACAACCTGCCGCTCACCATGCGGCTGGGCTCCGACGACTTCCACCCCGCCGGCACCCAGTTCGAGGACTCCATCGAGGCCATCGGCTGGATGAAGGAGCACGGCCTGGACCTGGCCGACCTGTCCATGGGCGGCAACACCGACGACATGGTCAACCCCTCGTTCTTCAACGAGCCGGCCGGCTTCGTCTCACGGGCCACCCGGGTGCGCCGCGAGGTCGGCATCCCGGTCGCCACCAGCTGGAACCTCGGCGTCCCGCAGACCGCCGACACCGTCATCCGCCAGGAGCTCATCGACATCGCCATGATCGGCCGCCCCGCACTGTCCAACCCGCACTGGCCGGTCTGGGCCGCCCGCGAGCTCGGCCACGAGGCGCCCTTCGATCTGGTGCCGGCCGACTGGCGCTGGTGGCTGTCGAACTTCCGCGGCCACGCCCCGAGCATCGGGCTCCCGCCCACCCCGGCCGAGGTCCGCGCGGCCGCCGAGGCGGACGTCCCGATCGCAGAGTTCGGCGAGGTGCCGGTCAGCGCGTAAGGCGAGTGCCGCCCCGGCCACGCGGCCGGGGCGGCACCCCCTCAGCCGAGCGTCAGCGCCTTGAACGCCTCGGCCTGGCCGGCGATCGCCTTCTCCGTGGGCAGCCGTTCCATCGACGACGCCCCGAAGAAGCCGGCGATGCCGGTGGTGCGCTCGAGCACGTACTGCGCGTCGGCGGGCTCGGCGATCGGGCCGCCGTGGCACAGCACCAGAACGTCGGGGCGCACCGCCACCGCGGCGTCCCGCATCGCCTGCACCCGGGTCACCGCCTCGTCCAGGGTCATCGCCGTCTGCGCACCGATGGTGCCGCTGGTGGTCAGGCCCATGTGCGGCACCAGGATGTCCGCGCCCGCCTCGGTCATGGCCACCGCCTGCTCAGGGTCGAAGACGTAGGGCGCGGTCACCAGGCCGCGCTCGTGCGCCGCCCTGATCATCTCGACCTCCAGGTCGAAGCCCATCCCGGTCTCCTCCAGGTTGGCCCGGAACGTCCCGTCGATGAGCCCCACCGTCGGGAAGTTCTGCACCCCGGCGAAGCCGATCCGCACCAGCTCGTCGAGAAAAGGGCCCATCAGCCGGAACGGGTCGGTGCCGCACACCCCGGCCAGCACCGGCGTCCGCTTCACCACCGGCAGCACCTCGCGGGCCATGTCGACCACGATCGCGTTCGCGTCGCCGTAGGGCATCAGCCCGGCCAGCGACCCGCGCCCGGCCATCCGGTACCGCCCGGAGTTGTAGATGATCAGCAGGTCCACCCCGCCGGCCTCGGCGGCCTTCGCCGACAGGCCCGTCCCGGCGCCCGCGCCGATGATCGGCCGGCCCGCCGCGGCGGTGGCCAGCAGCTGGGCCCGGGCGGTCGTTGCGTCCACGGTCAGTTCTCCTTCGCAGCGGTGATCAGGGCGTGCAGCCGCTCGGCGGCCAGGCGGCCGAAGCCGGGGTTGTTGATCGCGCCGTCGAACTCGACGACCGGCACGTCAGTGCCGGACAGTCCGTCGGCCAGGCTGGTGAACAGGGCGGCGTCGGCGTCCGGGTCCACGAATGGGCCATCGGGGACGTCGATGCCGGACACCCCGCCCATCGGCAGCAAGACCTCGACCGGGCCGGTGGCCGCGGCGACCTTGGCCGCGATCCGCCGTCCCAACTCGGCGTTCTCCCCCACCGTGGTGCGCATCAGCGTGACCGTGGGGTTGTGCACCAGGAACTGCCGGTCGGCGAACTCCGCCGGCACCGTCTCGCGGCCGCCGAAGTTGACCATGTCGAGCGCGCCGACGCTGACCACCTGCGGGATGCCCCGGCGTCCGGCGGCCTCCAGGCGGTGCGGGCCTGCGGTGAGCACTCCCCCGACCAGGTCGTCGGCCAGCTCGGTCGTGGTCAGGTCGAGCACCCCGGTCAGCAGACCGGCGTCGGCCAGGCCCTCCATCGCCCGCCCGCCGGCGCCGGTGGCGTGGAAGACCAGGACCTCGTAGCCGAGCTCGGTCAGCCAGGCCCGCGCCTCGTCGACCGCGGGCGTGGTCAGGCCGAACATCGACGCGCCGATGAGCGGTGCGCCGGCCGGCTCGGGGGACGCCGTCCGGCGTTCGTGGGCCAGCGCCATGCCCGCCGCGGCGGCCGCCGCGTTGCCGAGCACCGCGCGGGAGATCGAGTTGAGCCCGGAGATGTCGACCACCGAGTACATGAGCGTCACGTCGGACTGCCCGACGTAGGGCGCCACATCACCCGAGGCCATCGTCGACACCAGCAGCTTCGGGACGCCGACCGGCAGCGCCTGCATCGCCGGTGCGGCCACCGACGAGCCACCGGACCCACCGACGGCCAGGACGGCGTCGAGCTCGCCGCGGTCGTAGAGCTCGCGGAGCACCACCGCCGCGCCAGCGCCCATCGCCGTCATCACCGCGCCGCGGTCGCGGGCGGCCAGCAGCGGGGCGACGTTCACACCCGAGCGGGCGGCCACCTCGGTGGCGGGGACGTCGGCCGGGGTGCCGTCGGTGAAGCTGCCGACGTCCACGGCGGTCACCGTGCAGCCCGCCGCCTCTAGCTGCTCGCGCAACCAGCCGTACTCCGCACCCTTGGTGTCGAACGTGCCCACCAGCACCACGGTCGCCATCGACCGCCTCCTCTCGCGACCGGCCCCGTGCCGGCGGGGCCAGCCTCTCCGCAGGACGGCGGTCGCGCGAGTCAGGGCCGGGCGGCGCGGGCGGCGTCCCGCCACTGCTTGCGTGCCGCCTGGACGACGGGGTGCAGCGGGTCGGCCGGGTCCTCGGCGAGGTTGAACGGCGGCTCGAGCTCGGCGACCACCGCGGCCTCGACCGTCCACGGCTGGGGGTGCTCGGCCCAGGTCAGGTCGAGCTTCTCCGCCATCCACTCCGACAGCGCCAGCTCGTCGCGGTTGACCAGCACCGGCTTCGTCGTCCAGCGGCTCTGCCAGCCGTGCCGCTCGCTGAGCAGTGCGGCCAGCGTGCGGCGCAGCGCAGACGTCGCCGTCGTCCCGCGGAGGTGCTCCCCCAGCACCCGGCTGCGCAGCGTCGCCTTCGCCTCGACGCCATTGGGCGCGGTGCCGACAAAGAGCAGCTGCAGGGGCGCCGTCGGGTGCCGCGGGCCGGAGATGCCGGGCAGGGCACCGAAGCGCGCCCACACGGCGTACAGGCCGGGCTCGTCGGGCACGGTCGTGCGGGCCTCGTCCAGCGACATGGGCAGCGAGCGCAGGGCGTCGAGCACGGGGTCCATGCCGACAGTCAAGCGCTCGGCGCACCCCCGGACACCGGCGGTAGCGTCCCGGCATGACCTGGCCGGTGGAGCGTGGCGTGTTCGAGCTCGGCGACCTGGCGGTGGAGCGGGGCGGCACGATCCGGGACGCCCGGCTGTCCTGGCAGACCCACGGCACGCTGAACGCCGCCCGCGACAACGTGGTCGTCTACCCCTGCAGCTTCGGGGCGACCGCCGACGACCTCGCCTGGCTGATCGGCCCGGACGGCGTCTTGGACCCGACGCGGTGGTTCGTCGTCGTCCCGGACATGTTCTCCAACGGCCGCTCCAGCAGCGCCTCGCAGACCGACGACTACCCGGCCGTCGTGACGGCGGCGGACAACGTGCGCGCTCAGCACCGGCTGGTCACCGAGCACCTCGGTGCCTCGTCGGTCGCGGCCGTCTACGGCTTCTCGATGGGCGCGATCCAGGCCTACCACTGGGCGGCCCTCTACCCCGACGAGGTGCAGCGGGCGATCGTCGTCTGCGGTAGCGCCCGCACCGCCGACCACAACAAGGTCTTCCTGTCCGGCCTGCTGCGCATCCTGGAGGCCGCTCCCGAGCACCTGGGCGGTGGCCGCTTCTCCGCCGAGCCGGTGGCCGCGCTGCGCGCCTTCGCCCACGTCTACGCCGGCTGGGGCCTCAGCCAGGACTTCTACCGGGAGGGTCTCTACCGCACCGCCCTGGGCGCACCGGACCTGGAGACGTACCTGCGCACCGACTGGGAGGGCGGCTTCTCCCTCGCCGCCGCCGACCTGTACGCCGAGCTGCAGACCTGGACGCACGCCGACATCAGCGCGTCGATCTATGACGGCGACCTGACTCGCGCGCTGAACGCCATACGCGCGCGGGTGCTGCTCCTCCCGGGCGAGACCGACCTGTACTTCCGGGTCGCCGACAACGCCGCCGAGCTGCCGCACCTCGCCTCGGCGGAATTGCGGTTCATCCCGAGCGTGTGGGGGCACCGCGCCGGCAACCCGAGCACCAACCCCGACGACCTGACCTTCCTGCGGTCAGCCGTCCGGGCGTGGCTCGACAGCTGACCTCGCGACACGGTCGCCCCGGCCACGTGACCGGGGCGACCGTGCCTCAGCGGCGGCGCCGGCGGGTGCCGAACAGGCCGCGGGTGATCTCCCGGCCCAGGGACGACGCCGCCGAGCGGGCGAACGACTTGAACGCCGCCGACCCGAGCACCTTCTCGACGACGTTGTCCTGTTCGGGCTCCGGCTCCGGCCGCCGCTCCGGCTCCTCCGGGCGCTCCTCGGCGACCGGCGGCGGAGCGGGCGGCGCCAGCCGCGCAGCCAGCCGCTCGTACGCCGACTCGCGGTCGACCGGCTGGCCGTACTTCGCCTGCAGCGGCGAGCCCGCCACCGCCTGCTGCAGCACCGCCGGCTCCACCGGGCCCATCAGCGACCGCGGCGAGCGCAGCATCGTCCAGGCGACCGGGGTCGGCGTCCCGCGGTCCGACAGCACCGTCACCGCCGCCTCGCCGATGCCCAGCGACGTCAGCATCTCGGCGATGTCGTAGTCCTTGGACTTCGGGAACGTCGACACGGTCTTGCGCAGCGCGGTGGCGTCCTCGGGGGTGAAGGTGCGCAGCGCGTGCTGCACCCGGTTGCCGAGCTGGCCGAGGATCGCGCTCGGCACGTCGGTCGGGTTCTGCGTGACGAAGAAGATGCCGACGCCCTTGGACCGGATCAGCCGCACGGTCTGGGTCACCGACTCGAGGAACGCCTTGCTGGCGCCGGAGAACAGCAGGTGCGCCTCGTCGAAGAAGAACACCAGCTTCGGCTTGTCGACGTCACCGACCTCGGGCAGCTCCTCGAACAGCTCGGCGAGCAGCCACATCAGGAACGTCGAGAACAGTGCCGGACGGTCCTGCACCGCGGCCAGCTCGACCGCGCTGATCACGCCGCGGCCGTCCGCACCCACGCGCATCAGGTCGGTCGGCTCCCACTCGGGCTCGCCGAAGAAGACGTCGCCGCCCAGCTCCTGCAGGCCGATCAGCTCGCGCAGCAACACCCCGGCGGTGCTCGCCGACAGCCCGCCCAGCGCCTTCAGCTCCGGCTTGCCCTCGTCGCTGACCAGCCAGCTGATCACCGAGCGCAGGTCCTTGAGGTCCAGCAGCGGCAGGCCCGCCCCGTCGGCGTAGTGGAACACCAGCCCGAGCGAGCTCTCCTGCGTCGCGTTCAGGTCCAGGACCTTGGCCAGCAGCGTCGGGCCGAACTGGGTCATCGTCGCCCGTACCGGCACACCCGGGCCGATCCCGCCGAGGGACAGGAACTCGGTCGGGAAGGCGCTCGCCGCCCAGTCGTCGGCGGTGTTCGCCGCGCGCTGGGTGACCCGGTCTCCCCCGGTGCCCGGCGCCGACAGGCCGCTCAGGTCGCCCTTCACGTCGGCGACCACGACCGGGACGCCGGCCGCCGACAGCTGCTCGGCCAGCAGCTGCAGCGTCTTGGTCTTGCCGGTACCGGTCGCGCCGGCGATCAGCCCGTGCCGGTTGAGCATCGCCAGCGGCACGCGGACCTGGCTGTCGGGGTGCGGCTGACCGTCGTGGACCACCGAGCCGAGCACCAGCGACGGACCGGCCGTCGCGTAACCGGCGGCGATCCGCGTGGCGGCGTCTTCAGGGGCGGGAGGCTGCGTCACCGTGCGGACACTAGCGCCGCACGGCGCCGTCGGTCAGCCGTGCCGGGTGAGCGGACGGACGACGACCCGCGGCGGCGCGGGGCGCAGCGCGGTGCGGCGGTGCTCGTGGACGACGACGAGGGTGCCGCCGCGGGCGGTGTCGCACAGCGCCTCGAACACCACCGGGTCCAGCAGTGTGGTCTCGGTGCGCCCGCGGACGCCGCTCTCCGCGACCGCCCGGGCCACCTGCTCGTCCAGCGCCGCCTCGGCGAGGCCGCGCTCCACGTCGTCGGCCCGGCGCCCCACCACGGCGACGGCGAGCACCGAGCCCTCCTGCCGGGCGGCGTCCCGCAGGGCACGCACCAGCTCGGCCGAGGTGGCCGCCGTGCCGTCCAGGGCGACGACGATCCGGGAGCGCGCGCGACGGGACGGCCGGCTGCCGACCACCTCCGCTGACGTCATGCGCTGATCGTGCCGGTGCGCACAGGATCCGAACAGGTTCTGGTACCGACGGGTTCTGCTGAGAGCGCGCTCACGGACAGTCCGTGACCACCTGCTCACGCAATGGCCGTGACATCTGGCCGGGCTAGCGTCCGGTGACCGGCACCGCGATCGAGGAGTGACATGCCCACCACCCCGGACGACGTCGCCCGACTGCTCGGCGGCCTGCCCGCCGCCGACCCCCGCTGGGCCGCCGTCTGGACGGCGCTCCCCTCGCTGACCGGGCACGTGCAGGCGCTGCAGACCGCCATCGAACGCGGTGACCGGCAGCCGGGCCCCGACGTCCTGGACCTGCTCGCCACCTACGAGGCGCTGGACCGCGTCGGCCGTCCGCTGCGCGCCGTCGTCGAGGTGTTCGACGCCCCGCCGCGAGCGCCGCACGGACCGCTGGAGGGCGTGCCGGTCGCGGTCAAGGACATGATCGACGTCGCCGGGGCCGTGCGCGGCGACGGCAACCCCAGCGCCATGGGCGGCTCCCCCGCCGCGCACGACGCCCCGGTCATCACGCGGCTGCGCACCGCCGCGGCCGACGTCGTCGCCACCACCTCGCTGCTCGAGTACGCCGCCGGCGCCCCGCACCCCGACCTGCCCGAGGCGCTCAACCCCGTCCGCCCCGACCGGACCGCGGGTGGCTCCAGCGGCGGGTCCGCCGCGCTCGTCGGCGCCGGGGTCGTCCCGGCGGCGCTGGGCACCGACACCGGCGGGTCGATCCGGCTGCCGGCGCACTACTGCGGCGTCGTCGGCCTCAAGCCCTCGTTCGGCCTCGTGCCGGTGGACGGCGTGACGCCGCTGTCGCCGTCGCTGGACCACGTCGGCGTCCTCGCCCGCGACGTCGCCACCACCGCGCGGGTGCTCGCGGTCCTCGCCGACCAGCCGGTGCCCGCCGAGCCCGCGGTCCCGCGGATCGGCGTCCTCACCGGCCAGCTCGCGCACCCTGCGCTCGACCCAGAGCTGGCCCGCCGCACCCGCGCGCTGATCAACCGGCTGGACCAGCAGGGCGCGACCGTCGTCGAGGTGGACGACGCGGTGCTGTTCGAGCTCGGCGACCTGCTGGTGCCGATCCTGCTGCCCGAGGCGTGGGCGGTGCACGGCGAGCGCGTCAGCAGCCAGCCCGGCTGGTACGGCCCGGACACGCTCCGGCTGTTCCAGGCCGCCGGCGAGGCCGACCCGGCCGCGCGGGAGGAGGCGCTGGCCCGGCGCGACGAGCTGCTGCCCGCCGCGGCGGCGCTGCTCGACGGGCTCGACGTCCTGCTCGGGCCCACCGCCCCCTATGTGGCGCCCGAGCTGACCCCGCCGATCGACACCCCCGAGGGCGAGGTCGAGGGGCTGTTCACCGGCCCGTTCAACGTCACCGGCCAGCCCGCGCTCTCGCTCCCGGCCGGGCGCACCGACGACGGGCTGCCGTTCGGCGTCCAGCTCATCGGCCGCACCGGCGAGGACGCCGCCCTGCTGGCCGCCGCCGCCTGGATCGAGCGCGCGCTGCGCTGAGCCTGTGGACGACGCCAGCGGCGGGGTCCCGATGCGCGGCAGAGTGCTCCGCCATGAGAACGCGACCGCGCCCTGACGTCCCGGTCACCAGCGACGCCGAGCTCACCGCTCGGTGGCGCGACCTGCTGCACCTCGACGGCCCGCCGTCCCAGCGTCGGCTGTTCCTCATCTGGCTGCGCCGCGACGGCACGATGGTCGAGCTGCTCATCCCGGTCGAGGAGCTGCCGCTGGAGCCCGACCGGGTGGCGCTGGGCAACGTCGCCGGCCTGCACGCGGTCGTGGCCGAGGCCGAGAACGTCGACGACGCGGACCTGCACCTGGCCACGTGCCTGGAGCGCCCTGGGCCGCCGACGCCCACCCCGGACGATGAGGCGTGGTGCGCCGCGATCGAGTCCATCGTCGGCGGACGCGGAGGCCTCGACTGCAGCGTCCACGTCGGCAACGGGCGCACCGCCGTCCCGCTGCTGCCGCGGGGCAGCTGGCCGGCGCAGGGCCGTGCGACGGGCGCCTGACCGTGATGCGCCGACAGCCGGCGCCGCGCATCAGTCGACCGGGGGCGCCAGGAAGCCGAGCACTGCCTGGGCCAGCTCTCCGTCGGGGTCGGCCAGGGTGTCGAGGATGTCGAAGTGGTTGCGCTCCAGGGTCCGGAACTCCACCGGCAGCCCGGCGTCGGCGCAGGCGGCGGCCCAGTCGCGGGACTGGCGCTCGAACTCGTCGGTCTCCTGGGTGCCGACCACCGCGAGCGTGGGCGGGGCGACCTCCGGCAGGTTCAGCTGCGGCGACAGCACCAGGGTGTCCTCGACCGTGAGGTTGAGCCAAGGCTGCACGAACGAGTAGACCAGCGGCCGCAGGTCCATCACCCCGCTCACCGGCAGGGCGCCGACGAAGGGCTGCGCGGGCAGGCCGTACTCCCCCACCCAGTCGGTGGCCAGCAGCGCACCGACTGCCTGCCCGCCCGCCGAGTGCCCGGCGATGACGATGCGGTCGTGGTCGACGCCGAGGGACTCGGCGTTGCGGTACAGGTACGCGAACGCGGCCCGGTGCTGGCGGGTGATCTCCGCGACCGTGACCGCCGGCGCCAGCGTGTAGTTCTCCACCACCGTGGTCACCCCGTGCGGCGCCATGCCGTCGGCGACGTAGCTCCACACCTTGGAGTCGGTGGCCTTCCAGAAGCCGCCGTGCACGAAGAACAGCGCCGGCTGCAGCTCGTCGCCGTCCGCCCGGCCGGGGAAGACGTCGAAGGTCTCGGTCAGCGTCGCGCCGTAGCGCACGTCCAGCGTGCCGCCCAGCGCCTGCCGGGTCGCGGCGCTGCGGGTGACGTAGTCGGTGGCGTAGACCCCGAAGTCGGGGACGGTGGCCTCGATGTCGTACTGGGTGGTCAGCTCGTCGACGGTGGCGAACTCGCGGTACAGGCTCATGGCCGCACTCTCCCAGGCCCACTCAGGGCCCGACACCCGACCGCCCCCGGCGCAGGAGCACGCCGGGGGCAGTCGGGCAGGGGTCAGACGGCCAGGCCGCTGCACACCGAGGAGCAGTTCACCTTCCAGACCGCCGGGGCCAGCGAGGCGAACAGCGCCGAGCGCACCAGCCGCTGACCACCCGGCAGCACGACCGGTCCGGTCGGCGCCGCTGACGTGGGCGTCGCGGTCGGCGTCGCGGCCGGGGTGCTGGCCGGGGCCGGCGTCGTCGTGGGCGCCGGGGTGGCGGACACGTACGTCAGGGCCGCGGTGAGCACCGCGGAGGTGCCGTCGGGGGCGAAGACGTAGACGTCGTAGGTGCCGGCGACCAGCTTCGGCGTCGTGAAGACCACCTGGGTGGCCGTCGCGCTCGATACCGTCGCCGCCGCCGTCAGGCCCACCCGCACCCGGGCCCCGGCCGGCAGCGCACCGCCGGTGACGGTCACCCGGGTGCCCCCGGCCGCATCGACGCGGGTCGGGTTGATCGCGGTGATCCGGAACGCGTCGGTGCCCGGGTAGGGCGTCGTCCCGCCCGTGGTCGGCGGCGCGGCGGTGGGCGTCGCGGGTGCGGTGGTCGCCGGTGCCGTCGTCCCCGGCGCCGGGGTGCCGGTGGAGGAGGTCGGCTGCGCACCGGTCGGCGTCCCGGGTGCCGACGACGCGGGCGCCGACGTCACCGGCGCGGTCGTCCCGGGCCGGGCCGGGACGGTCGTGGCCGGGGTGGTCGTCGGCGCCGCCGTCCCGGTCGGGACGGCGGGAGCCGTCGCCGGGGACGTCGTCCTCGGACCCGTCGTGCCGGGCGCGGTCGTCCCGGGAGCGGCGGTCCCCGGAGCGGTCGTGCCCGGTGCGCCGGTCGGCGAGGCGGTCACGGGGACCGTCGGCGCGGGGCCCGTGGGCGCGGCGACCGTGGGCGTGGAGCTCGCCGGGGCGGTGGTCCGCGGGCTGGTCGTCGCCGGCACCGGACCGGTCGGGGACGACGTCGGCGCGGCAGTGTTCGGCGCGGGGGTCGGGGCGGGTGCGCCGACCAGCAGCGGTGCGGCGTACGGGCGGCCGACCGGGACGCCGTCCCGCTGCAGCTGCGCCATGAGCACGAACCGGCCCTCGGGCAGCTCGGCGGTCGGGCTGACCACCAGGGAGCCCAGCATCGGGCGCGCACCCAGGGCGAAGGTGGCCTGGCCGTCCTCACCGGTGCGCACGGTGGTCCCGGCGACGGCGACCGGCTGGTCAGCCAGCGCCATCACCTCACCGGCCTGCTCCATGCCCAGGCCCAAGGTCACCGAGTAGGCGCCGGCCGGGGCATCGCCGCTGACGGTCAGCTGCGGGGAGACGACGCCGGGCACGGCGGTCATGCCGGTGAACGTGTAGCGCACCTCGGCCGCGGTGTTGCCCAGCGCCGCCAGCGACAGCCGGCCACCGGTCACCGAGCGGCCGGCGAAGGCGGGCACCGGCTGGGTGTCGGCGAACAGCAGCGCCTTCAGCTGCGCGGCCGTGGCGTCGGGGTGCGCCGCCCGGTACAGCGCGAACGCCCCCGCCACCTGCGGCGAGGCGATCGAGGTGCCGCTGACCAGGAAGTAGCCGCCGTCGTTGAGCGGGGCGAACACGTAGTCACCGGGTGCGAACAGGTCGACGGTGCGCGCCCCGTAGGCGGAGAAGCCGGCGATCGTGTCGCTGGGCGTGCTGGCGCCCACCGTGACCATGTTCGGCAGGTCCAGGCTGGCCGGGTACATCGGGGCGGCGTCCCGGTCCTTGGCGTCGTTGCCGGCGGCGACGACCACGACGACGCCCTTGCTGTTGGCGTAGTTGATGGCGTCGGTGAGGATCTGCACCCCACCGTTGCCGCCCCAGCTGGCGTTGACCACGTCGGCGCCGTGGTCGGCGGCGTACCGGATGGCCTGGGCGCCGGCGTACACGTCGACGCTCATCCCCGAGCCGACCACCAGCGGCATGATCGTCACGTCGGGGGCGATGCCGGCGGTCCCGGTGCCGTTGCCGGCCCGGGCGCCCACCGCCCCGGCGACCGAGGTGCCGTGGCTGTTGTCCCCGCCGCCGTTGGTGACGTCGGGTGTGTTCGCGTAGAAGTTCCAGCCGTGGCAGTCGCCGGCCAGGCCGTCGCGGTCGGTGTCGACCGTGCCGCAGGCCTCGTCGGGGTTGGTCCACAGCGACCCGGCCAGGTCGGGGTGGTCGACCATCATCCCGCTGTCGACCACCGCGACGACCGTGCCGCGGCCGGTGCCGGCCTGCCAGCCGGTCGGGGCGCCCACGTCCGCGCCGGCCACCGCGGGCTTCGTGTAGGAGTTGCTGCCGGTGTTCTGCAGGTTGTAGCCGTAGCGGGACCAGTACGGGTCGCTGATGGTCGCGGCGGCCACCGTGCCCGGCTCGGACACGACCACCGCAGCACCCGGGACGACGGCGGACAGGTCGGCGGGGGCCAGGCCCTCGGTGGCCACCAGCGCCGAGCCGTCGAACAGCCGCTGGGCCGACACGACCCGCGGCGTCGCCTGCAGCGCGGCGAGCTGGTCGTCGGTGACCGCGCCGACCACGAGCCGGGTCAGGCCGTCACCGGCCGGGCCGAAGTCCGCGGCGGTGACCGCCACCGGCAGGTCGGTGCGGGCCAGCGCGTCGACGGCGGCCGCCGTGCCGAAGCCGGTCACCGCGGCCGCCAGCACGGCGACCGCCTTCACCCGGCTGCTCGCCGTCGTCCCCCGCCGCTGCCGCGGTGCTGTCGCCTTCATCGTCGTCCCGTCCTCGCTCAGGTCCCACACAGGGATCGAGAGGACATCGACCGTCGGCGGCCGGAACTGGACCGCCCGTCCGGGTGACATCGCGGGATCGGTCCCACCAGACGCCGGGACTGCCGATGACGGGGTGCATGAGCACCACCCAGACCGACGCCCTCGACAGCTGGCTGACCGAGCTGACCGGCGGCGAGTCCTCGATGCGCCGGCTCCGCACGAAGCTGCGCTCCGAGGCCGAGCGCACCGACGACGCCTGCTGCCCCACCTGCCAGCGACCCTCCACCGAGGAGGCGTCACACACCGGTCACTGGACCCCCGAGCCCACCGACTGACCTCCTCCCCCGGG
This sequence comes from Modestobacter sp. L9-4, assembly GCF_019112525.1. NCBI lineage: Bacteria > Bacillati > Actinomycetota > Actinomycetes > Geodermatophilales > Geodermatophilaceae > Modestobacter > Modestobacter sp. L9-4. The sequence goes on from NZ_CP077800.1 coordinate 890,533, forward strand.
GCGGTGCGCGTACTCCTGCAGGAGCAGTCGCACGGCTTGCGGGTCACGCCTCGCGGACGACGACGGGCGCCCGCGCGCTCCGTAGCGTCGTCGGCATGATCGAGGTACAGCAGCTGGCCAAGAGGTACGGCGAGAAGACCGCCGTCGCCGACCTCACCTTCACCGTCCGGCCCGGCGTCGTGACCGGCTTCCTGGGGCCCAACGGCGCCGGGAAGTCGACCACGATGCGCATGATCATGGGCCTGGACCACCCGACCTCGGGCACCGCGCTGGTCAACGGCAAGCGGTACGCCGAGCACCGCGCCCCGCTCCGCGAGGTCGGCGCGCTGCTGGAGGCCCGCGCGCTGCACCCGGGTCGCACCGCCCGCGCCCACCTCACCGCCCTCGCCGCCACCGCCGGCCTGCCGAAGGGCCGGGTCGACGAGGTCCTGGACCTCGCCGGCATCACCTCCGTCGCCGACCGCCGGGTGGGCGGGTTCTCCCTGGGCATGGGGCAGCGCCTGGGCGTGGCCACCGCGCTCATCGGCGACCCGGCCACCGTCGTCCTGGACGAGCCGGTCAACGGCCTGGACCCCGACGGCGTGCTGTGGATCCGCACCCTCACCCGCCGGCTCGCCGCCGAGGGCCGCACGGTCTTCCTCTCCTCGCACCTGATGAGCGAGATGGCCCAGACCGCCGAGCACCTGATCGTCGTCGGCCGCGGCCGGCTCCTGTCCGACACCTCGACCGCGGACTTCATCGACCACGCCGGCGGGGAGTCGGTGCGGGTGCGCAGCCCGCGGGCCGGCGAGCTCACCGGGCTGCTGGCCGCCGAGGGCGTCACCGTCACCTCCGGCCAGACCGGGGTGCTCGACGTGCGCGGGCTGGACGCCGCCGCCATCGGTGACCGCGCCCTGGCCGCCGGCATCGCGCTGCACGAGCTCACCGTCGTCCGGCCCTCGCTGGAGGACGCCTTCATGACCCTCACCCGCGACGAGCGCGAGTACCGCACCGACGAGGAGATCGCCGCATGACCGCCGTCCTGGACGCCCCGGCCCGCTCGCACACCGCCGCGACCGGCGGCGGCGTGACCGGCCTGCTGCGCGGTGAGTGGGTCAAGCTCCGCTCGCTGCGCTCCACCTGGATCGCCCTGGGCACCGGGCTGGTGCTCATGGTGCTGCTGACCTGGCTGTTCACCGCGACCGCCGACAGCGGCGGCCCGGGCGGCGACGGCGGCGGGCCGGGCTCGCTGGCCGCCACCGACCCGATCGGGCTGAGCCTGGCCAGCTTCCGGCTGGCCCAGCTGTTCATCGGCGTCGTCGGCGTGCTGCTGGTCACCGGTGAGTACGCCACCAAGACCATCACCACCACCTTCGCCGCCGTCCCGCGCCGCTGGCCGGTGGTGCTGGCCAAGGCCGTCGTCTTCGGCGTGCTGGTGTTCGTGAGCTCGCTGGTCGCCTCGGTGGTCTCCTTCGTCGTGGGGCAGGCCTCCCTCGGCGACCTCGGCGTGGGCTTCGGCGCCGACGGCGTCCCCCGGGCGCTGCTGGGCACCGCCGCCTACCTGACCGCGATCGGGCTGTTCGGCATGGCGCTGGGCTGGCTGCTGCGCTCCACCGCCGCCGGCATCGCCACCCTGTTCGCGCTCGTCCTGCTGCTGCCGGGCCTGGGGCAGCTGCTGCCCGCCAGCTGGGGTCCCGACGTCGTCCGGCTGCTGCCGGGCGAGGCCGGCCAGCAGATCGCCACGATCGTCCCAGAGCCTTCCGCGCTCGGCCCGTGGACCGGTGGCGCCGTGCTGCTGGCCTGGCTGGTGGTCTCCGCGACCGCCGCGGTCGTGCTGCTCCGCCGCCGGGACGCGTGACGCGACCGGCCGCAGCAGGCACCATCCCGCACATGGACCGAGGTCGACGGGAGCTGCTGCGGGAGGTCGGCCCGCCACTGCTGCTGGCGGTGCTGACCACCGGGGCGCTGATGCGGGTGCGCGACGGCGCGGTGAGCCCGGGCGAGCTGGCCCTCAGCATCGCGCTGTGGCTGCCCGCCCTGGCCCGCCGCCGCGCCCCGGTGCTGGCGTTCGCGGCGACCGCGGTGCTCGTGGCGGCGCACTGGGTCCCGGCCGGCCTGGACGCCGACGACCTGCTGCCGGCCGACCTGGCGCTCTGGGTCACGCTCGCCGCGGTGGCCGAGCTGCGGCCGCTGCGCACGACCCTGGCCGCCACCGCGGTCTGCGAGCTGCTGGTGCTGGGCAGCCTGCTCGGCGACCCGCTGAGCGCCGCGCCGGCCGACGAGGGCCACCCGGTCGGGCTGTTCACCGCGATCACCGTCGCCGCGGCGCTGTTCGGCCGCAACCGGCGCACCCGGCACGCGCTGGTGACCCACCTGCGCGAACGCGCCGAGCGGGCCGAGCAGGAACGCGACCAGCAGGCTCGGATCGCCGTCGCCGAGGAGCGCAGCCGGATCGCCCGCGAGGTGCACGACGTCGTCTCGCACAACATCTCGGTGATGACCGCCCTGGCCGACGGCGCCGGCTTCGCCCTGGCCACCGACGCCGGCCGGCCGCAGGCACGGGAGGCCGTCGCCGCCATCGCCGACACCGGCCGCGGCGCGATCGCCGAGATGCACCGGCTGCTCGGGGTGTTCCGCACCGAGGACGACTCCTCCCGCGCCCCCGCACCCGGCCTGGCCGACCTGCCCGCACTGGTCGAGCAGGTCCGTGCCGCCGGGCTGCCCACCACGCTCACCGTCACCGGCCGGCCCGCACCGCTGGGCGCCACCGCCCAGCTGGCCGTCTACCGGCTGGTGCAGGAGGCGCTCACCAACACCCGCAAGCACGCCCCCGACGCCCGGCACGCCGAGGTCACCCTCGCCTGGGACGACGCCGCGCTGCACGTCCGCGTGCGGGACGACGGCACCGCCGCGGCACCGGTCAGCGGGCACGGCGGGCAGGGCCTGGTCGGCATGCGCGAGCGGTTCGGCGCCCACGGCGGTGCGGTGTCCGCCGGTCGCGCGTCCGGCGGCTGGCTGGTCGACGCCTCGCTGCCGCTGCCCGCGGCGGTGGGTGCACCGTGACCACCGTCCTGCTCGTCGACGACGAGCCGCTGCTGCGGCTGGGCTTCGGCATGGTGCTGGCCGCCCACCCCGACCTCACCGTGGTCGGCGAGGCGGGCAACGGCGCCGAGGCCGTCGAGCTCACCCGGCGGCTGCTCCCGGACGTCGTGGTGATGGACGTGCGGATGCCGGTGCTCGACGGCGTGGAGGCCACCCGGCAGATCGTGAGCGCGGGGCTGCCCAGCCGGATCGTGGTGCTCACCACCTTCGACCTGGACGAGTACGCCTTCGCCGCGCTGCAGGCCGGTGCCAGCGGCTTCCTGCTCAAGAACACCGAGCCCGCCGGGCTGGTCGCCGCGATCCGCACCGTCGCCAGCGGGGACGCCGTCGTCGCCCCGCGGGTCACCCGGCGACTGCTGGAGACCTTCGCCGGTCAGCTCGGCGCCCCCGACCGGACGCCGGACCCGCGGCTGGCCCGGCTCACCGACCGGGAGCGGGAGGTGCTGCAGCAGGTGGCCACCGGCCGCTCCAACGCCGAGATCGCCGTCGAGCTCACCGTCTCGGAGCTGACGGTGAAGACCCACGTGGGCCGGATGCTGACCAAGCTGGAGCTGCGCGACCGCACCCAGGCCGCCGTGTTCGCCTACCGGGAGCGGCTGGTCGTCCCCGACTGACCCGGCCCGGTCGGGTGAGTCGGGCTGCCGCCCCGGGGACCGCCGGTTACGATCGTGTTACCTGAACGCACCGTGTGCATCTACCTGCTGTGCCGGCATCCCGCCGGTGGACCAAGGCGGCACGCCTGACTCCACCCGGCAGAGGTCATGTTCCACACGCGCCGTCCCGGCAACGCACTCGTGCGCGCCGCAGGGCTCTCGTACTTCCCGCTCGCCTTCATCGCCCGGCTGCCGTTCGCCATGATGACCGTCGGGGTGCTCACCCTGGTCGTCGCCGAGCGCGGCTCGCTGACCCTCGGCGGGCTCAACTCCGCGGCCGCGGGCCTGGGCACCGCACTGGCCGGCCCGTTGCTCGGCGCGGCCGTCGACCGGCTCGGCCAGCGCCGGGTGCTCGTCCCGGTGGGGCTGGTCAACGCCGCCCTGCTCGGGACGTTCCCCTTCGTGGTCACCAGCGCTGCACCTGACGCAGCCCTGCTCGCGCTGTCGGTGCTGATCGGTGTCTCCGCACCCCAGATCAGCCCCATGTCGCGCACCCGGCTGGTCGGGCTGATCCGCCGGTCGGTCGCCCCGGACCGCCGCGAGACGCTGGTCAACGGGACGATGGCCTACGAGTCCGCGGCCGACGAGACGGTGTTCGTCGTCGGCCCGTTCCTGGTCGGGCTGCTCGCCACCGCCCTCGCCCCCTGGCTGGCGGTCGCGGCCGCGGCGGTGCTCACGCTGGTGTTCGTCACCTGGTTCGCGCTGCACCCCTCCGGGCGGCTCGAGCCCACGGCGACCCGCACCGTCACCGCGCAGGCACCGGCCCGCGAACTGCTCCGCCTGCCGCTGCTCACGGTGGTCACCGGCACGCTCGGCGTCGGGCTGTTCTTCGGCGCGACGCTGACCTCGCTCACCGGCTTCCTCGCCGCCGACGGCGACGGCGACCGGGCCGGCCTGCTCTACGGCGTGATGGGCATCGGCTCGGCCGTGCTCGCGCTGGGCACCGCGGCGCTGCCCACCCGGTTCACCCTGCCCGCCCGGTCACTGGCCTTCGGTGGGCTGCTGCTGGCCGCCGCCGTCCTGTTCGCCACCGCGCGCTCGGAGGCCGGGCTGGTCGTGGCGCTCGCCGTGCTCGGCTGCGGGGTCGGACCGACCCTGGTCACCCTCTACGGCCTGGGCACCCGCCTGAGCCCGGCCGGCCGCGCGGCGACCACCATGACGATGCTCGGCTCCGCCGTGGTGGTCGGCCAGGCGGTCGCCTCGGCGGTCACCGGGCTGGTCATCGACGGCCTCGGTGCTGCGACCGCGCTGGCGCTGCCCGCGGTCGCCGCGGGGCTCGTGGTGGCCGCAGGCGTCGCGCACGCGCTCGCCGCCCACCGGCCGGTCGCCGTCCCGCGGGTCGCCGTCCCGGCGCACTGACCCGCACCGCCGAGAGGCAGGGGTCAGCCGGCGGGTGACCAGCCCAGTGCCGGGCCGAGCTTGCCGGCGATGTCGGTGAGGATCTGCACGTAGTCCTCGGGCTCGAAGCTGAAGGGCAGCGCGAAGACGACCTCCTCGACCTCGCGGAAGCCGGCGTGGGCGTACAGCTGCTCGGCGACCTGCTCGGCCGTGCCCACCAGGTCGGCGGCGAACATCAGCCGGCCGGGGCCCTGCGGTGAGCGGGTGCGCGGCGTGCGCTCGGCGGCGTAGGCCTCGTACTTGGCCCGCTGCTCCGGTGTCGCGGAGTCGGTCGGGATGACCACCAGCCCCTGCGACACCCGCCCCGCCGGGTGGGCGGCCTTGTAGGCCTGCACCTGGCTGGCCTGCTCGGTGGCGAAGTCCTCGGTCGCCTCGGCCTTGACGACGCTGGAGGTGAGGAAGTTGAGCCCGTTCTCCCCCGCCCACTGCGCCGACCGCAGCGACGCCCCGCCGTACCAGAGCCGCGACCGCAGGCCCGCCGCGTGCGGCTGGACGCGGTCCGACCACTCCTCGACCACGCCCTCCTTGCCGCGGAAGCTCGACGCCGGGGCGCCGTTGACGAAGCGCATGAAGCGGGCGACCCGCTCGTAGGAGAAGTCCTCCACGTCGGCGGTGTCGGGGTAGAGCGCGGCCTTGACGTCGTCCCAGTGCATCGGCGGGCCGACCGACACCCCGGGGTTGAGCCGCCCACCGGACAGGACGTCGACCGTGGCGAGGTCCTCCGCCAGCCGCAGCGGGTTCTCCCAGGCCATCGGGATGACCGCCGTGCCGAGCTCGATCCGCGAGGTGCGCTGGGTGGCCGCGGCGAGCACCGCGACGGGGGAGGAGATGCCGTACTGCAGGTGCCGGTCGCGCAGCCAGGCGCTGTCGAGGCCCAGCTGCTCGCCCAGCTCGATGACCCGCAGCGTCGTCTCGTGCCCGGCGCGGGGGTCGGCGTCGTCGAAGACGCCGATGGTCAGGAACCCGAGCTTCTGCAGCGGCACACCGGGAGCAGGCATGCCCCGATCATGCCCGGTGGCCCTCAGACGACGGCGGTGAGACCCCCGCCGTCCAGGACCTGCTGGAGGCGGCGCATCCCGGCGAACATCCGGGTCTTCACCGTGCCCAGCGGGGCGCCGGTGCGCGCGGCGATCTCGCGCTGCGTGTACCCGCCCCAGTAGGCGAGCACGAGCGCCTCGCGCTGGGCCTCGGGCAGCTCCTCGAGCGCCCGCCGGACGCGGGCGTCGCCCATCCGGTCGGTGACCAGCTCGGCGACGTCGGGTGCACCGTGTTCGTCGGTGCGGGCCCGGTCCTCGGCGTCGGCGTCGGTGCGCCGCCGCAGCGACGCCTCGTGCCGGACGGCGTCGACGGCCTTGTGGTGCACCAGCGACAGGAACCACGCCCCGAACGACCCGCGGGCGGAGGCGAAGGCCCCAGGGTTGCGCCAGTACGCCAGGAACGCCTCCTGGACGACGTCCTCGGCGATCCGGTCGTCGGCGACGACCCGCCGGGCCAGGCTCAGCGCCGGGCCCGTCCAGCGGTCGAGCAGCTCGGCGAGGGGCTCGGCCGTGCGGCCCTGGTCCGGACCGGCGAGGAGTGTCACCTCTGGAAGATGGTGCACAACTGGTTCACGCAAACGCCCCGTCACCCTCTCGGGTGACGGGGCGTCCTCGTGAGGAGCCGCGCTCAGTTGTCGGCCGACACGGTGGCGGCGGAGCGGGGCGCGGGGACCGGCGGCTGGTTGGCCGCGGTGCCCCACGGCCGGACCGCTGACGGGGCGACCATCATGGCCTCGAGCTCGCCGGTGTCCAGGGTGGGCTCCAGCTTCGCCGCCGGGGACTCGTCGGCCTCGGCACCCGGCGTGCGGACCATCCGGCCCAGCACCCGGCGCAGGCTGCGGGCCTCGCGGCGGCGCGCCTTGCGCTCGGCGGCCCGCTCGGCCTCCTCGCGGGCGGCGATCTCCCGGTCGAGGATCTCCCGCGCCATCCGGTCGGTCTCGGCCGCGACGACGAGGTCGGCCCGGGCCTGCTGGGCGCGCTGCCGGCCGTTGCGGCGGATCTCCTCCGCGGCGACGTCCTCCTCGTCGCGGAGCACCTCCAGCCGGTCGTAGGCCGTCGGGTCGGAGAAGTTGAGCATCACCTTCATCAGCACCGGCAGCAGCTCGACGGACAGGAAGAGCAGGAACAGCAGCAGGTGTGCCGTGCCGGCCGCCGGGCGGTCCTGGGCCAGCCGGTCCATCGCCTCGATGCGGGCCAGCAGCCCGTCGCTCTGGGCGTTCTGCGCGTCGAAGGCGGCCTGCTCGCCGACCTTGGCCGTGGTCAGCCGCTGCAGCTCGGCGGTGTGGGTGGCCAGGTCGGTCTGGGCCATCGCGACGTTGCGCGCACCGGCGCTCACCGCGTCGGTCTCGGCGGCGTCCCGGGCCTGCTGCAGCGCCCGGTCGGCGGCGTCCAGCTCGGCCTTGGCGGCGTCCCGGACGTCGGCCTGCGCGTCGGCGGCAGCGGCGGCACCGAAGTAGGCCGCGCCCTCACCCTCCTCACCCGAGCCGCAGGTGCCGTCGAGCTCGCACTGCGCCCTGGTCCGCAGGTCGGAGTACTTCTGGGCCTCGGCGTCGTAGGTGGCCTGCTTGGCGTCGCGCTCGGTCTGCGCACCGGTCACCCGCGGGTCGGCGTTCGCGTCGCCCGCGCCCCCGCCGGCGAGCACAGCCTGCTCCTCGGCGATCTGCTGCTCCAGCACCGGGATCGGCGCGTAGCGGGCGTCGGCACCCAGCTCGTCGGTGAACCGCTCCGCGGCCTCGGCCTGCAGCGTGACGATCGTGGTGTCGATCTCCTTGCTGAACACCTGCAGCGTCAGCGGGGTGGAGATGACCGTGCCCAGCAGGACGGCCAGGCCGATGCGCGGCACGGCCATCGCGGCGTTGCGCAGCCACGAGGAGTCGTGCGCCATCCCGACCAGCAGCATCCGGTCCAGGTTGATGATCACCATCCCCCAGCCCACGCCGATCAGCGCGGCCAGCGGCCACCAGACGCCCAGCGCCATGTGCAGCGCGAACGCCATGGACAGCGCCGCCAGGCCACCCGTGCTGACGAGCACGCCGCCGAGGGCGACGAACTTCGCGCGGGCGCCCGGAGCGACGGCGAGCACGTCGAGCCGGGCACCTGCGAGCACGGCCAGCCGGTCACCGGTGGTGCGATTGCGGACCTTCATGCAGACGACGTCCTCTCGGTTCAGTGCAGAACCGGTATCGGTCGCCCGTCGCCCCGCCGGTACCCCCCGGCGGCTGTGAGGTCAGACGCCGAGGTGCGCGAGCGCCTGCAGCAGCAACGTGCCCTGGCCGTTGGCCAGCTCGGCCAGCACCTCGGGCTTGCGGGCGTCCTCGGGTGAGAACCAGGTCAGCTCGAGGGCGTCCTGCTGCGGCGCGCAGTCCCCCTCGACCGGGACGACGTAGGCCAGCGACACCGCGTGCTGCCGCGGGTCGTGGAACGGCGTGACGCCCGGCGTCGGGAAGTACTCGGCGATCGTGAACGGCTGCGGGGCGGCCGGGACCCGGGGCAGCGCCAGCGGGCCGAGGTCCTTCTCCAGGTTGCGCAGCAGCGCCGACCGGACGCGCTCGTGGTAGAGCACACGGCCCGAGACCAGCGCCCGCTTGACCTGCCCGTCGCCGCCGATGCGCAGCAGCAGGCCGATGGCGGTGACCACGCCGTGGTCGTCCACGCGCACCGGCACGGCGTCGACGTAGAGGATCGGCAGCCGCTCGCGCGCGGAGTCCATCTCCTCCCGGGAGAGCCAGCCAGTGTCGGAGTTCGTCACCTCGGTCATGTGCACTGTCTAGCCGATGCAGCGCCGCCGGTCAGCCGGTGCACCGAGTGACCTGCCCGACGGACGCCCTCCCCCTGTCGCTCCGCCCGCACCGTCCTGGTCTCATGGAGGTCCGTCGGAGGCAGGAGCGGCATGGAACCGAACGGCCGGCTCCTCGGGGGCCGTTACGAGCTGACCGGGCTCATCGCGACCGGCGGCATGGGGCAGGTGTGGCAGGGCCGGGACAACGTCCTCGCCCGCGACGTCGCGATCAAGGTCCTGCGCAGCGAGTTCACCGGCGACCCGACCTTCCTGGCCCGCTTCCGCTCCGAGGCCCAGCTCGCCGCCGGCCTCGTGCACCCCAACATCGCCACGCTCTTCGACTACGGCGAGGTGCCCGCCGCCGACCCGGCCGCCGAGCACCTCGCCTACCTGGTCATGGAGCTGGTGCGCGGTGAGTCGCTGGGCACGGTCCTGCACCGCGACCGCCGGCTGAGCCCGGAGCGCACGCTGGACGTGCTGCGGCAGAGCGCGGCCGGGCTCGCCGCCGCGCACGCCGCCGGCGTCGTCCACCGCGACGTCAAGCCGGGCAACCTGCTGCTCGCCGACGACGGCACCGTCAAGGTCACCGACTTCGGGGTCGCGGTCACCGCCGCCAGCCAGCAGCTCACCCAGGTGGGCCAGGTCATCGGCACCGCCAGCTACCTCTCCCCCGAGCAGGCCCAGGGTGCCCGGGCCACCCCCGCCAGCGACGTCTACGCCCTCGGCCTGGTCGGCTACGAGTGCCTCTCCGGGCTGCGCGCCTTCGACGGCGAGAGCTCGGTGCAGGTGCTGATGGCCCAGATCCACGACACCCCCGCCCCGCTGCCGGACGACGTCCCCGCGCCGGTGCGCCGGCTCGTCGAGACCGCCATGGCCAAGGACCCGGCCGCCCGGTTCCGCGACGGCGCGGCGTTCCGCGACGCCGTCGACGCCCTGCGCGGTGGTCGGCGACCTGCCGCCGAGGGCCCCCGCACGGCGGTGCTGCCCGCCGTCCCGGGCCTCGCCGCCGGCCCGGCCGACGACCGCACCGTGTCGGTGCGCACCGCCGCGGCCGGAACGACGCCACCGCGCACGACCCGCGCCCTGTCCACCGCGCGGCCCGCACCGGTGGCACCCCCGCCACGCGACCGGCGCCGGCTGCTGCTGCCCCTGCTCGCGGTGCTGGCCATCGCCGCGATCGTGGTCGGCGTCGTCGTCCTGGGCGACCGGTCGGGCGGCACCGCAGCGGACCCGGCGCCCTCACCCGCGGCGCCGGTCACGTCGGCTGCCGCCACACCCACCGCCACCAGCACGGCGCCGCGCAGCTCGGCCGCCCCGACGACCCAGCCGACCCGGCTGCGGGCCTCCGACTACATCGGCCTCGAGGTGTCCGCCGTCAGCGCACGGCTCAAGGCCATGGGCTACCAGGTGCGGGAGCGTCCCCAGCAGGTCGCCGACGAGGTGCCCGGCACGGTGCTCAGCGTCGAGCCGAACGGTGCGCTCCCCGGGGGCGGCCTCGTCACCGTCGGGTACGCCACCGCTCCCCCGGCGCCCACCACCACCGCGGCGCCGACCCCGCCTCCGGCCACCGCCACCCCCTCGCCGACCGCGACGGCCACGCCGACGGACGAGGACGAGCCCGACGAGGACGAGCCGGACGAGAACGGGCCCGGCAAGAAGGGCGACAAGGGCAAGGACCGCGGCAACGGCTGACCCACTGCCGGGGCGTGGTGTGTGACGCGCGGCCGGGTGGGGCACGCCCAGCCCATGGCCGACCAGTACACCTTCACCGACCCGACCACCCAGTACCGCGCCGACGGCTTCCCCGAGCAGCACCAGGACGGCACGGGCCTGGACGAGGACCTGCAGGTCACCGCCGACCACGGCGAGAAGACCTACCGCGGCACCGGCCGGCTCACCGGCCGCAGGGCGCTGGTGACCGGGGCGGACTCCGGCATCGGCCGTGCGGCGGCCATCGCCTTCGCCCGCGAGGGCGCCGACGTGGTGCTGAACTACCTGCCGGAGGAGCAGGCCGACGCCGAGGACGTGGCCGCGCTGGTCGAGGCGGCCGGGCAGAAGGCCGTGCTCGCCCCGGCCGACATCTCCGACGAGTCCGCTGCCCGCGCCCTGGTGCACAAGACCCTCGACGCCCTCGGCGGCATCGACATCATCGCCAACGTCGCCGGCAAGCAGGTCTACGTCGACGACCTCGCCGACGTCACGACCGAGCAGTTCGACTCCACGTTCAAGGTCAACGTCTACGCGCTGTTCTGGATCGTCCAGGAGGCGCTGCCGCACCTGCCGGCCGGCGCCACGATCATCAACACCAGCTCCATCCAGGCCTACCAGCCCTCCCCCGGCCTCGTCGACTACGCGACCACCAAGGCCGCCATCAACACGATGAGCAAGGCGCTGGCCCAGCAGCTGGCCCCCAAGGGCATCCGGGTCAACGTCGTCGCCCCCGGCCCGTTCTGGACGCCGCTGCAGGCGAGCGGCGGCCAGCCCACCGAGGCCCTGCCGGAGTTCGGCAAGGAGACCCCGCTGGGCCGCGCCGGGCAGCCGGCCGAGCTCGGCCCGGTGTACGTCTTCCTGGCCTCCCAGGAGTCCAGCTACATCACCGGCGAGACCCTCAACGTCAACGGTGGGATGCCGACGCCGTGACGTCCCCGACCTCGCGGCGCCGTCCGCACCTGCACTGGGGTGCGGACGGCGCCGGGGCCGGGCCGGTCGACGAGCGGGACGCCGACGGCTACGCCGACCTGCGCTCCTACGCCCCGATCGGTGACGGCCGCACCATCGCCCTGATCGCCCGCGACGGCCGGATCGACTGGCTGCCGCTGCCGGAGATGGACGCCCCGCCGGTGTTCGGCGCCCTGCTGGACGCCGAGAACGGCGGCTGCATCGAGCTGTGCCCGGCCGGGGACTTCACCGCGGAGCGTGAGTACGTCGAGCACACCAACGTGCTGACGACGACGTTCACCACCGCCGCGGGCCGGGTGCGGGTCACCGACTCGCTCAACAGCGGCGTCGCCGGCCGGCTGCCGTGGTCGGAGCTCGCCCGCCGGATCGAGGGCCTGGAGGGCTCGGTGGCGATGCGCGCCGCCGTCCGCCCGGGCACCGCGCTCAACACCGTCTCCCCCTGGGTGCACCAGACGTCGCAGGGCCCGGTGCTGCGGGTGGACTCCGTGACCCTGGCCGTGCGCACCCTGGACGCCGACGACGTCACCGCCGGCGACCGGCGGATCGACGCGGTCTTCACCACCTCGCCGGGCTCCCGGCAGCTGCTGGCGGTGGTCGCCACCGAGAGCGAGCCGCTGTTCCTCCCGCCCGCCGACGCCATCGACGCCGGAGTCGACCGCACCATCGCCAACTGGGCGGCCTGGAGCCGCACCTTCGACTGGGACGGTCCCTGGGACACCGCCGTCCGGCGCAGCGCGCTCACCCTCAAGCTGCTGATCCACGCCGCCAGCGGGTCGATGGTCGCCGCGGCCACCACCGGACTGCCGGAGAACCCGGCGGGCGGCAAGAACTGGGACTACCGCTACGCGTGGGTGCGTGACTCGGCCTACGCGCTGACCGCGCTGTTCCGGTTCGGGCTGCGCGAGGAGACCCACGGGGCGATCAGCTGGCTGCTCGCCACGATCCGCGAGCACGGCCCCGAGCCGCAGGTGGTCTACACCCTGGACGGCGGACTGGTGCCCGAGGCGGCGTTCCGCGACGTCCCGGGCTGGCGGGGCAACACCCCGGTCGCCGTGGGCAACAACGCCGCGAGCCAGCTGCAGCTGGGGGTGTTCGGCGACCTGTTCTCCATCGTCGCGCTCTACACCGCCAACGGGAACGTGCTCGACGCGTACACCGGGCGGCTGCTGGCCGGCATCGCCGACCTGGCCTGCGACCGGTGGCAGAGCAAGGACTCCGGCATGTGGGAGCTGCCCGAGGCCCGGCACTACACGACCTCCAAGCTCGGGGCCTGGATGGCGCTGACGAAGGCCGTCGAGCTCGCCGAGGGCGGTCACGTGCCCGGCGACGACGCCCGCTGGCGCAGCGAGGCCGAGCGCATCCGCCGCTGGGTGGAGGACAACTGCTGGTCGGAGGAGAAGGGCGCCTACGTCTGGTACCCCGGCAGCGACCAGTTGGACGCCTCGATCGTGCTGCACGCGATCAGCGGCTTCGACCGCGGCGAGCGCATGAGCCGCACCCTGGACGCCCTGCGCGCCGAGCTCGGCGACGGCCCGCACCTCTACCGGTTCAGCGGGGCGGCCGAGGAGGAGGGCACCTTCGTGGCCTGCTCGTTCTGGATGGTCTCCGCGCTCACGCTGTGCGGGCGGGTCGCCGAGGCGCGGGAGCTGATGGACGAGCTGATGGGCGCCGCCAACGACGTCGGGCTGCTGGCCGAGATGCTCGACCCGCGGTCCGGCGACTTCCTGGGCAACGTCCCGCAGGCGCTGTCGCACCTGGCGCTGGTCAACGCCGCGATCACCGTGTCGGAGGCGATGGAGTCCGCGGTCGCTTGACAAACTGGCTTGCCGATGTGGCAATGGCCCGATGAGCGACGTCGACGCCGTCCTGCAGTCGGTCGGTCCGCGGCTGCGGGCCGCCCGGCTGCAGCGGGACACCACCCTCACCCAGCTGTCGGAGACCACCGGCATCTCGATCAGCACGCTGTCCCGGCTGGAGTCCGGCCAGCGCCGGGCCACCCTGGAGCTGCTCCTGCCGCTGACCCGCGCGCTGCAGGTGCCGTTGGACTCCCTGCTCGACGAGCCGGCCTCGACGGACCCGCGGGTGCACCCCCGCCCGGTCGAGCGCAACGGCATGACCATGCTGCCGCTCACCCGGCGCCCCGGCGGGCTGCAGGCCTACAAGATGATCATCCCGCCGGGGCTGCCGACCGGGGACCTCGAGCTGCGCACCCACGAGGGCTACGAGTGGCTGTACGTGCTCAACGGGCGGTTCGTGCTGCACCTCGGCACCCAGGAGCTGGTGCTCATGCCCGGTGAGGTCGTCGAGTTCGACACCCACGTGCCGCACCTGCTGTCCAACCCCGGACCGGCGCCGGTCGAGCTGCTCGCGCTGTTCGGCCCGCAGGGCGAGCGCATGCACGTGCGGGCCCGCCCGGCCCGCGCCGCCGACTGACCGGCGACTCAGTCGCCGCTGCCCCCACCGCCACCGCCGTCGGACCCGCCACCGGCGCCACCGTCCGAACCGCCGTCGAACCCACCGCCGTGCCCGTGGCCGTGACCCGGCCCGCTGTCGTAGGAGGCACCGCCGTCGCCGCCCCAGGCGACCGGCGCACCGGAGTCGCCGGAGGACCGGCGAGGCGGCTTGGCCGGGGCCCCCGTGCGGCGCACCACGACGAACAGCACGACCGCGATCAGCACCAGGACGATCAGGTACTTCACCGCACACCTCCGGACAGGGTCATGCCGGGAGCCTCCCGTCCCGGTGCCGTCCGCGCCAGTCCCGCACAGCGAACACTTGGTTGCAGCTTCCAACGAGCGGGACGCCGCGTCGGGGGCGAGGCTGGTCCGGGCCGCCGAGACCGGGCGGCCCGAGGACCACGACACCGGAGAAGCACATGACCGACCGCGAACCGCAGGAGATGGCCCAGGCGGCCGCCGAGACCGGCGCGAAGAAGGTGCACCGCAGCTGGGACCGCGTCCTGGTCAGCTCGTTCCTGGCCGGGGCCTACATCGCCTTCGGCGGGCTGG